>NZ_JBVHWM010000055.1:0-70869 GCF_055564375.1 Streptomyces sp. NPDC029138
TCACACAACCAACCCCCCCCCCCCCCCCTTCCCCCCCCCCTACTGCCCCCCCCCCCCCCCCCCCCCCCCCCCTCCTCCTCCCCCCCCCCCCCCCCCCCCCCCCCCCCCCCGGCCCGGGCCGGCTACCGCCGGGCGAGGGTGACGTCCGCCGTGAACTCGGCGGCGCCGTGCGGCCGTACGGTGCGCCGCACCGTCCGGTGGCCCTCCGCGCTCACGGTGAGGCCGACCGCGCGGTCCGCGTCCGGCAGCCACACCTCGTAGCGGCCGTCGAGCGCGGTGCGCAGGGTGTGCGCTCCGCCGCCGGCCGTGACGCGGACCGTGGCCCCGGCCAGCGGCATCGGCGCGCCGCCCGACCGGCCGGCGGTCACCGTGCCGGTGAGCCGGAGCGCGCCGTGCGGCGGCACCACGGTCAGGGTGACCGGAACGGTGACGGACCCGTACGGGCCGTCGGTGTCGACGACCAGGCGCGCCTGGTGGACGCCCGCGTCGCCGGGGCCCATCGCCGTGGCGTCGGCGGTGACGGTCAGGCGTACCGTCCGCCCCGGGGCGACGGTCCGCGCGGCGGCCGTTCCGTTCAGCCACGGGACGTCGCCGTGCGGCTTGTCCCAGCCGGGCAGCACCTGCGCGGCGGTCTGGGTCGCCCGGTCCGGGGTCTGTCCGCCCACGACGTACCAGCCCGGCGCGGAGGCCGCCGCGTACAGCGGCTGCGGGAGGTTCGGCAGCGCGGTCCAGGCGTCGGCGGACGGGTCGTAGGAGTAGGCCTCGTTGGTCATGGCGCCCGCCGAGACCAGCACGCCGCCGCCCATCAGCAGCCGGCCTCCCGCCGCGGCGCCCGCGGCACCCCAGACGTCCGCCGGCGGGTCGGCGATCGGTGTCCAGCGGCCCTTGGCGGGGTCGAGGGCGTAGCCGACCGCGGTCGCCCGCGGGAAGCCGCCGTCGGCCTGGTAGACGCCGCCCGCGCAGTACAGGGTTCCGTCGGCGGTGCCGCACGTCGTCCAGGACGTCGGTGTCGGGTAGGCGGGGCCGCGCGACCAGGAGTCGGTCGCCGGGTCGTAGACCTGGACGTCGCCGCTGCCGCAGGAGAACTGCGCGCAGCCGCCGATCACGTACAGCTTGTCGCCGACGACCGCCGCCCCGGGGCTGCCGTAGGCGACGGGCGCGTCGGCGATCGCCGACCAGGTGTCGGCCGCCGGGTCGTAGACCTCCCCGCCCGCGATGGGCCGCCCGGCGGCGTCCTTGCCGCCCGTCACGTACAGCTTGCCCCGGATGAACCCGGCCGCCGCCCCGAACCGCTTGGTGACGGCGGGGGCGAGGTCCGTCCAGACGGTCGTGGCCGGGTCGTAGGAGCGCAGGGAGTTGGTCAGTCGGCCGTCGGGGATCTGGCCGAGGCCCGCGTACAGGATGCCGTCGTGGGTGGCCGCGATGCCTCCGCTCGTCCCCTGGGGCAGGTCCGTGACCGGCTTCCAGGCCTGGTCGGCGGGCGTGCCGGCGGCCGTGGTTCCGGTGGCGGCCCGCGGGATGTCCAGCGGCCCGGCCTCGGTGGCGGTGCGCTTGCGTGGCGCCCCGGCAGGCGACGCGGACGCGGTCCTCGCGACGTTCTGTTCCCCGACGGAGAGGGTGGCGGGCGCGCCTCCGGTGTTGCGCAGCTTCACGGTGACGGTCTTCCGGCCGCCCCAGGGCACGGTGACGCCGACGGCGGAGGGTTTCGCCTCCAGCAGGGAGGGGCGCAGGCGGAAGTCGGCCGTGGTCACGGCGTCGGCCTTGATCCGCGGCGTCGAGGTGACGGCCGGGTAGCCGAATCCGGCGAGGTCCGCGGTGACCTCCTGTCGGCCGGTGCGGGAGGAGAAGGCCCAGTACAGTCCGTCGCCCACGGCGGGGTCGCCGGGCGAGGCGATGCTGCGGCCGCTGTCGGCGGGTACGGCACGGGCGGCCACGGTGGCGCCGAGCACGCCGGTCCCGGTGTTGGAGTCCGTCACCCGTCCGGTCAGCAGGCCCCCGGGCACGGTGTCCAGCGAGCGGGTGCCGAGGGCCACGTTGTCCAGCTGCCAGAAGCCGGTCAGCGAACCGCTGTAGTGGAAGCGGACCCGCACGGACGGCTTGCCCGCGCAGGCGGTGAGCGCCACGGTCTCGTGCGCGGGGCCGTTGACGACGTCGGTCGTGTGCCAGACGGTGTCCCAGGTGTGGCCGCCGTCGGTGCTCACGTCGACGTCGGCGGTGGGGTCGCTGAAGCGGTAGGTGCCCGGCAGCGCGGTGTCGAACTCCAGCCTCGGATGCGTGAGCGCCGAGAAGTCGTAGGCGGGACTGACCAGTTCGGTGTCGACCGGAGCCCAGCCGAGGGCGTAGTCGTCGACCTCCGCGAAGCGGCCCTCGCCGCCGGTCTGGTTGCCGCGGTTGAGGGGGTCGCCGAACTCCCAGCCGCCCGCGTCGGTGTGGTTGACGACGCTCCAGCCTTCGGGCGTCGTGGCCTTGTCGAAGGGCTGGAGGCCGCCGCCGTGGTAGGTGACCGCGTATCCGGGCGGCAGGGTGCCGGTGTCGGTCAGCGGCAGGGAGAGGTCGGCGGTGCGCGCGGTGGCACCGAGGGCGACCGTGGCGGTGGCGGGCCGGTAGCCGGGGTACAGGGCGGTGGCCTTCAGGGTGTACGTCGCGTCGCGCGGCAGGCGGATCGCGTAGTGGCCGGTGGCCGGGTCGGTGAAGGCGGTGCCGGGCACGCCGTCGACGGTCAGCCGGGCGTACACGCCCCAGCCGTGCCCGCCGCCGTCGCGGACCGTGCCGGAGACGGTCTGGGTGGGTACGGCGGCCAGCGCGGTGTCGGCGCTCACCCGCGCCCCGTCGGCGACCTCGACCTGGCCGAGGTCCTTGTCGGCGTAGCCGAAGGCGCTCACGGTCAGCCGGTAGGTGCCCGCCGGGGCGACGAGCGACCAGGTGCCGTCGTCGCCGGCCGAGGCGTGGTAGTCGCCCAGTCGTACGGCGGCTCCGGGCACCGGTTTCCCGGTGGCCCGGTCGGTGACCTCGCCGGAGACGGTGCCGTGCGGGCCCGGCCGGAACGCGGCGAGGCCGTTGGGCGTGCCCAGTCCGGTCGGGCCGTCGTACCCGGGCCCGGCGGTGCAGCTGGGCGCGGGATCGCACCGGGGCGCCGTACCGAAGCCGCACAGCGCCGCGTCGGGGCAGCTGGCGTTGTCGCCGTCGGTGACGTCGTGGAGCGCGCCCGGCGTCTGGTACGGGTAGGAGGCGGGGTAGGTGCCCTCGACGGGGGTGCCGGCCAGGGCGTAGACGCCGGCGATGATCGGCGCGGACGCGCTGGTGCCGCCGTAGACGTTCCATCCGGCGTCGGAGAAGCTGTTGTAGACCGCGACGCCGGTCGCGGGATCGGCGACCGCGCTGACGTCGGCCACCGAGCGGCCCGTGCAGCCCGTCTCCGGCTGGAAGGCGGGCCTGGGCTCGGCCTGGGAGCAGCCCGAGCCGGTGGCGCCCCAGTGCTGTGCGCCCGAGGCGGAGGTGGTGACGGTGTTCCAGACCTTCTCGGACCAGCCGCGCGCGGTTCCCGGACTCCGGGTGAGCGAGGTGCCGCCGACCGAGGTCACGTACGGCGAGGAGGCCGGGTAGCTCACCCCGTAGCCGTTGTCGCCGGAGCTGAACAGCACGGCTGTGCCCGGGTGGTCGAAGTAGGCCTTGTCGAGCGCCTGGACGCTCTCGTCCTCGGAGTAGGAGCCGTAGGAGTTGGAGACGTAGCGGGCGCCCAGCGCGACGGCGGTGTTGACGGCGCCGCCCAGGTCGTCCGTATAGGCGCTGTCGGCCTCGACGAGCAGGATGTGGGCCTTGGGCGCCACCGCGGACACCATGTCCAGGTCGAGGGATATCTCGCCGGCCCAGCCGTCGTCGGGGGCGGGGTACTCGGTGCCGCCGCGCTGGTCCGCCTTGCGGAAGCAGCCGTTGTCGGTGGTGCAGGCCGGCAGGCCGTACTGCGCCCGGTAGGTGGCGAGGTCCTGTTCGGCGCGGGGGTTGTCGTACGCGTCCACGATCGCGATGGTCGCGCCGGCGCCGCCGTCCGCGGGCAGGTCGTAGGCGGAGCGCAGGTCGGCGGGGCCGTATCCGTCGGGTGCCGCCCGACCCCCGGCCTGGACCCGCGCCGCGGGGACGTCGGTGCGGCGGACGCCGAAGCAGCCGAACTGTCCCGGCCTCGGAGTGCCGCACAGGGCCTCGGTCGCGGGCCTGGCCGCCCCGGAGGAGGCGGCGACGGCTGCGCCGGGCGACGGGAGCTGGACGGCGAGGGCGGCCAGCAGCGTCGCCGCGACGGTGCCGACGGCACGGCGCCACGGCCGGACGGGCGGGTGGGCGGTAGCAGGGCCGGGTCTGGCGCGGCCGGGGACGGGTCGCGCCACTGGGGGTGTCCGCACAGGGCAACTCCGGGGAAGGGACGGGCAACGGGCAGCGGGGGCCAGGCCCGACATCGTTGTCGGCGAGACACGTCCCGCGATGCTCAGAAGATCACCCGGTCGGGCGCACCGGTCAATGCCACGGAGCTGGCGTCTTGACGCCGTGTCGTATTCACGCCTCTGTGAACGAGCGCACATCGGGCGAGGACAGGGGGACGGTGCCAGGGCGGAGACGAAAACAGGGCGCGGAGGGGCCAGTGCCGGGCCGGGGCCAGGGCAGCGGCGGCGACAGCGGCAGCGGTGCCGCTGGTGTCGGTCCGGAGGGTGCCGCGGAGGACGTGGTCGCCGGGGTGCCGGTGTGCGGGGACAGCCTCAGCACGGTGGTCCGCCGTTCCGTTCGGGAGCCGTGCCCCCGGTCGGCGACGCCCCCGGCGGCGGGCCCCGCGGACCGGAGCCCCTTACGGGAACCTCCCTCGCGTCTTGTTCCGCGCTGCCGCGAGGTGCCGCGGCGAACACGCGGCGACCGGACCCGTCCCCCGGCCCGTGCCCGTACGGCTACAGAGCGCGGCCGGCTGCCCGGGTGCGCCGGCCCTGCCGCCTCAGGCCGTGACGGGGATGCGCACCAGGATCGACGTGCCCTCGCCCGGGGGCGACTCGATGGTCAGCGTGCCGTCGAAGGCGGCCACGCGGTCCGCCAGCCCGGTCAGACCGCTGCCGGCCGCGGTCCCGGCCACACCGCCGACACCGTCGTCGACGACCCGTATCCGCAGAACGTCGCCGACGAGTTCCAGGGAGATGTCGATGTGCGACGCCTGGGCGTGTTTGACCGCGTTCGTCACGGCTTCGGCCACGATGAAGTACGCGTTGGACTCGACAGCGGAGGCGAACCGCCGGTCGCACTTGTTCTCGACGACGGCGGGGATCGGACACCGGGACGCCAGGTCCTCCACCGCTCCCGCCAGCCCCTTCACGGTAAGGGTCAAGGGGTAGATGCCCCGAGCGAGCTCCCTCAGTTCGTCGATCGCGGTCTGGGCGTTGGCGATCGAGTCCTCCAGCAGCTCGGTCACGGGGGTCTGCTCCCCGGGAAGCATCTCGCGCGCCAGCCGCAGAGCGATCATCAGGCTGACGAGTCGCTGCTGCGCCCCGTCGTGCAGATCGCGGGCCGTACGCCGGTGCACCTCCTCGACACTCTGCATGACGCGTCTGCGGCTGTCCTGCAACGAGGCCGCCATGGTGTTGAACGACGTGCCGAGCGCGCCGATCTCCGCCACCTTGCTGGGCGTGATCCGGGTGGCGAGGTCGCCGTCCGCGAGCCGCTGCGCCGCGGCGGCCGCCCCCCGCACCGGCCGGACGACGGCACGGTGCTGGAGCACCGTGAACGCCGCCACCAGCGCGGTCGACGCCGCGAGGCCCAGGCCCGCGGCGACCACCGCCCGGTGTCCGTTGGCGCCCGCGGCGTCCTCGCGCGCCGCGAGCTGCGCGCGTTCACCGGCCATGTACCGGTCGAACTGGGCCCGCAGCGCGTCGACCCGCCGCTTGCCCTCGTCCGTCTCCGCCAGTCCGGAGGCGGCGGGGTCACCCCGCCGGACCGCGTCGACCAGGGGGACCGAATAGTCGTCCAGGTAGGACCGGACGCCGCGCGCGATCTGCGCGGCGGTACGTCGCTGCTGGGCCGAGGTGGTGCTCTCGGTGAACCGTCGCGTCTCGGCCGGGAGGTCCTTGCGCGCCTCGTTCCACGGCTGGAGGAACTGCTCCTGCTTGGTGATCACGAAGCCTCGCTGGCCCGTCTCCAGGTCCAGCACCAGCTGCTCCATGGTTCCCGCCTCGACCAGGGCGGTCCGGGAGGCCCGCCGCGCCGAAGTCGAGTCGTTGGCGTCGTCGATCGCCCAGAGCAGGACGGCGAAGGCGACACCGATCAGCAGGGCGAGCAAGCCGCTCGCCGCGATCGTGAGGCTGGTCAGCCCCAGTCGCCCGTCCGAGTACCACCGTCGTACCCTCATGCTCCGCCCAGTGCTGAAAGAGGATGGGAACGCTGCGCGCTTTCAGTAAGTAACGTATCTATTTTTGATAGACAGTGCACCAAAATACATAACTCAATACGATCTCGACAGGTGCCGCCGCTGAGTGAGCACCAGTCACTTCCCCGAGGGCTGAAGCCGACGCGGAACCCGGTCCACGCTCCGCGCGGGCCGCACCACCGGACGCACGGACGCGTCCCGGCGGTGCGGCCGTACTCACATGTCGGCCTCAGGAGGCGGTCCGGGGCCGGACCCGCAGGCGGACCGGGATGTCCGGCACCCAGTACGGGCCGTCGGTGGCCAGGGCGAGGGACGCCGTCCAGTCGCCCGTGCCTTCCAGCCGGCGCGCGTCGAGGCTCACCGTGATGGTCGCCGTACCGCCCGGGCGGAGTGTCAGGCGGTGCGGGGTCTCCGCCAGCCAGGGCACGTCGCTCTCGGTGCGGTCGTAGCCGGGCAGGAGGATCGCCGTGGACACGGGGACGGGGAAGCGGACCTCACCGCTTCCGCCGACCCGGTACAGGCCGGGTGCGCCGCCGCCGCGGTACACGGCGCTCGGCGCGTCCGGGAGCGCTGTCCAGGCGTCGCTGCCGGGGTCGTACGCGTACCCCTCCGCGGTGAGGACACGGTTGGGACCGACGCGCTTGAAGCCGCCGGAGACGAGCAACTGCCCGTTGGCGGCGGCGTAGGTGCCGGTCGCCAGGCCGGCCGGCATGGCGGCGATGGGCTGCCAGCTGTCGGAGGCGGGGTCGTAGACGTAGCCGTCGCCGGTCTCGATGTAGTCGTGGATGCCGCCCGCGCAGTACAGCCGCCCGTCGACGGCGCCGCAGTTGGCCCAGCTGATGGTCTGCGGGTAGTCGGCGACCCGGGACCAGGACCGGGCACGCGGGTCGAAGACGTACACGGTGTCCGAGCAGTCGGTGTTCGTGCAGCCGCCGACGACGTAGAGCCGCCCGTCGAGCACGGCGCTCGCCGTTCCGTAGTGCCCCTGGGGAATGTCCGGGCCCTTCGACCAGCGGCCGGTGGCCGCGTCGAAGACCTGCGTGGTCCGGCTGACGGTCTCCTGGGGACCCCAGCCGCCCACGGTGTACAGGCGGCTGCCGATGAAGCCGTGGGCGGTGGCCTGCCGGGGCTCGGGCGCGGACGGTCCCTGCTTCCAGGCGTGGGTGGCGGGGTCGTACACGTAGAGGTCGGCGGTGGGTTCCTGGCCGTCGGAGCCGAGGGCGGAGTAGAGCCTGCCCTGGTAGGTGCCGACCGCGTTGTCCATCACGGGGACGGGCAGGTCGGGCAGGGCGCGCCAGGCGGTGCCCGGGGCCGGGGAGCCCGGCGCGGTGCCGGTGCGCTCGCCGACACGGACGGTCAGCGGCGCGGTTCCGGTGTTGCGCACCGTCACCTTCCGCATCGCATGGCCGCCCTGCGCGGTGCTCGCGTCGATCCGGGTCGTGCCGACCGAGAGCCGGCCGGCCTTCAGGACGAACGAGGCCTCGGTGACCTGGTCCACGGGCACGGTGACGGTCCGCGTGGCCTTGGTGTAGGACGGCTTGGCCGCCGTGGCGGTGGCCCGGCCGCCGCCGGGAACGAACAGCCGGTAGGAGCCGTCGCCCGCGCGCGGGTCGCCGGAGGCCGCGACGGTCGCCGCGCTCGCGCCGCCGGTGCGGACGACGGCGCCGATCAGCCCCTTGCCGGTGTTCGCGTCGGTGACGGTGCCGGTGAGCACGCCGCCGGCCACGGGCGTGGCCACCCGTTCGGTGATGGTGACGTCGTCCACGGCCCAGAACAGGCCGGGGCCGGTGAAGTGGAACCGCACCCGTACCGCGCCCTCGCCGGCGTAGTCGGTCAGCGGGATCTCCACCCGCCCGCTCGTCCACAGCTGGTCCTGGTGCCACACCGTGGTCCAGGTGCGGCCGGCGTCGGTGCTGATCTGCACCTCGCCCTTCTGTTCGGCCGAGCCCTCGTAGTCGGTGTCGAAGCTCAGTGCCGGGTCTCCGGCGCGGCGGAAGTCGTAGGCGGGGCTGACCAGAGAGGTGTCCAGGGGGGCCCCGGCGTGGTCGGCGTCGGCGACGGCGAACCCGCCCGAGCCGCCGGTGGTGTTCCCCCGGCCACCGGGATCGTCGAACGTCCAGCCCGGAGTACCGGTCACGCTCCAGCCTGCGGGCGGCCCGGAGGCGGCGTCGAAGGTCTGGCTGTCGACGGTGTCCGCCTTCACGGTGTACGCCGGGTCGTCGGCGGCCCACGTGTCGACGGGGAGGGCGAGGCCCACGGTCTGGTCCGCGCCGCCCACGGTCACCCGGCGGACCAGGGACCGGTAGTCGCTGTCGTCGCCGACCACGCGCAGGGTGTAGGTGTGGTCCTCGGGCAGGTCGAGGCGGTAGGCGCCGGTGACCGGGTCGGACCACACCGGGGCGCCCGGCACCCCGTCCACGGTGATCTTCGCGTGCAGCGGCCAGCCGTGCCCCGAGCCGTCGGTGACAGTGCCGGAGACCCGGTGGGTGGCCAGCTTGCGCAGGCTCAGATCCCCGCTCGCGGTGCCGCCGTCGGTGAGGTGGACGCCCGGCAGCGTGCCCGGCGCGTACCCGTAGGCCGTCACCCGGACGTCGTGGTCACCGGCGGGCAGCGGCAGGGTGTAGCGGCCGTGGGCGTCGGTGGTCGTGCTGTACGCGCCTGCCGTCACCTCGGCCGCCGCGACGGCCGCGCCCGAGACCGAGTCCGTGACCGTGCCGGTCAGCGTGCCGTGCGGGCCCATGGTGAAGGCCGTCAGGCCGTCGGGGCTGCCGAGGCCGGTGGGGCCGTCGTAGCCCGGGCCGGCGGTGCACAGGTACGCCGGATCGCAGGTCCCGTTGGATCCGGAGGTCACGTCGTGCAGACCCTTGCCGCCGGTGGCGTACGGGTAGACGGCGGGCCGGGAGCCCGCCGCCGGGGTGCCCGCGTTCGCGTACACGCCCGCGATGATCGGCGCCGAGGCGCTGGTGCCGCCGGCCACGCCCCAGCCGCCGGTGTCGCCGTAGCTGTCGTACACGGCGACGCCCGTGTCCGGGTCGGCCACCGCGGAGACGTCGGCGACGGTACGTCCCGGGCAGCCGGTGTCCCGCTGGAACGCCGGCTTGGGCTCGTACAGGGAGCAGCCGGAGCCCGCGCCGTTGCCGTCGTGGTCCCACACCGACTCCGACCAGCCGCGCGCGGCGGCCGGGTCCTTGGTGAGCGTGGTGCCGCCGACCGCGGTCACGTTCGGGGAGGCGGCCGGGTACGAGACGCCGTACCCGAAGTCGCCGGAGGAGGCGACGACGGCGACGCCCGGGTGGTCGTAGTGGACGTCGGCCGCCGACTCCGCCGGGTCCTCCGGGAAGAACGTGTAGTTGGAGCCGTAGGAGTTGGAGACGTACTTCGCGCCGAGCGCGACCGCCTGGTCGACGGCCGCTCCCAGGTCGTCGATCGTGGCGGTGTCCGCCTCGACCAGCAGGATGCGGGCCTTGGGTGCGACCGCGGAGATCATGTCCAGGTCGAGGGAGATCTCGGTGGCCCAGCCGGAGTCGGGCTCCGGGTAGTCGCTACCGCCGCGCTGGTCGGTCTTGGTGAAGCAGCCGTTGGCGGTGGTGCAGGGCGGCAGGCCGTACTGGGCGCGGTAGACGGCGAGGTCGGCCTCGGCGTCCGGGTTGTCGTACGCGTCGACGACGGCGATGGTGGCGCCGGCGCCGCCGTCGGCGGGCAGGCCGTAGGCACTGCGCAGGTCGGAGGGGCCGAAGCCCTGCGGGTCGTCGGCGGCTCCGAGCAGGCCCTTGCGGGCCGTCAGGTCGGTGCGGAGCAGCCCGAAACAGGTGAACTCGTGCGGCTTGGGCGGGCCGCACAGCGGCTGTACGTGGTCTCGTGAGGTCTGCGTGGACGGTTTCGCGGGCCGCGCGGCGGTTCCCGCGTGAGCCGGGGCGGTGGCCCCGAGGGCGGCCAGGACGGCGGTGGTCAGCGCGGTGGCGACGACGGCCGTGCGTCTGCGCCGGCGTGGCCCGGCGCTTGGGCGTATGAGCAACGTGCTCTCTCTCGGCTTGCGTTCAGTGGTCCGGTGCGGACCCTGGGAAGCACAGCTTCGCCGCTCTTCGACACGGGAAGATCACGGATGGGGAAGAAGAAGCTGTCACCGGCCGGGCGTATTCCCGTTC
The DNA here is from genome assembly GCF_055564375.1 of Streptomyces sp. NPDC029138. Lineage (NCBI taxonomy): Bacteria > Bacillati > Actinomycetota > Actinomycetes > Kitasatosporales > Streptomycetaceae > Streptomyces > Streptomyces sp. NPDC029138. The sequence goes on from NZ_JBVHWM010000055.1 coordinate 10,537, forward strand.
GTCCACCCCGACATGCCCGTACGGGCATATCCCCTGCCCGTTGCGGGCGCGGGCCCGCATCGGTCGCGTCGGTGACGGGAGCGGAGCATGCTGGTAGCAGCGCGACGGGACCGCCGGCCGGCCTGACAGCACGTCGGCCGGCAGCCGGTGCCGACGTGACGGCAAGTCAACTCGACGACGTGTCCGAGGTGTTTCTCATGGCCGGCTCAGCTTCGTACGGCGACGCTCCCTACAACACCCCGCGCGGCGGGCCCGGTTACCGGACTCCGGCCGGGCCGCGGTCCGTCGCGGCCGGCCGGCTGTGGGCGACCGGGGCCGCGACGGCGGTGGTCGCCGCCCTGGTCGCGGTGGTGGCGACGCTGTTCGTGCGCGGTGTCCTCGGCATCGCGGTGTTCGCGCCGGGGGAGGCGGGCGCGTGGGGGGACGCCACGACGGGGTACCTGGCCGCGTGGGCGGCGGCCGGTGCCGTCGCGGCCACCGGGCTGTTGCATCTGCTGTTGCTGACCGTCGCCCGGCCGCGCGCCTTCTTCGCCTGGATCGCCGGTCTGGTGACCGTGGCACTGGCCCTGCTGCCGTTCACGGCGGACCTCACCCTCGCCGCCGAACTCGCCAGCGCCGCCGTTTTCCTGGCCATCGGCGGCACGATCACCGGCCTGCTCTCCGGTACGGCGTACAGCGTCGCGCCGGACCGGAGCCGCGAGACCTGGTGAGGTGCGGGCGCCCGTTCCCGCCGCCCTTTGGTCAGACGGTGGACCAGAACTCCTCCAGCGCGGCGTTGAAGGAGACGCCGGTGTTCTGCACCGCGTGACCGCCGGGCACGACCAGGCGGCGGGCGCCGTGTCCATGTGTGGGTGCCTTGCCATGAGGACCCGCATAGGCTGACGCCATGACGGACTCGACAGCGTGGCACGCTCACGACCGGGTTTCGCTGAGCGCCGCGTTCAAGGCCGACGCGCACGCCGAGTACGCCCGGCTGCGCGCGCTCGGCCCGGTACACCGCGCCCTGCTCCCTTCGGGGATGGAGGGCTGGCTCGTCGTCGACTACGACGTGGCCCGTACAGCGCTCACCCACCCGGCCCTGCTCAAGGACCCGACGCCCGCGGCGCAGACGCTCACGGCCGCCGAGTACGTCCTCAACCAGCCGGATGTCGGGCTCGGCGGCCAGATGCTGGAGGCCGATCCCCCGGAGCACACGCGGCTGCGCCGCCTGGTCTCCGCCGCCTTCACCCCGCGGCGAACGGCCGGACTCGCCCCGCGCGTCGAGCAGATCGCGCAGGAGCTGATCGACGCTCTGCCCCCGGCCGGGGAAACCGACCTGATCGAGTCGTTCACGGCTCCCCTGCCGGTGACGGTGATCGCGGAACTGCTCGGAATCCCCGCGGCCCATCGCACGGACTTCCGCGCGTGGAGCGGCAAGGCGCTGGAGGTGGGCACGCCCGGGCACCGGGAAGCGGTCGCGAACCTGCACGAGCTGCTCCGCGGGCTCATCGCGGACAAGCGCCGGGAGCCGGCGGACGACCTTCTGTCCGCACTCGTCGCCACGCGGGACGAGGAGGACGGACGGCTGTCGGAGCGGGAACTCGTGGGCACCGCCCTGCTGTTGGTCGTCGCCGGGCACGAGACCACCGTCAACCTGCTGGGCAACGGCATCCTGGCCCTGCTGCGCCATCCCGGCCAGCTGCGACTGCTGCGCGAGCGGCCCGGCCTGCTGCCCGGTGCCGTGGAGGAACTGCTCCGGTACGACACTTCGGTGGAGTTGACGACCCATCGCTTCGCCGCGCGGGACCTGGAACTCGCCGGCGTGGCGATTCCGCGCGGCGCCGTCGTCGTCGTGTCCCTGGCCTCCGCGAGCCGGGACGCTCCGATGCCGGACGGTGAGGACCCGGCCGCCCTCGACATCACCCGCGCCTCCGTCCGTCACCTGTCCTTCGGACACGGCATCCATCACTGCCTCGGCGCTCCACTCGCCCGCCTGGAGATCCAGATCGCGCTGCGCACCGTACTCGACCGGTTCACCCGCCTCGAACTCGCGGCACCCGTGGAGTCCCTGCGGTGGATACCGGCGGGCATGATGCGCGGCCTGCTGAGCCTGCCGGTGCGCTACGAGACCGCCTGACCGGCCGGCGTCCTCCGCCACGGGACGCCGGGCGCCGGTACGTCCTGTCGCCCGGCGGCCGATGAAACGTCATCCGCACCGTCAGATGACGGATGCGACCGATACGCCATGATCGGAGAGTAGTCCCAGGAGGGAGCGTGCCCGGACATCGGTGACCGGACCCGCTGACACGCGCGCTCTGGGGACGGGAGAACCGCATGACCCACAGACCCCTGATGCTGGTGCACGGCGCCTTCCACGGCGCCTGGTGCTGGAACGAAGTGATCGTCGAACTGGCCGCGCTCGGCAGGCCGGCACTCGCGGTGGATCTGCCGGGCCACGGCCTGCGGGCGAGCCGACCGGGCGCGCTGCTGCGCAGGCCGTTCGACCCCGGCGCGTTCGCCGCGGAGTTCTCCCCGGTCGCGCACGTCAACGTCGCCCGCGCCGCCGCGACGCTGTCCGAGGAGGTACGGCGAGTAGGCCAGGGCACGCCGGTGACGCTGGTGGCACACAGCATGGGCGGCCCTGTTGTCACGCGCGTGGCACAGGAGAACCCCGGCCTCGTCGCCCGGCTCGTGTACGTGAGCGGATACATGCCCGCGTCGAACGTGGCCCCGCTCACCTACCTGGAGCGCCCCGAGTCCGCGGACTCCCTCGTGCCCGCGCTGCTGACCGGTGACCCCTCGGTGATCGGCGCCCTGCGCATCGACACACGCAGCGACGATGACGGTGTGCGGCGCGCTCTCCGGGAGACGTTCTACGGGGACGTCCCGGAGCCCCTGGCCGACGCGGCGATCGCGCTGCTGGGCTGTGACGCGCCCGTCGGCCTCGCGGCCCAGACGACGCGGCTGACGGCCGAGGGCTGGGGATCCGTCCCCCGTACCTATCTCCGCTGCACCCTGGACCGGTGTGTCCCGCCTGCCCTCCAGGACCTGTTCATCAGCGAGGCGGACCGGGCGTTCCCCGAGAACCGGACGGTCGTCGAGTCGCTGGCATCGGCGCACTCCCCGTTCCTGTCAGTGCCACGGCTGCTCGCGGAGACCATCTGCCCGCTGTGACGGCCGCGGATGGCCGGCGCCGCCGTCACGGGGCGCCAGGCGGCGTGCCGGAGGTTCCGTCGGCGGTCTCGTGGCACACGCCGAAGTCGGCGAAGGCCGCTGACCGGCCGTCGGGCCGGCGGGCACCGGCGTCGACGCTTGCCGCAGCCGGGTGCGGAAGCGGTCGGCGGCGCTCGCGGCTCGATGGCACGCCGGGCACAACGCCTGCCCTTTTGACCTCGGGCGAGCGCCGAGGTCACCACCCGCCGCGCCGCCGCCCGGCCGGCGTGCACTCACGATCCGTCACCACGTGACGGCACTGGCACAGTGACGCGCCCTTGTTGCTCCTTCTCCGCCCCGAACGTCCCGTCACCCGCTGCGCGACCCCGACACGCTCGGTCACCGTCCGGAACGGGCCGCGCGACACGGACACTGTCACGGCTGCCCACGGAGCGCCTTAGCCTGTCGCGAAGATCCTCGTCCACCGGCGACGCCCTCAGACCCCGGCGAGGCGGACCGGCACGCCGCGCTCACCGACGTGACGTCCTGGAGACACCCGAGCACGAACAGGCAGGAGACCGGCGCCCGCCGTCGCCGGCACCGCGGACCGGTTCACCGCCTCCCGCCCGCCGGCCGTGGCCGCGGGAGCCCGGCCGGGGACCGAAGGAACTGACTCCTCCATCGCACCGAAGAAGAGGCAGCTGCTGTGAACACACGCAATCAGTGGTCGGTGCTGCCCGTCGTGACGGGGCTCGCATGCGGTCTGCTGACCGGATGCGGCGCCGGTGACACGGGCAGCGGCACGCACGTGGTCGTCGGCACGGCCGACGACATCCTGACCGCCGATCCGGCGTCCGGATACGACCCCGGTTCATGGCTGTTGTTCGACAACGTCTTCCAGACATTGCTGAGTTTCCCGAAGGGCGGCACGCAGCCGCGGCCCGAGGCCGCCCGGAGTTGTTCCTTCACCGACGCCCGGGCCGAGGTCTACCGATGCGTCCTGAAGGAGGGCCTGAAGTTCAGCAACGGTGACCCGCTCACCTCCGAGGACGTCAAGTTCTCCTTCGACCGCGTGCGCAGGATCGACGACGCCGGCGGCCCGGCGGTCATGTTCGCAGGGCTCAAGGACGTACGGACGCCCGACGACAGGACCGTCGTCTTCCACCTCAAGGGCCCGGACGCCACGTTCCCCAGCAAGATAGCCTCCGCAGCCGGCTCCATCGTCGACCACCGGCAGTACGCGGCGAACGAGTTGCGCAAGGACGGCCGGGCGGTCGGCTCGGGACCGTACCGCCTGGACTCGTTCGACTCCAAAAAGGCCGTACTCTCCGTCAACGACAAGTACAAGGGCGCCGCCACGGTACACAACCAGGGCGTCACGCTGCGGCTCTTCCACGGGGACCAGAAGGCGCTGAAGCAGGCTCTGCTCGACAAGCGTGTCGACGTGGCCTACCGCGGTCTGGACGCACACGACATCACCGACCTGAACGCCCACCGCTCCGGCCGGGGAGTCGACGTCGTCGAGGGCGACAGCGCCGAAATACAGCACCTCGTCTTCAATCTGGACGACCCGGTGGCGGGACAGCTCGCCGTGCGCAGGGCCGTCGCCTTCCTCCTGGACCGGGAGGCCCTGGCCCAGGACGTCTACCAGGGCACCACGATCCCGCTGTACTCGGCCGTCCCCAACGGTCTGGTCGGCCACAACACGGCCTTCTTCGACGCCTACGGCGCGCGTCCTTCCCGGGCGAAGGCCGCCATGGTGCTGCACAACGCCGGCATCACGGACAAGGTGCGGCTGACTCTGTGGTCGACCCCCGTGCGGTACGGCCCGGCCACCGACCAGGAACTGAAGACGATCGCCGCCCAGCTCGACGCCAGCGGGCTGTTCGACGCCGACGTGCGCTCGGTGCCCTTCGGCCAGTACGAGAGGGACGTCGCCGCGGGCAGATACGGCGTCTACGTCAAGGGCTGGGTCCCGGACTACCCGGACCCCGACAACTTCGTCGCCCCGTTCTTCGGCCAGGACAACGTCCTGCGCAATCACTACACGAACAGCACCCTCACCGACGTGCTCATCCCGCGCACCGCCGCGCAGAGCGACCGCGCGGCCACCGCTCACGACTTCGGCCGGATTCAGAACATCGTGGCCGACGAGGTGCCCGTGCTGCCGGTGTGGCAGGGCAAGCAGTACGCGGTCGCCCGGGACGACGTACGCGGCCTGGAGTACTGCCTGGACACGTCCACGGTGTTCCGCCTCTGGGAGCTCTGGCGCGACTGAGGAGCGTCCACGCATAAGAATATTCGCTCCTGCCAAGACGGATCTCGACCATTGAAGCGTCAGTAATCCCGAAAAGGATCGACGGCGGCCCGAACAGCCACCACTACCACTCAGGGAACTAAAGGGAAATCAGGCCAAACCCTGCCGTACACTGCTGTGGAAAAGTTACTGGCCGTGTCGTGCACCTCAGCGGGACCCGCCCAGAATCCTCCGTCCACTCGTCCACCGGTATTTTCTGTTCCTGGCGCGTTTCCCCATGGAGGTGCCGGCGATGCGGCCCACCGCCGACGCACTGTTCGGCCGTGAGAACGAGACCGCTTTTCTGCACGACCGGATCGACGTCCTGTCCCGTCAGGGTGGCGCCGTTCTCGTGCACGGGGAACCCGGGATCGGGAAGACCGCGCTGCTGGAGGAGGCGGCACGGCACACGGCGCTGAGCGAGAGCCGCGTCCTCACCACGGTCGGCGTGGAGTCGGAGACACAGCTGCCCTTCTCGGGACTGCATCAGCTGATCTTTCCGTTCCGGTCCCTGATCGACGACCTGCCGGACAACGAGCGCGACGCCCTCCGCGCGGCGCTCGGCATCACGGACGCGCCGGTCCCCGACCTGTACCTGGTGGCGCTCGCCTCGCTGAACCTGCTGGCCCGTGCCGCCGGCGGCGCCCCACTGCTGCTCGTCGTGGACGACGTGCACTGGATCGACGGGGCCAGCGCGGAGGTCATCTCCTTCCTCTCCCGGCGCCTGGAGTCGGAGCCGATCCTGCTGCTGGCCGCCATGCGGGACGGCTATCCCACGCGGCTGACCCGCGCCGACGTACCCGACCTGGCCGTGGGGCCGCTCTCCGCCGAGGCGTCCGCGCTACTGCTGGACCAGCGGGCGCCAAGCCTGGCCCGCGTGGCCCGGCAGCAGCTGCTGAGGGAGGCGGCCGGCAATCCGCTCGCGCTGACCGAGCTGGCGACCGACACCTCCGGCGGGGAGACCATCTCCCCCGACGCTCCCTGGACCCCCATGTCCCGGCGCCTCCAGGACGCGTTCACCGCACGGCTGCGCACCCTGCCGGACGCCACCCGGCACGTCCTGCTGACGGCCGCCTGCGACGACAGCCCGTCCCTCGCCGAGATCCTGCGCGTCGCCTCCCTGGACCTCGCGGCACCGGCGACGGCCGCGGACCTCGCCCCGGCGATCTCGGCCCGGCTGGTCGAGGTGTCCGACGACGCCGTGCGCTTCCGGCACCCCCTGATGCGCTCCGCGATCCGGCAGGCCTCCCCGGCGGCCCGGCGCCGGGAGGCCCACGCGGCCCTCGCCCGCTGCCTGCCCGCCGACTCCGACCGCCGGACCTGGCACGAGGCGGCGGCCACGGTCCAGCCCGACGCACGGCTGGCGGACCGGCTGGAGGCCGCCGCCGACCGCACGTACCGCCGCGGCGGCGCCGCCGACTCCGTGTTCGCCCTGGAACAGGCCGCTCGCCTCAGCAGCGAGCCGAACCAGCGCATCGAACGGCTGCTGAAGGCCGCCGACCAGGCCGTGGACACCGGCCAGCAGCACCTGCTGACCCGGCTGCTGGACGCGGCGACCCCGTGGGCCACCACCCCGCAGCAGCGGGCCCGCATCCTGTGGATCAAGGGCGGCCTGGAGGACGGCATGCGGGACGTCTCCGAGGGCACCGCCCTGCTGACCCGGCTGGTGCGGACCGTCATGGCCGAGGGCGACCACGACCTCGCCGTACGGATTCTGTGGAGCGCGGCGCTGCGCTGCTTCTGGTCGGAACCCGGCGACGCGGCCCGCCGCGACATCGTCGCCCTCGCCGACGCCCTGCCCTTCCCCGACGACGACCCCCGCATCCTGGCGATCCTCGCCTACGCCCAGCCGGTGACCAGCGGCCGTCGCGTCCTCACCCAGTTGCGGCGGGCGGCCGGGCAGACGGCGGGCGACGCCCAGGCGGACCGACTGGTCGGCAGCGCGGCCGTCCTGGTCGGCGACTTCGAACTGGCGGAGGAGCTGTCCCAGGTCTCCGTGCCGGGGCTGCGGGCGCACGGCCGCCTCGGCCTGCTCGCCCGAGCCCTGGGCGCCCAGGCCTGGAGCGGCGCCCAGCTGGCCCGGCTGTCCTCCACCATCCCGGTCGCCGAGGAGGCCAGCCGCCTGGCCCGGGAGACCGGGCAGACGTACCTGTACGGCATCAACGTCGCCACCGAGGCCCGTACCGCCGCGCTCCAGGGACGCTACGACCGCGCCATGGAACTGGCGGCTCAGGCCGAGCGGATCGGGCTGCCCGTCGCCGCCCGGCCGGTGCTGGCGACCGCCCAGATCGCCCGGGGGGTCGCCGCCATGGGGGCGGGCCGGTACGACGAGGCCTACGCGCACCTGCTGCGCATGCACGACCCGGCGGACCCCGCCCACCAGCCGGCGCTGCGCTGCTACGCCCTCATCGAGCTGGTGGACGCCGCGGTACACAGCGGAGACACCCGGCGGGCCCGGTCGGTGATCGCGGAGATGGAGGCCGCCGCCCAGCGCAGCCCCTCCCCCGCCCTGCACAGCGGCCTGCGCTACGCCCGCGCGGTCCTCGCCGACGACGCCGACGCGGAAGGGCTGTTCGCGCGGGCGCTGGACAGATGCGGCTGGCCCTTCGACCGGGCCCGCGTCCAGCTCGCCTACGGCCAGTGGCTGCGCCGCCAGCGGCGGGTGACGGACGCGCGGACACTCCTGCGGGCCGCCCGCGACGCGTTCGACGTGCTGGGCACGGTTCCCTGGGGTGACCGCGCCCGCCGGGAACTGCTCGCCTCCGGCGAGACCAGCCGCCGCCGCGAGCCCGACGCCCGCGACCGGCTGACCCCGCAGGAGCTACAGATCGCGCAGATGGCCGCGGAGGGCCTGACGAACCGGGAGATCGGCCAACGCCTGTACCTCTCCCACCGCACGGTGAGCACCCACCTGCACCGGGTGTTCCCGAAACTGGGCATCACCTCACGCGCGGAACTGGCGTCGGTCTTCCCGGCGACCGGGTGAGCGCCGGCCGTGGAAGCCCAGTCCAGCAGCCGAAGCCCGCAGAGCGGCCCGGACTAGACTCGGTCGGGCAGGTCACAGGTACGGGAGCGAGTGCGGTGCCATTCATCGGACGTGACGGCCATGTCGCCACCCTGCGGGAGGTCATCGACCGCGGGCGGGCCGGCTCCGGGGGTGCCCTGCTGGTGACCGGGGAACCGGGGATCGGCAAGAGCGCCCTGCTGGAGCACGTCGTCGGCTCCCTGGACGGCGGTGAGCTGTGGGTCCTGACCGCGGTCGCCACGGAGCGGAGCGCCCGGCAGCCGTTCGCCGCGCTCACCGAACTGCTGCGGCCGGTGCGCGGCTTCGAGGACCGGCTGCCTCCCGGCCAGCGGGAGGTGTTGCGGCGGTGCGTCGACTCGCGCGAGGCCGCGGACACCGATCCGTGTCCGGAGCCGTTCCCGGTGGCGCTCGCCACGCTGAATCTGCTGGCCGAGGCGGCGGCGCACCGCCCGGTGCTGCTGGTGGTCGAGAACCTGCACTGGCTGGACCCGGCCGGCGCCGCCGTCGTGCCCTTCGTGGCCCGCCGGCTCGCGTCCGAACCCATCGTGCTGCTGGCCACGGTGCGTGAGGGCTTCCACGGCCCGGCGGACACCGCCGGCCTGCCGACCCTGCCGCTGGAACCCCTGGCCGCGCCCGACGCGGCGGCCCTGGTCGACGCACTGGCGCCCGGTCTCTCCCCCGCACTGCGCGAGCGGATACTCGCGGAGGGCGCCGGCCATCCGCTCGTCCTGACCAAGCTGACCCGGGTCGCCCGCGAGGCGTACGGAGAGGCGGCGGCGACGGCCGCGACGCTTCCGCCCGTGACCCGGGTGGAGAGCGCCTTCCGGGCCCGGCTGGCCGGTCTGCCGCCGCACACCCGGCTGCTCCTGCTGATCGCAGCCGTGCACGGGGGCGGCACCGTCACGGAACTGGTGGAGGCCGCGCAGCTGATCGCCGGTGAGACCGTCCACCCCGACGATCTCGCGCCGGCCGTCCGTGGCCGGCTGGTCACGGTGCACGGCGGCGAGGCGCGCTTCCGGCACGCGGTCATCCGCGCGGCGGTGCTGTCCGGGGCGAGCCCGGACGAGCACCGGGCCGTGCGCGCCGCGATGGCCCGGACGCCGGCCGAGGGGCCCCGGCCCCCGGCACCGGAACCCGCGCCGGACGACGACGTGGGCGCCGTACTGAAGGCGGCGGCCGAGCGCACCGAACGCGGCGGTGTCCTGGCCGCGGTCACCGCGCTGGAGGACGCCGCGCAGCTCAGCGGCTGCCCGGAGCGCCGTGCCGAGCTGCTGCTGCGCGCGGCCGACCTCGCGGTCGACTCCGGGCGGCGCGACGAGGTGGCCCGGCTGCTGGACCGGGCTGGTGCCGGCCCGATGTCCGAGCGGCAGCGGGCCCTGGCCGCGTGGACGGCGGCCCGTTTCCACGACGACGTGCCCGAGGGCGCCGACGTCGTCACGCTGACCGGGCTGGCCGAGGACGTGGCCGCCGACGGGGACGGGGCACTCGCCCTGCGCATCCTGTGGACGGCGGCGCTGCACTGCGTGTGGGTGGACGGCGACCACACGGCCGCCCGGCGCGTGGCCGCCCTCGCCCAACGCCTGGAACCGGCCGATGAGCCGCTGGCGCTGGCCGTACTGGCCTGCGCCGCGCCGGTGGAACACGGCGCGCACGTCCTCGCCCGGCTCCGCCACTGGGCCGCGCATCCCAGCGGGGACGCGGTGACCGACCAGACGCTGGGTACGGCCGCGGTCCTGGCCGGCGCCTTCGAGCTGGCCGCGAGCTTCTCCGCCGCCGCCCTGACCGGGCTGCGGGCCCAGGGCCGGCTCGGACTGCTGGCCAAGGCACTGACGGTGCGGGCGTGGAGCGCCGCGCTGCTGTGCGATCTGACGGTGGCCGTCCCGTCCGCCGACGCGGCGCTCCGGCTGGCCAAGGAGACCTCACAGCCGGTGCTCCGGGCGACGGTCCGCGCCACCCAGGCGCTGATCGCCGCGCTGAGCGGGCGGTTCACGGAGGCGGAGGAGCTGGCCGCGGAGGCGATCGGGCTCGGCGGCGCGCACCGCGCCCGCCCGGTCCTGGCCACCGCCCATATGGCGCTGGCGCAGGTCGCCGCCGCGCAGGACTGCCCGGACGGTGCCCTGGACCGGCTGCGGCAGCCGCACGATCCGGCGTCGCCCGCGTTCCACCCGTCCGCACTGCACTACGGGCTCATGGACCTGGTGGACGTCGCACCGCGCGCGCACCGTGCGGAGGAGGTCCGCGAGTTCGTCGGGCGCGCGGAGGAGGTCGCGGCCGTCCATCCGTCGCCGGCGCTGCACATCGGGGTGCGGTTCGCCCGCGCGGTCCTCGCCGACGACGCCGACGCCGAACGCCTCTTCGCCGAGGCGCTGGCCGCCGACCTGACGCGGTGGCCCTTCGCCCGCGCCCGCACGCAACTGGCCTACGGCGAGTGGCTGCGCCGCCGACGCCGTGACGCCCTCGCGCGCACTCCGCTGCGGGCCGCCCGGGACGCCTTCGACGCCCTCGGCGCGGTCACGTTCGCCGAGCGGGCCCGCCGCGAACTGCGCGCCTCCGGCGAGTCGAGCGCCGAGGGGGTGCCCGACGTGCGGGAGCTGCTGAGCCCGCAGGAACTGGAGATCGCCCTGATGGTGGCCGAAGGGCTCACCAACCGGGAGATCGGCGAACGCCTCTACGTCTCCCACCGGACGGTCAGCAGCCATCTGCACCGCATCTTCCCCAAACTGGGCGTCACCTCCCGCACGGCCCTGGGCCGCCTGCTGCGCTCCTCACCCTGAGGACCGCTCCGGCCGACTCGCGCGGCACCAGCCGCCGCGCGTACCCCTCACCGCGCGATCGCAGCCATTGCTGTGCGCCGGCCTGGGGCACCTCGAAGTCGCCGCCGCATGAGCAGACTTCCAGCCGCGCGAAGCAGCCGCGGCACGGCAGGGTCCCCGTCATCCCGGCACCGTATCCGACCACGGGCCTCGGGTTCCGGTGCTACGGCCCTCCCCTCGTCCCGTGCTCCACGGGCGCAGTTTCTCCGGGTTGCCCACGGCCCAGATGTGCTGGACGCGGTCGCCGGCGAAGTCGAACGCGTACACCGCCACGGTGGCACCGGCGCGCTGGGCCACCAGTCCGGGCCGGCCGTTGACGGTCCGCTCGACGAGCGCCAGGTCCGGTGCCTTCGCGGCGAGTTCGACCAGGAAGCGCGCCACCTGCTCGCCGCCTTCGACCGGTTGCGGCGCGGCGGTGACCCGGCCGCCTCCGTCACCGACCGCCGTCGCGCCCGGATCGAGGAGGCCGATGAGGGCGCCGATGTCCTTGGCCTCCCAGGCCTGCCGGAAGTTCCTGACGGTGTCGGCCTGGCGGGCCGGCGCCGAGGGGGTGGGCTGCCGCGCGTCGCGCAGGCGGCGGCGGGCCGACGAGGCCAGCTGGCGGCAGGCGGCCGGGCTGCGGCCGACGATCTCGGCCACTTCGGGGAAGGAGTAGCGGAAGACGTCGTGCAGGATGAACGCGACGCGCTCGGCCGGTGTCATGGACTCCAGCAGGACCAGGAAGGCCATGCTGACCGACTCGTCGAGGGTGACGCGGTCCGCCGGATCATCGATCTCGGCGCCCGGCCCCCCGTCGGCCCGCTCGGCGGGTTCCGGCAGCGGCTCGGGTATCCACTGCCCCACGTACCGCTCGCGCCGGGCCCGTGCCGAGCCGAGCAGGTTCAGGCAGATGCGGGTGGCGACCGTGGTCAGCCAGCCACCGACCGACTCGACGGCCTCCTGCCGCCGCCGGGGCATGGCGTACCAGCGGGCGTAGGTCTCCTGGACGACGTCCTCGGCCTCCGACAGGGAGCCGAGCAGCCGGTAGGCGAGGTTGATCAGCCGACGCCTTTCGCCCATGAGAGCGGCCAGACTCGGATCGGTCACGGTGTCCCCGTTTCTTCCGCCGTTTTCGCTGTCGCTGGTTACGACCGGACGGCCCCGCGGAATGTGAGGCGGGCCGTGAGGTCGCGCGCCGCCTCACACTGCGCCGGGCTGTCTTGTCGTAGGGGTCGGACCCGACAGCACACCGGGTCGGACCGAAGCACACGGAAGGACAGGACCCGATCATGGAACCCGTCAACACCGCCATCATCTACTACAGTTCCACCGGCACCGTGCACGCCCTGGCGCGGGCCGCCGCCGAGGGCGCGGCCGAGGCCGGCGCCCGGGTGCGGCTGCGCAGGGTCGCCGAGACGGCCCCGCCGCAGGCGGTCGAGTCCCGGCCGGAGTGGGCGCGGCACCTGCGGGACACCGCCGATGTCGCCGAGGCCGGTCACGACGACCTGGAGTGGGCCGACGTGGTCCTGTTCGGCGCGCCCACCCGCTTCGGCAACCCGGCGAGCCAGTTGCGGGCGTTCATCGACAGCACCGGCCCGCTCTGGTTCCAGGGCAAGCTCGCGGACAAGGTCTACTCGGCGTTCACCTCCTCCAACACCGCCCACGGCGGCCAGGAGTCGACCCTCCTGGCGCTGGGCAACACCTTCTGCCACTGGGGCGGCATCATCGTCCCGCCCGGCTACACCGACCCCGTCCAGTTCCAGGCGGGCAACCCCTACGGCGCCTCGCACACCGCCGGCGACGGCGCACCCGGCGACGTGGCCCTGTCGGCGGCCCGCCACCAGGCCCGCCGCGCCGTCACCACCGCCACCGCGCTCAAGGCCGGCCGTGCTCGGACTTCTTGACGGAGGATGCGATGACTTCGCACGAGTCCGACGTCAGGGCGCTGCTGGAAAGCCGCGTCGAGGCGAGCCGGTCCAAGGACATCGACCGGCTCATGGCGCACTACTCCGACGACATCGTCTATTACGACGTAATCCCCCCGCTCCAGTTCACGGGACGCGAGTCGGTCCGGGGCAACTTCCTGCGGTGGTTCGACGAGTACGACGGACCCATCGGCCTGGAGACGCGCTCCCTCACCGTCACGGGCGGTGACGCGGACGTCGCGTTCGCGCACATGCTGCACCTGGACTCCGGTACCCGGAAGAACGGGCTGCGCAGCGCGATATGGGTACGTTCCAGCGTGTGCTGCCGGCGGTCGGACGGCAGGTGGCTCATCACGCACGAGCACGTCTCGGTGCCGATCGACCCGGGCACCCTCCGGGCATGGTTTCCGCCGGGTGTGTGAGGCCGCTCGGGATGCCTTTCCGTACCCGGTCTCCGGCACTTGCGTACCTCACGGCACCACGCAGGCCCACGTCGGCGCGGTGCCGGACGCGGCGGGTGGAAAGATCGGCGACAGGGTCCAGTCAGGGATGCTCAAGGACAGGGAGACCGCTGTTGTCCGGACGTACCGTGCTGATCACAGGAGCGTCGAAGGGGATCGGCCTCGCCACCGCGCACCGGCTCGCCGACCGGGGACACCGGGTGCTGGGGATCGCCCGCGGTGTCCCGGACGGGGAGTTCCCGGGGGTGCTGCACGCGTGCGACCTCGCCGACGCCGGGGCCACGCGCGAACTGTTGGAGACCGTCACCCGTGAGGAGCGCGTGGACGCGGTCGTCAACAACGTCGGCATCGTCCTGCCGGAACCGCTCGGCGAGATCACGCTCGAGGCGCTGCACGAGGTGTACGACCTGAACGTGCGCGCCGCCGTGCAGGTCACCCAGGCGTGCGTCGGCGGGATGCGGGAGCGCGGCTGGGGCCGGATCGTCAATGTGACGAGCCGCGCGCAGCACGGTTCGCGCACGCGCAGCAGCTACGCGGCGGCCAAGAGCGCGCTGGTGGGGCTGACCGGCACGTGGGCGCTGGAGCTGGCGGAGCACGGGGTGACGGTCAACGCCGTCGCCCCGGGCCCGGTGGAGACCGAACTCTTCCGCGAGAAGCACCCGGTGGGCGGCGCGGACGAGGCCAGGGTGCTCCGCTCCGTCCCCATGGCCCGCTTCGGCCGCCCGGAGGAGGTCGCCGCGGCCATCGCCTTCCTGCTGAGCGAGGACGCCGGCTTCATCACCGGCCAGGTACTCGGCGTGGACGGCGGGGGCAGCCTCTCCGGCCGCTGACGGGCCGGACGCGACAGCGACACGGGCCCCTCAGGAACAGGCACCGACGCGTTCCCGGCCCCTCAGGAACGGACGGCAGGCGCTCCCGGCCGCTGAGTGACCGAGTAGCGAGGCACCCCTGGCGGCCCCTGAGGAACCGGGTGCGACACCACCCCTGGCGGCTGACGAGCCGAGCCGGGCACCACCCCGGCCGCTGACGGGCCGGACAGGCGCGATGGTGCCCCTGACCGGGGACGAACCGGGAATGGGACACGGGCCGAGTGCGGATCACGCGTACCGCCGGCTGCCCGCGTCCCGCGTCGCCCGACTCGTTCCGTCGCCCGGCCGCGTCCCCGCCGTCTCTCTCCCCCCCCCTGCGGCAGCCGTGCCCCCGGTGACCTCGTGACGCTCCCCGGGCGGCTGGTCCGCGTGGTGCGGAGCGGCCCGGCACCGGCGGATCGGTGCCCGGTTCTCGGTGCGGCACGCCAAGGGGCCGGCGCCCTCGCGAAACGGACGGCTCCCCGCGCCGGGCGGCGGCGGAAGGCATGCCTCCCCGGTGCCCACACCGCGTAGGACGCGCGCGGGCACCGCCGGCGGTCGCGGGGCCGGCCCGGCCCCGGTGGCTCACACCACGTCGGCGAGCCGGTCCACCTGGTCCGGGTCGAGGCCGTAGCAGTAGAGCACCACCTCGTCGGCGCCCAGGTCGGCGAGGGCGGTGATCGCCGCGCGGATGGCCGCCGGTGTGGTGAGCAGGCCCGCTGCCATCCGGTCGGCCATGCCCGTGAAGGCGTAGTAGTCGAGCAGGGCGGCACGCGCCTCGTCGATCAGCCGCTGCTGGCCGACCGCGACGCTGAGCTGCGCGACGAGCCGGGGCTCGCCGTCCCGGCCGTGCTGCCGCCAGGCCTTGCGCACGGTGTCGAACAGGCCCGCGACCATCGGCACAGGCGCGGCGGCGAGGTAGCCGTCGGCCCACCGTGCGACGCGTTCGAGCGCGGCGGGCTGGAATCCGCCCAGCAGCACCTCTGGGCCGCCCTGACGGGCGGGGCGCGGTCCGATCGGGCCGATGCCGTCACCGAGGTCCCCGCCGGACCACAACCGGCGCATGACGGCCAGCTGTTCGTCCAGGCGGCGTCCCCGGGTCCGCATGTCGGCGCCGACGGCCGCGTAGTCGTCGTCCCGGGTGCCGACGCCCAGACCCAGCACGAGCCGGCCCCCGGTCATCCGGTCGATGGTGGCCGCCTGCTTGGCCAGCAGGACGGTGTCCCGCGTGGGGGCGAGGAGGACCTCGGTCTGTACACGGATGCGCGAGGTGGCGCCCGCGAGGACCGCGAGGGCGGCCAGGGGTTCGGGATTGTCGTAGACCACCCGGTCGAGCAGGCCGAGTGAGCTGAAGGGACCGGCATCGGCCCGCCGGGCCCAGGTGGTCAGCAGGCCGGGATCGCCGATGGGCAGGCCGATGCCGATGTTCATGGACGGGGCTCCTTTTCTGGAGAAGGGATCGGAGTGTGGCACGGTTCGGGTCAGGTCACCGGCGGCAACGCGGGGCCGGTGGTGCCGAGTTGTTCCTGTGCGACGATCTGCGGCACCGGCCAGGTGACGCCGGGCGGCGGCCAGGACTGCCCGGTCGCCTTGAGGAACTCGGCGGGAGGTTCGTACAGCGGTGGCTGGCTGCCGTCGGGGATCATGCTCTTCCAGGTCACCCCGCTCGTCCGCTCCTTGAACTCGTCCTTCATGCCCTGGAGCAGGTCGGGCTGTTCGATGAGGTCCACGGCGGAGGCGGCCATGTAGCGGGCGGCGGACAGCATGGCCTGGTGGCCTATGTGGGTCGCGGCGGTGGCGGTGACACCCCAGTTGTGGTTGGGCAGTCCGGGCGGGTAGGCCGCCGCGAGCAGCGTGGCCGTCGGCGCCTGCCAGCTGACGTCGGCGGCGTCGGTGGCCAGCCCGCCGGTGTAGTTGGCGGCGGGCGGCGCGAGCGGGGTGATGGTGGTGGGCATGCCGGTCTCGGGCTTGCCCAGCGACTTCTGGATCGCCTTGGCGAGGGTGTGGTCGTCCTCGGTGAACTCCGGCGGGCCGATCCGCCGCATGTTGTCGTACACCAGCTCGGCGCCCGCCTTGTTGGCGAGCAGGTTCCAGGTCGCGGAGTGGAACTTGTGCACGAGCCGGGTCTGGCTCGCCTGCGCCGCCGCCTTGGCGCAGTCCACGATCTTGTCGTAGAGCACCTGGGCGCGAGCCGGGCTGCCCTCACGGACGTAGTACCAGATGGAGCACATGTCGGGCGTCACGTTGGGGGCACCGCCGCCGTTGATCACGGCGTAGTGGAAGCGGCCGGAGGGCGCGACGTTCTTCTCCCGCAGGTATTCCGACATCGTTGCCATCAGCAGCGCGCCGTCGAGACCGCTCTTGTTGCCGAGCGGGGTGCCGCCGTGGCCGGAGGCACCGAGGAACGTGAAGGTGGCCGACAGCAGCGCACTGGTGGTGTTCCAGAAGGGCATCGTGACGTTGAACGGGTGCCAGTCGAGGACGGCGTCGAGGCCGTCGTACACCCCGGCCTTGACGGCGTACGCCTTGCCGACCAGTTGCTCCTCGCCCGCGCTGCCGAAGAGCTGCACCGTGGCCTTGAGGCCGTGCGCCTCGATGGCCTTGCTGACGGCGATGGCGGCGGCGGTGGCTGCGCCGCCGAGCAGGTTGTGCGCGTCGCCGTGGCCACCGCCGTACGTCGGGCCGTAGGCGTCGTAGTTGTAGACGAGCGGGTCGTGCGTCGACGCGCCCTTCTTCTGGGAGAGGCCGGGCAGAGCGTCGTACTCCGCGCTGAAGCCGAGCACCGGCCCGCCGGAGCCGTAGGTGGCCACGAACGCGGTCGGGAAGCCGGCGGAGCCCCACCTGACGCGGAACCCGTTGCGCTCCAGCAACGCGGCGTGAGCCTGAGCGGACTTCCACTCCCGCAGGGACAGCTCGGCGTGCTGCCAGACCTCGTCGCTCAGCTCCGTGATGGTCCGGCTGTTGGAGGTGATCCAGGAATCGGCGGTGGTCTTGGCGGGGGTGTCACCGGCGAGGCCGGTGGGGGCCTTGTAGCCGGTGGGAGAGACGCCGGTGCGTTCGTCGTGACCCAGTGTCGCGGCGAGCACGGGATCGGCTTGCAGGACCGTGGCGGTCGTGGCGGTGGCACCCAGTCCGAACATCTTCAGCAGGCGCCTGCGGCCCACATAGGGCACGTCGTTCATCGCAGCCCTTCTTGACAGTGCGATAATGACAGTTTCGGAAGTCATGATGGTCTCGCGCGATGATCGACACCAGGACACGTTAGGACTGCCCAGAGTCATTATCAGCCACATCATGTTGTCACTACCGTGCGGAACGGAGTGCATGAGTCAACTAGTGACTACGGCCCTGACTCCTGTCTGCTTGCCCGGACTGATCGACACCCCCTGTGCACCTGGCCTTCGCCACCGGCGCCGGGCACGCCGCCGATCGCCATCGCCACGCGGCTCGGCCGTATCCACGCGGGCCATGGAGCGCTGCACGCACGGGGCGCCCGCCTGGTGGTGGGCTCCGACGCCGGGATCGCCCCCGTCAAGCGCCACAACGTGTTGCCCCACGCGGTGGCCGAACTCCGCGCACCGGGCCTCTCCGCCGAGGCGGCGCTGTCCGCGGTCACCGCTCCGGCGGCCGAGGCATCCGGCCTCGGCGACCGGACGGGACGGATCCGCGCCGGCTACGACGCCGACCTCCTCGTGGTGGACGGCGACCCGGCGCACGGCGCCGCTGCCCTCCTGAACGTCTCCGGGGTGTTCCGGGCCGGGGTCCGCGTGCGCTGACGGCCAGGGCCCGAGACCGCCACGACGCACGGCCGGGACACTCGACGGCGTCTCCGGCCGTGCACGACCGTCGGGCAGTCGCGGGCGGCTCCGGCCCCGACTGCCCGACAGTCGCGTGCGGTTCCGGCCGCCGGGTTCGCCCGGCGGCCGGTCCGGCATCGGCGCCCTGCGCTCACCTGCCGTTACGCCTGCTTGATCGCCGAGATGTCGAACCGCAGCCTGACCTTGTCGGAGACCAGGACGCCCCCCGTCTCCAGCGCGGCGTTCCAGGTCAGGCCCCACTCCGAGCGCAGGATCTCGGCCTTGCCCTCGAAACCGACGCGCTCGTTGCCGAACGGGTCCTTGGCCGCGCCGTTGAACTCCAGGTCGATGGTGAGCGGCTTGGTGACGCCCAGCAGGGAGAGGTCACCGGTGATCCGGTAGTCGTCGCCGCCCAGGGACTCCGCCTTGGTGGAGCGGAAGGTCATGACCGGGAACTCTTCGATCTTGAAGAAGTCGGACGACTTCAGGTGACCGTCGCGGTCGGTGTTGCCGGTCTCGACGCTGTCCATCCGGACGTCGAGCGTGGCGGTGGACTTGGCGGGGTCGGCGCCGTCGAGGTGCAGTGTGCCGGTGAAGTCCTGGAAGCTGCCCTTGACGTTGGTGACCATGGCGTGCCGCACCACGAAGCCGATCGTGCTGTGGGCCTGGTCGATGGCGTAGTCGCCCGTCAGGGCCGAGATGTCCGTGCTGTCGAAGGTGCTCATGCAAGCGCTCCAGAAAGGCTCGGGGTCATGTGCAGAGGTCCGGAAACATAAGACGTTACCTTTGAACATTCAACCGCTACCAGTCGCCTGCCCTTGCAGACTTACTGATGTATGTTGGACATGTATGAAAGAGTCAGTCAGTCGCCATGGTTCACCTATGCTCCCCCTAGGCTGCCCAAGGTGACAGCGGGACCCGCCAGAGGTGCGCCCATGGGAGATGCGACTCCTCCGTCGGCACTGTTCGGCCGCGCCGAAGAGCTGCGCAGGATCGAGACCTTCCTGGAGCGGGCCCGTCGCCGGGGCGACTCCCTCTTCCTGTACGGCGAGCCGGGCGTGGGCAAGACACGCCTGCTGGATGCCGCAGCAGAGCGCGCCTCCGCCCAGGGGGTACGCGTCATCCGGGCGACCGGCGTGCAGTACATGGCGGACGTCAGTTACGCGGTGCTCGCCGAGCTGCTCCTGCCGCTGGCCTCGGGGTTCACCGAACTGGACGACGTGTTCCGCGATGCTCTGCTGGCGGCCCTCGGCATGCGGACCGGCCCGGTCCCACCGCGGCTGGTGATTCTCAACGCCTGCCTCACCCTGCTGCGCCGCCAGGCCGAGTCAGGCCCACTGCTTCTCGTCGTGGACGACCTGCCCTGGGCCGACGGCCCCAGTGCGGTCGCGCTCGGTTTCGTGGCCCGGCGGCTGACCGGCAGCCGGGTTGGTCTGATCACCGCCGCGCGCAACGACGAACGCGATCACTTCCAGCGCAGCGGGCTGCCGACCCTCCAGGTCAAGCCGATCGACGAGGTCGCCTCGGGCGAACTGCTGCGCGCGGCGTTCCCCAGCCTGGCGCCGAGCATGCGGCACCGCCTCGCCACCGAGGCCCGCGGCAACCCGCTGGCCCTGCTGGAACTGCCCGCGGCCCTGACCCCCGCCCAGTTGTCCGGCGTCACGGTGCTGCCGGACGTACTCCCGCTCACCCGCCATGTCGAGTCGGTGTTCGCGGCACGCGTCGCCCTGCTGCCTCCCCAGACGCAGGAAGCCCTCCTCATCCTGGCTCAGGAGGGCACCGGTGACCTGCGGGTGCTCCAGAGGGCCGCCGGAGCCGAACCCGCTCTCGAGCATCTCGCGCCGGCGGAGAGCGCGAAACTGATCAAGGTCGACCTCGCCTCGCGGCAGGTGGAGTTCCGTCACCCCCTCGTGCGTTCGGCGGTGGTGGAGTCCGCCGGGGAAGCCGAGCTGCGCCGGATCCACCGGCTCCTCGCCGGTCTGTTCACCGACGATCCGGAGCGCCGTGCCCAGCACCTCGCCGAGGCGGCGAGCGGGGCCGACGAGTCGGTCGCGAACCCGCTGGAGCAGGCCGCTCAGCACAAGCTCCGCCGCGGTGACGCGACCGGTGCGCTGGCCGCTCTCCTGCGCGCCGCGCAGTTCAGCACCGCCGCCGGTGACCGCTGCCGACGGCTGGCCCAGGCTTCCTACCTGGCCGCCCACCTCACCGGTGACCTGGGCACGGCCACCCGCCTGCTGGCCGAGATCCGAGCCGTCGGCCCGCGGCCCGGCGGCTCGCTGCACGCGGCGGCGGCCGCCGCCTACGTGCTCATCAACGGCGACGGCGACGGTGACGTCGAGGCGGCTCACACGCTGCTCGTCGACGCCATCGAGAACGGCGACCACGGCTACGACGCCGACCGCACCGACCTCGTCGAGGCACTTCACACGCTGCTGATGATGTGCTGGTTCGCCGGCCGGGAGGACTTCTGGCCACCGCTGTACGCCGCGATCGACCGGCTCCGGCCGCGGCCCCCGGAGCTGCTGCTGCTCATGAGCGGGACCCTGCCCGACGCCGCCCGCACGTCACCCGTGGTGCGACGGCGCCTGGCCGAGCTGATCGACCGCCAGCAGGAGTGGCGGGAGCCCCATCAACTGATCCGCCTCCACGCCTCGGCGATCTACCTTGACCTGCTCGGCGGCTGTCGCGCGCAGGCCTGGGGCCTCGTCGAGAACGGCCGGGCGGGCGGGGCCGTGCGCAGCGCGCTGAGCGCGTTGCTGCACCTGGGCCTCGACGACTTCGCGGCCGGACGCTGGGAGGAGGCCGAACGGCTGGCCGACGAGGGCCTGGCACTCGCCGAGGGCCACGGGTACACCTTCGTGACCTGGTTCTTCCACCTGAACAAGGCCTTGCTGGCCGCGGTCCGCGGCGACGCGGAGGCGGACCGGTGGGCTGATGAGCTGACCCGTGTCACCACCGCCCGCAAGGCCCACGGTGCGGCCCGCACCGCACACCACCCCAGAGCACTGGCCGCCGCGGGACGCGGGGACTGGGAGGCCGCCTACCAGCACGCCTCCCGGCTCAGCCCGGCGGGCCGGCTGGCCGCGTACACCTCCCACGCCCTGTGGGTGGCCCTCGATCTCGTGGAAGCGGCGCTGCGTACCGGCCGCACATCGGAGGCGGAGGCGCACGCCCGGGCGATGCGGGAGGCGGGACTCCCGGATCTGTCGCCCCGGCTCGCCATGCTCACCCTGGCCGCCGAAGCGCTCGTGGCCTCGGACGAGGAGGCGCCGGCCCTGTTCGAGCGCGCCGTGTCGGCCCCCGGTGCCCATCACTGGCCGTTCGACTACGCGCGCGTGCAGTTCCTCTACGGTGAGCGTCTGCGTCGCATCGGCGACGTGGCCGAGGCACGCTCCCACCTCAGCACCGCCCTCAGCGTCTTCCAGCGCCTCCAGGCCACTCCCTGGGCGAACCGGGCGGGCGCCGAGCTGAGGGCCGCCGGCCGCAACCACCCTCTGCCGGTCGCCGAGGGCGCGGGGACCGGCAGTCTCACGGCCCAGGAGGCGGAGATCGCCATGCTCGCCGCCGAAGGGCTGACCAACAAGCAGATCGGCGAGCGGCTCTACCTCTCCCACCGGACGGTGGGCACCCATCTCTACCGCATCTTCCCGAAGCTCGGCATCACTTCCCGTGCGGCGCTGAGGGACGCGTTGTCGCAGTAGGGGACGGCGCGGGTACGGCCGGCTCAGTGGCGGCGCGCTTCCCGGCCCGCTTCCTTCCGCGGGTCCGCCGTGTAGTCCGAGGGCTTGGTCTCGTCGCTGCCCTCCGGCGCTCGCACCGCCCTGAGGACAGGGGTGAGCGCCACGGTGACGACGGCGTTCAGCACGAAGGCCGTGAGACCGATGTAGCCGCGCTCGCCGATGGCGGGGATCGCCGCGGCGTTGCCGGCGAAGTGCTTCTGCGTCGGTGACGCGACCCCGTACGCGGCGACCGTGCCGTACACCATGCCCGCGGCCCAGCCGGCCAGCAGCGCCCAGCGGTGGAACCAGCGGGTGAAGAGACCGCCGACCAGCGCGGGAAAGGTTTGCAGGATCCAGATGCCGGCCAGGAGCTGGTAGTTGATGGCCACGGTGTTGTCCATGGTCAGGACGAAGACCAGTGCGCCGGCCTTCACCAGCAGGGAGACGATCCTGGAGACGCGGGTCTCCTGCTCGGCCGTAGCGTCCGGCTTGATGAACTCCTTGTAGATGTTGCGGGTGAACAGATTGGCCGCCGCGATCGACATGACGGCGGCCGGCACCAGCGCGGCGACGCCGATCGCCGCGAAGGCGACGCCCGCGAACCATGCGGGGAAGAGGTCCTCGAACAGCTGCGGTACGACCAACTGGGCGTTGGCCACCTTCACTTCGGCCGCGACCGCCATGAAACCGAGCAGTGCGAGCAGGCCCATCAGCAGCGAGTACAGCGGCAGGATCGTGGTGTTGCGCCGGATCACCTCACGGCTTCGGGAGGAGAGCGTCGCCGTGACGGCGTGCGGGTAGGCGAACAGCGCCAGCGCGGAACCGAGGACCAGCGTCGCGTACGTCCACTGTCCCTCCTCAGCCGGGACGAGGGCGCCTCGCGGCTGCCCGGTCTGCGAACCGGTCCCGGCGAACGTTTGGCGGACCTCGGCGAACACGTGGCCGAACCCGCCGAGCCTGAAGGGAATGTAGACGATCGCCACGACGACCACGACATAGATCAGCAGGTCCTTGACGAAGGCGATCAGAGCCGGTGCGCGCAGCCCCGAGGTGAGCGTGTAGGCCGCGAGCACTCCGAAGGCGACCAGCAGGGGCAGATCCTTGACGACCGTGCTGGTGTCGCTCCCGCCGCCGATCCCCATCACGTCCAGCACGGCTTGCAGGCCGACCAGTTGGAGCGCGATGAACGGCATGGTCGCCAGGATTCCGGTGAGCGCCACGGCCAGCGACAGGGTCCTGGAGCCGAACCGGCCACGCACGAAGTCCGCAGTGGTCACGTATCCGTGCCGGTGGGACACCGACCACAGGCGCGGCAGGAAGGTGAAGACGAGCGGGTAGACGAGATTGGAATAGGCGATGGCGAAGAACCCGGGCCAGCCCGCCGCGTACACCGCTCCCGGCACAGCCACGAAAATGTACGCGGTATAGAGGTCACCGCCCAGCAGGAACCAGGTCACCCAGGTGCCGAAGGACCGTCCGGCGAGGCCCCATTCGTCCAGGCTCTGCTCGTCGGCGGTCCGGCGCCACCGTGCGGCCAGAAATCCCATGACCGTGACCAGCAGGAAAAAGCAGAGGAAGACGCCGAGCGACACCGGGTTCATGGCACGGCTTGTATACCGCGCATACGTGCTCTGTCCACCATATCCGGCCGCACGGCGATCAAGTGATCACACAGAGGCATGATGTCATCTCCAGAGACAGGTGATGTGACTTCATGAGTCACGGACGTACTAACATGAGTGCTGCTTCCAACGACTTATTGTCGAAAGGTTACTCATGACCAGGAACTTGGTCCGTTCCGGCCTCGCAGCGGCGGCGGTCGCGGGGCTCTCGCTGGGTGCCGCAGCGGTGCCGGCCTCCGCCACGCCGGCCGGCCCGGGCGTGACCGGAACCATCATCTCCCAGACCACGATCGGCTCGAAGGACTACATCCTGCGGCGTATCACCCTGCCGCCGGGGCAGAGCACGGGCTGGCACTACCACGACGGCACGCTCGTCGGTTACGTCGAGCAGGGCACACTGAGCCACTTCGACGCCTCGTGCGCCTCGGACGGCGTCTACAAGAAGGGCAGCTTCATCAAGGAGCCCGCGGGCGACGACCACGTGCACATCGGCCGCAACCTCGGCACCGTCCCGGTCGTTCTCGACGTCCTCTACGTCCTGCCCCACGGCGCTCCGCTGTCCGAGGACGCACCCAACCCGGGCTGCGACTTCCAGTGACCGCCGCCGGGTCCCGCCCTCTCCGTCACCCGGTGAAGGGCGGGACCCGGTGTGTCTCAGGCCGCGACGTAGTGCACCGAATGACCCTTCTTGATGCGTCGGGCCTCACCCCTCGCGACAAGCCCTTCCAGGGTGGTGCGCACAACGGTGGTCTTGATGGCCCGGCCAGGATGTGCCTCGCTGAGTGTCGCCGCGACCTCGCCGGCCGAACAGGGTCCGGACCGCTCGGCCAGGTGGGCCCGGATGAGGCTGACCAGTGTCGGCACGCGCTGTTTCGGCCCGCCGACGCCCCGCCTGCCCGGGGGGCCACCGGTCATGTTCCCCCCGGGGGACGCGGACGGGTGCTGGAGGGGAATGCCGTTCTCCAGAGCCTGCCGCATCGTCAAGAGAACGGCGTGATTGTGTCGCAGAGCGCTGAGGCGCGCTTCGAGCCGCTCCAGCTCGGCGCGGATCCCGTCCTGTTCCTCGGCGTTCCGCTCGAGGTCACTCGCCAACTGGGCACTGTAGTGCGTCACCAAGTCCGTGCTGGTCGTCGCCTCGGTTCCGGGCATACGGACCTCCTTGGTTCGGCTCCGAGTGCAGATGACGCTCCGAAGGTCTTTCTCGGACTGCCGCCGCGGGACACCGGACACGCGTCGCCGGACGTCAGTGCACGAACTCAGTGTGACATTCCTTGCTGAGATACGCAGCGGTACGGACACAGGAATCCGACCGTCTCATTCGATCAGGTGAGTCAGCTCGTCCCAGGTGACCCATGCCGCTTCCTGACCCTCGGGCACGAGGCGGTAGGTGTCGAGCAGCCACTCGGTAATGGCCTCGGCCGGCATCTCGAAGAGGGCGGTATGGGGGTCACGCCCCACTTCCAGCCACAGGAACCCCCCGTCGGCCTCGTCGTTCTCCGGCCACACGGTGACATCACCCTCGCCGGCACCGCCCGTCAGTCCGTCGGCGAGCAGATCCCGTGAGAAGACCCACCGCACCGGATGCTCACCCTCCGAATTGAGGATCAGCGTGACGGCGTACGGATCACGCACGTCGTAGGAGAACTCACAGGAGATGATCACCGGAAACCGCTTGGCGACCCAATACGTCGCGGCAGACGTGAGATGCGCTTTTCTCATTCCGTCCACCCCCGCTCCGACGATGAGTGGGAGGGGTGGTATTTCACTGATTCCGGCTGTTTCATCTGCTCGCTTCCCGCTTCTGGGACAGGGTCGCCCCGCACCACCCCGTACCGCTTCTTCATGATGCGGGCCGCCCCGGCCTCTTTCCCATACGTCATCTGACGGTGATGGCCCGGGAAGCGGGGGAGGCGACGCGTGCAGGCCGGCTCCAGACACCTGACTCTAGCCTCTTACTCGCACTATGACAGCAAGGGGAAACATGTGAAGTAATATGCCTGCATATGTAAGTCGCTCAGTAGCCATGTGGCTTGCCTCGGAGAAGGTTGGATGATGCAAACCGAAACTTACGATTACATCGTGGTGGGCGCCGGCACGGCCGGATGCGTACTGGCGGCGCGTCTGTCGGAGAGTCCGGAGGTCAGCGTCCTGCTGGTCGAGGCGGGCAGCGCCGAACCGCTCGATCTGATGGCCATTCCCCCAGCCTGGCCCGCTCTGATGGGCTCCGACGCGGACTGGGCCGACCAGAGCGTCCCGCAGGAGGGCGCCGGCGGCATGGTGGTGCCCCTGCCGCGCGGGCGGGCCCTCGGCGGCAGTTCGTCCATCAACGCCATGACCTTCCTGCGCGGACACCGCTCCAGCTACGACGCCTGGGAGAAGGCCGGCGCGACCGGCTGGACGTACGACCAGCTCCTTCCGTACTTCAAGCGCAGCGAGAACCTCACGGGCGTACCCGGCCGTGACCCCCGTTACCGCGGCATGGAGGGACCACTGCGGGTCGCTCCCGCCGCCCAGCCCCACCCGCTGTCCGAGGCCTTCCTCGAAGCGGTGCGGCAGGCGGGCCACCCGATCACCGAGGACTTCACCAGCGGTCTGGAGGAGGCTTTCGGCTGGGAGGATCTGACCATCGTCGACGGTCTCCGGCTGGACGCGGCCACCGCGTATCTCCGCCCTGTCCTCGGCCGGCCCAACCTGACCGTGGTGACGGACGCCCTCGCCCACCGGCTGACCTTCGACGGCGGGCGGTGCACGGGCGTCGAGTACGGGGTCGGCGAGCAGCCGCACAGCGCGCGGGCGACACGGGAGACGGTGCTCACCGCGGGCGCGCTGGGCTCCGCCCAGCTGCTGATGCTCTCCGGCATCGGCCCGGAGGAGCATCTGCGCGAGGTGGGCGTCGAGCCGCGGCTGAACCTCGCCGGGGTGGGGTCGAACCTCCAGGACCACCCCTTCACCGGTGTCGTCTACCAGTCCTCCCGGCCGGTTCCGCCGTCGATGGGCAACCACGGCGAGGTCGCGGGGCTGATCCGCACCGACCCGTCCCTGGACGGCCCCGACGTCCAGCTTCAGATGGTGGACGTGCCACTGCGCGAGGACAGTCTGCCCGGCCCCGCGATGGACCAGGGGTACATGCTCATGGTGGCGCTCATGCGGCCGTTCAGCCGGGGCACGGTCCGGCTGACCGACGCGACCCCCGGCAACGCGCTCGTCGTCGACCCGCGCTACTACACGGACCCGCGGGACGTCGACGCCCTGGTGCGGGGTCTGCGGACGGTCCGGGAGATCGGCCGGACCGAGGCGCTGGCCGAGTGGCGCGGCGAGGAGGCCCTGCCCGGTGCGGACGTCCAGGACGACGAGGCCCTGCGCGCCTACGTCCGCCGGAACATCCGTACCTACGCCCATTACAGCGGCACCTGCCGGATGGGCACCGACGACGCGGCCGTGGTCGATCCGCAGCTGCGGGTGCGGGGCGTCGAGGGACTGCGGGTGGCCGACGCCTCGGTCATGCCGACCATCGTGTCCGCGAACACCAACGCCACGGTGTTCGCGATCGCGGAGCGAGCGGCGGACCTGCTTGTGTCTACTACCTGACGTAGTATTCACACATCATGTCGATCAGGACAGCGGAACTGTCACTGTCCCGAGTCAGGTGTTTCTTTCCTCGCCGACACTCCGGCCGTCACCCCGAAGGAACTGACACATGCCCAAGTCCCTCGCCCCGGACGACCCGGCCCCCTCGGCACCGGCCTCGCCGTCCGGCCTGCTGGCCGAGCTGACCGCTGCTCTGGAGCAGGACGCGGCCACGGGCAAGTGGACGCCGACCGCGTTGGAGCGGAGCCTCGCGCGACACCTCGTCCTCGGCTCGGCGGGTGATCTGCAACTGACCCCGGCCCTTCTGCGGTCGGCCCTGTGGGAGGGAAGTGTCGCGCTGGCCCACGAGAACGGAGGACGGTTCGGTTCACTTCTCGGCCTGTCGTTCAGCGTGGCCGCATCGTCAGAGCCGCACCGTGACAGCGCTCTCATCCGGGTACGGGAAATGATGGAGCGGCTCCTGCGCGACTTTCCCTTCCGCCCGGTCACCGTTTCGCGAAGAGAGAGTGAGTAGTGAAGTGACCGACACAGCAAGCGCGCCGGCCCCCTCCGAGGAGGTGTACGGCGAGCATGTCTTCTCGCACCTGCGTCCGGACGAGGCCGAGCGCCTCGAAGCGCTCGCCCAGGCCCTGGACGAGAACACGTTCCGGCGCCTTGAACGTCTGCCCCTGCGGGAGGACTGGCACTGCCTGGAGATAGGAGCCGGACTCGGAACCACCGCCCGCTGGCTGGCGGCCCGTTGCTCGCGCGGACGCGTCGTCGCCACCGACATCGACACCCGGCTCTTCCCCGACCCCGGCAGCAGGAACGGCTGGGAGGCGCGGGAACACGACGTCACACGGGACGAGTTCCCCGCGGGCTCCTTCGACCTCATCCACGCCCGCTGGGTCTTCTCCCACCTGCGCAGTCGGGACACCGACCTCGCACGGGTCGCCCGGTGGCTCAAACCTGGGGGCTGGCTCGTCGTCGAGGACCTGGCCCAGTTCCCGCTGGAGTCCTCACCCGACCCCCTCTACCGCAAGGTCAGCCTCGCCATGTGCGCCGCCGTGCAGGCGCGGATCGGCACCGACTGTACGTGGGCCCGTGACCTGCCCCGAGTTCTTGGGGCAGCGGGCCTCACGGCCATCGGGATGGAGGCATCGGCGTCCTCGGTGGGCCCCGGCCCCATGGGCCGCTTCTGGCAGCTCAGCGCCGAACAACTGAGGTCCGATCTCCGGGGCTCCTTCGGCATCAGCGCCGCCGATCTGGAGCAGTTCCTGACCCAGATCGGCAGCGGAGAACTCACCGACCTGTGTCTGGGCACCGTCGCGGCCTGGGGACAGGCGCCGCTCCACCCCGCTGCCGCGTAGGACCGTCATGGGCCGGTCACGGCCGTCCGCCGCGAGGGAGACCCGGCTCATTCGTTCCCGGGTGTGTCCTGAAAGGACCGTCTCGGTTCCCGTTCGTACTCACCTCCTTCCGTGCCGACCGACGGCACCCATGGCCGCGTTAATCTGCGCCTGCGCTCGCGAGCCACGCCGGGCACATGCTGATGTGAAGTGGGAAACATGAATGCCAGTCAGGTGCCGCAGTCGAGCGGGGAGTCCACGCCGGGGGGCGACACCGGGAAGGAGCCCGGGACCCCGGGCCGCTTGGGCGCCGAGACCGCCCTGTGGAACGAGGCACTGCCCTGGGTGGACGACGTGTCCGGCGCCGAGGCTGTCACCGCTTCGTCACCGGAGGACCCACCGAGCGGTCCGATGCGCGCACCCGCTTCCGGCGGGGACGCGGAACCACCGCCCTCCGCGCCGCCCTCCGCGCCGCCCGTCGGCCGACCCGGGCGGCGGCGGAAACGGCAGATGGCCATCGGGGCCACCCTCGTCGGCACGGGCGTGATCGCGGCGGCCGTGGTCCTGGCCACCCGGCACGGCGTGGACGACCGGGCCGAGGCGACCCCGGCCGCCCACGTCGGCGTCGACGGGACGGCTTCCACCTCGCCCGGCGCCTCACCGCCGAAGACCTCGTCATCGCCCGGCCGGGGGTCGTCCGCCGCCGCCGAGCCGACGCCCTCCGGCGGCCGGAGCGAGCGGTCGACGGCCCCGTCCCCCGGTACGACGCCCGCCACCACGGGGCACGACGCAGACTCCTCCGGGCCGCGCACCGCCTCCCCGGCGCACTCCCGCACACCGACCGCCACCGCCACCACCGCCCGCAAGCCGTACGTCATCCAGGCCACCGCCGTGCTGAACCCGGGCCAGTCCCTCGCGGGGGGCAAGGCGACGCTGGCCATGACCCGGGGCGGCGACCTCGTCGTCACCGATGAGCGGGGCATCACCCGCTGGGCGTCCCACACCTCGGGGTCCGACCTTCAGACGGTCTTCCAGGACGACGGCTGCATGGCGATCTACGACCCGCAGGGCACCGTCCACTGGTCGTCGTACACCAACGGCCACCCCGGCGCGGTCCTGGTGATCACGCCGGACGGCAACGTGCAGATCAAGCTCGGCGACACCGTGCTCTGGCAGACGGGCACCGGGCATTGAGCGAGGGTCCGGGCGGCACGGCGAACCGCGCGGGTGCCGAGTCCGCCGACCGGCCGGCCGCCGGGCCCGGCACCCGCATGGTCGCCCGCCGGGCCGGGAACTCCTGGCTGGTCCATCCCGCGGGAACCCTCGACCAGCGGTCCTGGATGTACGCGGCCGGGCTGGCCCACGACCCCGAGCACGCCATGGTCGTCGTCGACGTCCCGCAGGACGCCTCCCCGGGCTTCCTGCACGACGTGGTCCGGGCTCTGCACGACGTGGTCCGGGCTCCTCAGCCCGCCGGTGCGGCGGGCCTGCGACTCGTCTTCGGCCGTACGCCTCCCGGCGGCGTCGCGCAGGCCGGGCAGTGGCTCGCCGCCCGGACAGGCCGGGTCGTGGTGACCGCGCTCGGGCGGCCCCGGCCCACCGCGGAGGGCGCCCTCTTCGTCGAGGCCGATCAGGGACCGGGCTGGACGCGGTACGACCCCGGAGGCGGCACGTCGGGGGAGGGCCGGCGTTTCCCCCGCCCCGAGTGGGAGCAGCACCTGCGCGCGGACGCGTGGTTGGTGAGCAGACGCACACTGGCCGAGCCGGTCCCCGCGGGACTGTGGCTGCGCCCGGCCCGGGTGACGCCTGAGTTCCCGCGCCACCGGGCGTTGCTGACGACCCGTCTGAGCAGCAGGTCCGACGCGGTCACCGTGGTAGTCGGCGCACCCGGCGGCGATGCCGTACCGCTGGCCGACGTCGCACGGTTGTGGTGGACGCTCCAGGACCAGGTCAGGACCGTCGCGCGGTTCGCCCGCTTCGGCCCGGTCGCGCTGCCGGGGGCCATGTCGCTCGGCGCGGCGCTGGCCGAGAAGGCCCGGGCGGCGGTGCGCGTGTACAACGGGCTGCCCATCGGCGCCGGTTCCCGGCCGGACACCGCGGGGACGGTGGTGACGGTAGGCCCCGACGGCTCCCCCGGGCGCATGGTGATGGCCCGGGAGTCCGTCCAGTTCCCGCCGCTGCGGGCCGGGGAACACCGGGATCCACTGGTGACGGACCATCACTGGCCGCTGCGCGAACGGCCGTTGGTACGCCCGGGTGTCTACCGCTACGGTCCCGACGCGGTGGTGGAGGTGACGCCTGGCGGCCTCTGGATACGCGGTCGGCGTGAGCGGGCCGGGGCAGCCCCGCCGTCCATGCCGGTGGACGAGCGGCACGAGCTGGTGCTGTACGACAGCGGCGACGCCCGCCTGCTCGGGGAGCTGCGCCGGATCGCCGAGGAACTCGCGCGCAGGGTCTCGGCCGAGCACGGCGTGCCCGTCGTGGTACAGGGTATGGACACCGGCCCGGTGGGCGAGCCGTAGCGACCTCCGCCGTGCCTGTGGAACACCCGTTCCCGGCAGAGGCCGTCCGTCCTCTCGGTCCGGACACCGACGCGGGAGCCAGGCCCCCGGGGCACGAGAACGGGCGCTGTCACCCTCCGCGGGCCGTCCGGCCGCCAGGCGCGCCTGCGGTGGGGGGCTTTCGCTCCCCGGTACGACGAACCCGGACGTGGTGCCCGCGGCGGCGCGGCCCGGACGTGGACGGGGCGCCGCCGCGCCGACCGGAGCGGGCCTGGCCGGCCGGTGGCGCGGCGAGGTCGCCGGGCCACGCGGGCCCGTACCGCCGATGCTTCTTCCAGCCACGCGGGCCCGTACCGCCGATGCTTCTTCCAGCCGCGCGGTCCGGGAACCGCCGGGCCACCGCCCGTGTGGCCGGGCGCTGTCACCCTCCGCGGGCCATCCGGCCGCCACGTTGGACGCGCGCCTCCGGTGGGGGCTTACGCTCCCCAGTACGACGAACCCGGACGTGGTGCCCGCGGCGGCGCGGCCCGGACGCGGACGGGGCGCCGCCGCGCCGCGCGGGCCCGCCGCCGGGCCACCGCCCGTGTGGCCGGATCCACGGGCGCGCCGCCCCGGCCGCCGCTCAGCCGCAGCTGAGCCGTCCGGCGCTCACCTTCGCCAGGAGAACGCGGTGCACACTGTCGGCGACGTCGGCGCGGAACGCGGCGCTGGTCCGCATCCGGTCGCTGATCGCCTGCGCCATCGCCGGTACGGTGGACGGCTTCACGGTGAGGATCATGTTGCCGCCTGCCGACAGGAAGTTGACGGCTCGCTGGCCCGGAGTGAAGGACCGTACGGCGACGGCCTGCCCGAGGTCGTCGGAGATGACCACACCCTTGAAACCGAGCTGGGTGCGCAGCAGCTTGCGGATGACGGTGGGCGAGAAGGCCGCGATGTGGTGGGCGTCGATCTTCGTGTAGGTGGCCGAGGAGGTCATCACGAACGGCGCGCCGGCCTTGATCCCGGACTTGAACGGCGTGAGGTAGGAGCTGGTGGCGGTCGTCACCGAGTCGACGACGTTCGCGGTGGTGTCGGTGTTGCCGATCACCCGGCCGAGACCGGGGAAGTGCTTGAACGTCGTCATCACATGGGCCTGCTTGAACCCGGCGGCGAACGCTACGCTGTGCGAGGCGACGGTGTCGGGGGTGTGGCCGTACTCGCGGTAGTAGCGCCCGATGGGCCCGTTGCGCGTGCCGAGGCTGGCCGGCACCACGTCCGCGACGGGGGCCAGGTCGAGGTCGAGCCCGGCGGCCTTCAGCTGGCCCGCCCAGCCCGCGGCCCGGCTCTTCAGCGTCGACGTCGACCAGCCGCCCTGGGTCAGCGCGGTCGGGATGGTGGAGAACCCGGGGCCGCTCAGCACCTGCACCTGGCCGCCCTCCTGGTCCGTCGCGACCAGCAGGCCCACCCGCCGGCCGGAGACCGTGTCCGCCTGGCCGCGGAAGCCGTCCACCACCTTGCGTGTCGCCTGGGTGCCGGCGCTGCTGCGCCCTGTCAGCATGACCGAGCCCACGTGGTGGTCACGGAGCGTGCGCAGATCGGTGGCGCTGGGGCGGGAGGCGGACACCCCTCCCATGAAGAGCTGTCCTATGCGCTGCGCCTGGGTCATGCCGTTGTAGACCCGGTCGACGCAGGCGGTGGCGGAGGTGGCCGCGGCGGAGGCCGCCGGGGCCCCGACCGGCTCCACGGGGCGCGCGTGGGCGGGCGGTGTGCCACAGGCGACGGCGGCCAGCATCATGGTGACGAGCGGCACACCGCTGCGCAGAGCCGCCGAACGACCTGCTCGGGGCCGGCGAGGACGTGCTGTCATGGGGCTCTCCTGTCTCGGGGGAGGATGGGCGGCGGCGCGATCGCCCGGCCGTGGTCAGCACACCGGGGCGGGCCGGTCTGCCGCGTCCCCACACGCTACGCCGCACGGGCCGGGAGTGCGCGCCTTGGGCCACATTGCTCCGACCCGCCCGTACCAGCACAGGTACTCTCACCTGGTCCGGAGTCCGCACCCGTCCTCCCCCGCCGTCGGCCGCGCCCCGGAATCAGCGCAGCAGCCACCCCGCGTCGACGGCGAGGTCGATACCGTTGACGGAACGGTTGCGCAGGAGGAAGTCGACCGCGTCGACGACGTCGGCCATGGTGGCCGTCCGGCCGGTCGGCGTCCTCTCCACGACCGCGTCGAGGGGCTTGTCCTCCCAGTAGGGGCTGTCCCCGACGATGCCGGGGTGCAGGCCGTTGACGCGGATCGGCGCGAGTTCGGTGGCCAGGGCCCGCACCAGTCCGGTGACGCCGGCGTTCATGGTCGCGACGGTGAGCGCGCCGGGGTAGGGGCGCTCCTTGGCCTGCCCGCCGAAGACCACCAGGGCGCTGTCGTCGTGCAGCCGGTCGCGCAGGGTGTGCACGGTCTGCGAGTAGCCCACGAACTTCAGCGTGAGCAGGTGCAGGGCGGCTTCCATGTCGTAGGTGTGGATGCTGTTGTGGTCGCGCGCGACGGCGGTCAGGACCAGTCCGTCGACGCGCTTCACCCCTGCCAGCGCGTCCTTGATCCCGGCCGGCTGCGAGAGGTCGAGGCCCAGTCCCCGGGCCGCACCGATCTCCTTCGCGACGGCCGCGGCCCGGTCGGCGTCGCGTCCGGTCAAGGTGACGTGGTCGCCACGGTCGGCGTAGAACTGTGCGACCTCCTTACCGAGGCCCGACGTCCCGCCGACGA
Source organism: Streptomyces sp. NPDC029138 (assembly GCF_055564375.1). Lineage (NCBI taxonomy): Bacteria > Bacillati > Actinomycetota > Actinomycetes > Kitasatosporales > Streptomycetaceae > Streptomyces > Streptomyces sp. NPDC029138. The sequence goes on from NZ_JBVHWM010000055.1 coordinate 44,308, forward strand.
CGACAATGTAATTCACTGAACACTCCTAAACTTGCCTAGTGATGACATACAGAGACCCACTATGTGAGCCTAATTGACCCTACTGTCATCACCATCGCACACTGACACGAACACATGAGTACGTGCGAGGCAGTGAAAGTCACGCATGTCGTCGGTGCCGAAACAGACTCCTTGCACTCCGTGAAGAACGGGTACGTTCGTGTCGTATGCCCTCGCCGCGCTGCACCCCGGTGACCATCCCATCCTCGCCCTCGACGGCCGGGCCACGTGGGTGACTCGGCCCGCCCAGGGCCCCACCCTGGATCTCACGCTCCCGGTGTCCGAGGATGCGTCATGACCACACGCTCCCCCCGGCCGGCCGCACGGGTCCTCGGTCTCGTCGCCGCGCTGGCCCGCACCGTCCTCGGCGCGGCGGCCGGCGCCGGTCGGCCTCCCACCCCGGTCCAGCGGTTCGCCGCACGCCGCCCGGTCCTGCTGGCGGTGTACGCCGGTACGCCGATCGGGCTCGTCATCGTCCTCGCCGCCCGGCCCCGCGTCCGCACCGCCGCGGACGTCGCCTTCGTCCTGGCCAACTGCGCGCTCGTGTACTGCGTCTTCGCCCTGGTCGCGTACGGGGAACGCGCGCGGCAGCGGCTGCTCGGCCGGGACCGCCGTACCGCCAGAAGGGGCTGACGGACCGACACGACATTGAAAACTAACGCGTCGATGCTTCAATCGATCATCCGCGTTAGTAAGGTGTCCTGCATGAGTTCTCCAGCCACCTCCAGCGACCGCGAGAAGGTCGTCTCCAAGCTGCCGGGCTGGCTCCGGCAGAACCTCAAGGTCAGAGCGGCCCAGCTCGGCATCGAGATCCAGAGCGCCGTCGAGCAGGGCGTCCGGGACTGGTGCTCGTTGGCCTCCGCCACGGCGCCCGTCGACACCGCGGGCGCCGACTCCTTCTCCACCTTCCTGCCGCCCGGGCAGTGGGAGGAGTTCCGGCGCACCACGGAGGACCGCCGGGTCTCCCTCATCCAGGGTCTCGCGCAGTCCGTGCAGTTGTGGCTCGACACCAACCCGGCGCCCGATGTCGTACGCCCCTCGGTGACGCGCCGTATCGTCATCTGCAACCAGAAGGGCGGCGTCGGCAAGACCGCCATCACCGCCGGTGTCGGCGAGGCGCTCGCCGAGTCATCGGACGCCCTGCACCCCGTGCGCGTGGCGAAGGCGCTCGCCAAGGCCCTGCGCGACAGCGAGACGGACGTCGCCGCCGCGGAGCCGGAGAACGACCCGCTTGGGGTCGAGAACCTGCCCGGGCTCGGAATGCGGGTCCTGCTGGTCGACTTCGACCCGCAGTGCCACCTCACCAACCAGCTCGGCGCCACCCCGCTGCCGATGAACGGTGACAGCCTCACCAACCACATGGCGGGCGACCCCAAGGGCGACCTGCGCGACCTGGTCGTCTCCATCGACGAGGAGAAGTTCGGCGGCCGGCTGCACCTGCTGCCCGCCTGCAACGACGCCTTCCTCCTCGATGTGCGGCTGTCCGCCGTACGGGCCCGGGAAGCCGCCCTCGAACGGGCCCTCTCGCCCCTGGAGTCCGACTACGACGTCATCCTCATCGACTGCCCGCCGAGCCTCGGCCTCAGCATGGACGCGGCGGCCTACTACGGCCGGCGCCGCGACGGCGAGAAGCCCGGCCAGTCCGGCGCGCTCATCGTCGTCCAGGCCGAGGACAGCTCCGCCGACGCCTACGAGCTGCTGACCACGCAGATCGAGGACCTGCGCACGGACCTCCAGGTCGACATCGACTACCTCGGCATCGTCGTCAACCTCTACGACTCGCGCCGCGGTTACATCGCCACCTCCTCCCTCCAGGGGTGGGTCGACATAAAGGACCCGCGGGTCGTGGGCCTCATCGGAGACCTCAAGGAGCAGAAGGAAGCCGTGCGGATGAAGCAGCCCCTGCTGTCCTACGCACCCAAGTCCCAGCAGGCCATCGGCATGCGCGCGCTGGCCCGGGAGATCTCATGAGCAAGGCCGACCAGCTGGGGGCCGGCCGCTTCGGCGGCGCCCGCACCGTGAGCGCGCGCCGCCAGGCGGTGGCCGCCGCGACGGGTGTGCCGACCGAGGGCGTCGCGCCCCCCACCGAGCTGCCCATCCACCGGATCAGCCCCAACCCGGACAACCCCCGTTCCCGGCTCGGCGACCTCACCGACCTCGCGGGGAGCCTGAAGACCCATGGCCAGAAGCAGGCCATCACGGTCATGAACCGGGACGCCTACCTCAAGGCCAACCCCGACCGCGAGAGCGACCTCGAACCGGACAGCACGTACGTCGTCATCGACGGCAGCAGCCGGCTCGCCGCCGCCAGAGAGGCCGGCCTGACCACCATCAAGGTCATGGTCAGCGACGACCAGGGCAACACGTCCGAGGAACTCCTCGAGTCCGCCCTCGTGGCCAACATCCACCGCCAGGACCTGGGTGAACTGGACGAGGCCCGGGCCCTGCAACGGCTGCTCGCCATCCACGGCAGCCAGACAGCGCTGGCCAAGCGGCTGCACCGGTCCCAGGGCTGGGTGTCCCAGCGGCTCGCCCTGCTGACGCTCACCCCCGAACTCCAGGCCCGCATCGGCCAGGAGCCGATCGATCTGCTCCGCGCCGTCGGCAAGAAGCCGGCCGAGGAGCAGGAGGCGGCCCTGGAGGCGCTCAAGGCGGAACGGGCGCGCGCCGAGGCGGAACGCGTGGCGCGCAGGGAGGCGGAGAAGCTTGCGCGCGAGGCACCCCGGCAGCCGGAGCCCCAGGCGGAACCGGAACCGGAACCGATGGTCGCGACACCGGCCTTTCCCGAAGAGCCGGCCGTGTCGTCCGGTCACACGCAGCCGGAGCCTTCCGTTCCGGCGACGCGCCCGGCCCCTCCGGCCACACCGAGCGCCCCGGCCCCGGCCCCGGCTCCCGCTCCCGCTCCGGTCACGGAGGCGACGCCGTCCGCGACCGTTCCGGACACGGCGGTTCCCGAGCCTCGTACGACCCCGAGTGCCGCCGCTCCCGCCGTACGGCCCGCGGGCGCGGAACAGCCCGTGCGCAGGCTGCCGTACGACGAGCCCGGTTCGCTCGCCATGTTGCTGGACCAGAAGATCGAGGACGACGACGTGTTCTTCGACCTGATCCGGTTCCTCGGACTGCGCGCGCTCCAGCGCGACCCCGCCCGCCTCACCAAGCTGGGTCAGTCCCTGGCCGACCAGCCGGCGGCCAGGGTCGACTGACCGGAAGCCCCGCCGCACGCCGCACGCCCCGCGTCCACACCGGCCGCGGGGCGCGGGCAGTGGGGCCGGCACACCTCAGCGTGTCACATGTCTCGAACACTTGATGTCACCTAGCCGGTAGGCTGACCACATAAGTGCGGTGCACACGTAGTGTTCCGTGCGAGTCGGCCGCGGTCGCGGTCCAGGTTCGGTTCAGAGCGCGCGGCGTTCGAGGATCACGAAGGTGATGCACATGGCAGTCACGCTGGATACCGGGGACATGGCCCGGGTCACCGCCAACTTCCGCCAGTACCTCATGGGCTGGGGCGCGGAGCTGAGCGAGTGGGGAGATCAGGACCATTACCGCAGCGGGCTGGCCCAGCCGCAGTTCAACGGCGTCGTACGGCTGAGGTCGCTGGACGTCGTGGAGGAGTCGATGGCCACCGCGCGGGCCCGGCTCGCGGGCGTGCCCTGGTGGTGGTGGGTCGGCCCGGACAGCCCGGCGGGAACCGCGGACGCCCTCGCGGGGCTGGGAGCGGTGTCCCTGGGAGCCGTACCCCTGATGACCCGGTCGCTGGACGTCGTGGAGGAGACCGAGGAGCCGCCGCCCGGCCTGCGGGTCGAGGAGGTCGGGGACGGGGAGAAGCTGCGGGAACTGGTCCGCACCTACAGCGCTTCCATGGGGGTCTCACCGAGCCTGGAGGACGGCGTGGTGCGCGTGGAGGCCGGACGGCCCGACAACGCGGACGTCGTCCGTCTCGCCGCGGTGCTCGACGGTCGCGTGGTCGGTACGACGGTGGTCATGATGGCGCACGAGGTGGCCGGCATCTTCCTGGTCCATGTCGCGGAGGCGTGTCGCCGACGGGGCGTCGGCGGCGCCCTGACGACGGCGGCGCTGCGGGCCGGGCGGGAACGCGGGATGCGGCTGGCCGCGCTCGGGGCCAGCCCGATGGGCGAGCCGCTGTACCGGCGCTTCGGCTTCGAGGCCGTCGCCCAGTACCACCTGTTCTCGGGACCCACTTCCTGATACGTGTAAGTGCCACCTCATGACCGATATTGACATTTGCTGAGTTATATTCGGCTCGTGACTCAACTCACTGACGTGGCAGATCTCGAACCCCAGCTCGCCAACTGCCGTGACTACTGGCTCGGCTGGGGAGCGCAGGAGCGGCAGGACGAATACCTGTCCCTGTTCCGCAGCGGGCTCGCCGATGGTCAGCTCAACGGTGTGATGCGGCTGCGGGACGCGAACCGCGCCGAGGAGGCCGTGGCCGAGGCGGTCAAGCGGTTCGACGGGCTTCCGTTCACCTGGTGGGTCGGTCCCGACAGCGCACCGGATGTGCGCCGGCGGCTCGTCGACGGCGGGGCCCGAAAAGAGGGGTCCATGCCGATCATGGCGGTACGAACGGACCAGGTGCTGCACGCGGCGGGCCCCGCCGCCCTCCGCGTGCGGCCCATCGGTGACTCCGTGGAGGAACTGTCCGACTGGGTCAGGACCTACAGCCCCTCCTTCGGTCTCGACCCGGAGCTGCACGAGGACCTCGTCCGCATCGAACGGGAGCGGACGGACGCCGGGCGGATCACGCGGTTCGCGGGCCGGCTCGACGGGCGCACCGTGGGCACCGCGCTGCTGTACGTGGCACACGGCGTCGCCGGGATCTACGTCGTCACCACCGACGCCTCGCGACGGCGGCAGGGGATCGGCGCGGTCCTCACCCAGGCCGCCGTGCAGGCCGCCCGGGAGAACGGTCTGCGCGTCGCCGCACTCCAGGCCACCGACGACGGCGCGCCGGTCTACCGACGGCTTGGTTTCTCCGTCGTGGGCGAGTACGAACTCTTCGAGGTGCCGGCTCCCGAACCGGCCCAGTGACCCTTTCCCATGAGGAGCGGCTGCCATGACCGACATCGAACTTCCCGACGCCATCCGGGCGTTCATCGAAGCGACCAACGACGGTGACTCCGAGGCCTTCGTGGCCGCCTTCGCACCGGACGCGTACCTGAACGACTGGGGCCGCGAGTTCCACGGGCGCGGTGGGGTGAGCGACTGGAACCGCACCGACAACATCGGTGTGCAGGCGCATTTCGACCTGGTCTCGGCGCAGCGGGACGCGGCGGACGGCCGCTACCTGCTGACGCTGAAGGTGTCGGGCAACGGCTACAACGGCACCGGGCCCATGGCCTTCGAGCTGCGCGACGGACTGATCGCGAGCCTGCGGATCAGCTAGGCCTCGTCGCCGACGGGGTTGCCGGACCAGCCCGGCAAGCCGCCCGGACCGGCAGTTGGTTGAGAAGTTGCCCGCAGCCGGGCCGACGGACGGTGGCGGGCCCCGGCGGTGGCGGGCGGCTCGTCGGACGGCATGCGACCGCCCCCCGCCGGTGGCCCGCTCACCGCGCGGCAGCCGGTGGCGGCAGTCGCATACCGGCGAGGTCCGGCGGGATGGGCGTGTCGGGCCGGAAGAACGGCGCCGAGGGCCCGTCCTTGGCCGTGGCGGGGGCGTCGGTGAGGTGGAAGCGGCCCCGGAGGCGGCCGTAGAAGTCCGTCGGATGCAGGCGGATCAGCCGCACCCGGTCAGGGGCACGGAAGACACCGATCCAGTCACCGGGGTCGAGCACCCCGCGCAACTGGCCGTCGATACTCACCGCGGCCTGCCCGGAGTGGGGCAGGACGCGCAGGGCGACCGGTTCGTCGGGCGCGGCGACGATGCTGCGGTTGAAGGTCATGTGCGGCGCGATGGGGGTGAACACCACCGCGTCCATGTGCGGGGACAGCACGGGACCGCCGGCGGCGAAGCTGTAGGCGGTGGACCCGGTGGGCGTGGCCACGGCCAGCGCGTCGGCCGAGTACGACGCCAGCAGCCGGCCCGCCAGGTAGACGCCGACGCTCACCTGACGGTCGCGGGCGAGCTTCTCCAGGACGACGTCGTTGAGCGCGTTCACGTCCAGGGCGACCCCCCAGCCCTCGCCCTCGGTGGTCTCCGGCCGTACGTGCGGGGCGGGCAGCGCGGGGCCGCGCCCGTACAGCAGCAGGGACTCCATCCCCGGCGGTATCTCCAGCGGGCGCGAGGCGCGCATGGTGAGGGTCATGCGTTCCTCGACGACGGCGTGGTCCTCGTGGACGGCGTCGAGGGCGGCGATGACGTCACCCGCCGGCACCTCGGTGAGGAAGCCGACCTTGCCGAGGTCGACGCCGAGGACGCTCGCCCCGCTCTTGACGGCGATCCGGGCGCCCCGGAGGAAGGTGCCGTCGCCGCCGAGGGTGACGACGAGGTCGGGGTTCCCCGCGGCCTCGGCCTCCTCGCGTCCGCCGCGCCGGCCGTGGTCCTTGGCCCACACGTCGATGTCGGTGCACGGGATACCGCGGGCCTCGCTCCACCGGTGCACGGTCAGCGCCGCCTCCCGGGCGGCGGCCCGTCCCTGGTGAACGACGAGACCTATCCGTTGTATGGGCATGCTGACATCATGCAACACATAACAGCAGGTGGCACAGCCGAGGGCGGGTGACTGCGCCGTAGGTGAGGTCACCGCGGCGTGCAGGTGACTTCATCACGGCGTTGTGGGGATTGCCCCACGCACCGGCTGGTGCGGGCTCGATTTCCCCACGTCGTCGTGGCTGGAAAGCTGCGCGGTGAGCGTCCCCGCTTCCATCGCCGTGCCGAGGTGACCCGTATGACCGCGTCCGTCCGCCGTCCCGCCGCCGTGCCCACCGGACAGGTGTGGTGCGAGTTCGGTCTCACGACCGTGCTGCTCTTCCTGGTGGTGACCATCGTGCGCTGGGTCCGGGTGCCCGGGTCGCCGCTGTACATCGGCGATCTGCGCCTCGCTCTCGCGGTGGTCGGGCCGGTCGCCGGGCTGCTGATCACCGGGCTGATCCTGTCGCCGTGGGGACGCCGCAGCGGCGGGCACATGAATCCGGCGGTGACCGTCGCCGTATGGCTCATGGACGTCTTCCCCGGGGTGAGCGTGCTGCCCTACATCGCCGCCCAGTTGGCGGGCTCCGTACTCGGGGCGTCTCTCGGACGGCTGGTGTGGGGGCCGGTGGTGTCCACGGTCGGCTTCGGGGCCCTGCGGCCCTCCCCCACCTGGTCACCGTCGGCCGTGTTCCTCGCGGAGACCGGGTGCATCCTCGTCCTGGCCCTCGCCGTCGGCTTCCTGCTGGCCTACCCGGCGTTCGGCCGGTGGCTGCCGGCCACGGTGGGGGCGTGCATCGCGCTCATCATCGTGATCTTCGGCCCGCTCAGCGGCGGTTCCGCCAACCCCGCACGGCAGTTCGGACCCGCCCTGCTCGCCGGTCAGTTCACCGACCTGCTGATCTACATGGTGGCGCCGGTCGTCGGCGCCGGTCTCGGGGCGTCGGTGCACCATCTGCTCTACCGGCGGTTCCAGTTGCGCGAGCCGATCACCTACAAGCTCGCCGGCACCGGCGACGCCGCCGGACGCGCCGACGCGTCACGGAGATGAGACCGCGGTCGGCCCGACTTCGACGGAAGGACGCCGACACGGCCGACGGCCCGGGCATCCGCCCGCGGACAGCGCCTCACACGCCTGCTTTCGCGGCAACACACGGTCTTCCGGAGAGACGGTCTTTGGGAGAAGATCGCGGCGACCAGCACCGGTACGTCGGCGGCTGGGACATCATGGGCCACGTGGCCGGAGCCGCCCCGCAGTACTTCGGCTGGCTCTCCTGGAAGTTCGGCTGGACGGGGGACGACCAGGTCGTGTGCGTGTGGCAGAACAGGACCCAGAACACCGCCACTTTAAACGGTGTGGAGTATGTCGGCGGCACAAAGTTGCTCGTGGTCAGAACCGGCACCACCACCGCCTACGTCGCCGAGGCCCGCAGGAAGGCCCACAACGATTCCAGTGCCTGCTCCTCCGGCGTTGTCATCTACAAGGTCGACACCTCCGTCGCGAACGGCCAGGGACCGATCCGAGTCGTGCCCAACCCCAACGCCGCAGCGCCGCCGGCAGGCTGCGGCACGCTGGACATGGCCACCTGGCAGACCGGCCAGACCTTCTACGACCGAGCCTCCAACGTCCAGTTCACCGTCCGGTCCGCCGACGCCTACAACAGCTCAGTGAACGCCATCAAGTGGTGACCATCAGGCGTCGTCCGTGCTGACCAGCGGTCCGCAAAGGCCCGGCGGCCCATGATGACCGCGTTCGTGGGCGGCCCTGAACCGGTAGCGATAGACGACGTGTGCTCCGGACACACGGACACACGCGCCGCTGGCTTCCCCTGGCAAGCGGGGTGGCGGCGCGGTGCCATGGTGCCTGGGATCCCACAGGGAGCGTGCCGGGCGGTCTGTCGCAGCAGCCCCCGGCACTGGCCCCGGGAGGCTACTTCTCGGCGGAGCACGGGTCGCAGCAGGACGGGGCCGGTTCGATGCAGACGGTGACGGTGTCGGTGTCGTTGCCGGTGTCGGGATCCTTCTCGTTGCCGGTGGCGGTCGCGGTGTTGCTGATCAGTCCGGCTTTGGTGGCCTTGGCCCTCAGCACGAGCGTGGCGGTGGCGCCGTCATCCAGCTCGCCCACCGCCCACCGCCCGGTGGCGGGGTCGTAGCCTCCCGACGTGCCGTCGGCGGACAGGAAGGTGAGGCTGTCGGAGAGCTGGTCTGTGACGGTGACGCCGGTGGCACCGTTCGGGCCCGTGTTGTGAACGGTGATGCGGTAGGTCACCGTCTGGCCGACGGTGACGGTGGTCGCGTCGACCGCTTTCGTCACGGTCAGATCGGCAGCCGGTTTGACCTGCGTGACCTGCTCGTTGGAGATAGAGGTCAACGACTCCGGCCTGTCGCCGAGCCGGTTCTCGTAGGAGGCGGTGGCGGTGTTTGTGATCTGTTTGGCGCCGCTGGCCCGGTCGATGGTGACCCGGTACTCCACCGTGGTCCCCGCCGACTGGGTCGCGGTGCTGGGCAGGCTGCCACCTGCCGCGCCGGAAGCACCGTTGCCGAGATGGAACACGACCTTGTTCGCCGTGGCGTCGTAGTACGCCTGGTCATCGCTTCTCGCGTCACTCTTCGCTCCGGCGTTCGGGCCGTCGACGATGCGCAGGGAACCGGGCAGGTACGTCGTGCCCTCCGGGACGACGTCGGTCAGGATGAGGTTCTCGGCCGCGCCGCCACCCTCGTTCTTGGCGGTGATGCGGTAGGTGACGACGTCGCCCACCTCCAGTGGCCCCGCCGGAATCGCGGTCTTGGCGAGCAGCACGTAAGGAGCGGTACCGAAGAAGATGCCGTCCAGCAGGTTGCCGGTGGCGCGGTTTCCGCCGGCCGCGGAAATGGAGCGGAAGGCGAAACGCGTCAGCGTCTGACCTGCCGGGACGGTGTACGTGCCGGTGTAGTACCCCCAAGCGGTGTTGCCGTCGGTGAAGCGCTTCTGCTCCGCCATGGAGCCTGGCGCGCCGATGTCCAGCGCCATGGTGTCCTGTCCCACACGGCCTCGGTGATACAACCGCCAGTACAGCTTCGTGCCGGGCGTCGTCGGCAGGTCCTGGTACAGCGTGGAGACCTGGTTGGCGTTGAGTTCGGCGAACTGCGCGCCTTCGGCTGCCGGTACACCGTTGAAGCCGGAACGCCACAGCTCGATCATGTGGTCGGATGCGGTGGTGAGCCAGCCCGGAACCCGTTTGGCCGCCTGCGTCTGTGAAGCGTCCGGCAGTAGCTCGTAATTGGTCACGGGGGGATCCTCGAAGCTGCCGTTGACCAGGGCGACACGGAGCGGCGCAGCAGGGGGCGTGGCCATGATTCTTCTCCTCGGGTCGGCGTTGCTGGTGCACCGCCGACGGGACGCACTCTGCGCGCCGTGGGGTGCGGAAACACCAAGAAGCACAGCGTGATGAATGAAGTGCGTAAAGCAGTGTGCGCGGGGGTTCGGCCAACCTTGCAGCAGCAGGTTTGCGATACCGCGGCGGGACAGTTTTCACCGCGTCGTCACGCATTGCGCCATCGGCACGCCCCGCCTGCCACACACGCCTCTCCGTGCTCTCCCGCCCGACCCGCCATGGCTGAATACGGCCGGTGCACCTCCTGCACTCACCCGTGCTCAGGGTGAAGCGCCTACCCTGAGAGTTGACGCACCATCAGGCATCTCCGCTACCTGCCTGCCAGGAACACGTAGGCCCGCATCCGGTGCGCATTCAGCGCCCGTCTCTCGGCCGGAAGTCCGCGTCGGGAAGGCGCAGGCATGTGTCCAGCAGGCGCCAGCCGCGTCGGCCGGCCAGGTGATCCGGGGTGGGAGGCCGTGGGCTTGTCGTGGTCGATGACCGGCAGAACGGCGGCCGTGCGAATGAGGTGCAGGACCGCGGCTGCGGCGACGCCGTCGGCTTCGCGGACGGTGGGCCGAAGTTCCAACAGAACGACCAGGACCCCGCGCAAGCGCTGAGTCGCGCGCAGGGGCCACTGCTCCAACTCTTCTCGGGAAGTGCCTGTCAGCCGGTGTCTGAGACACGGTGCAGAGAAAGGGGCCGCCTCAAGGACTGGAGAAGGGCGGTGCGACAGTCCCCAGCGGCTCGATCCGCGGCCCCTCCGTGTCGGTCAGAGGCACACCGACCGACGCGTCACCTCATCGCCCCTCTACCCGAGAACCGAAGACGATGTGCAGCCGAGACTGGCGCGGCTGGCGACGGTGAAGGAGATACTTCCGAAGTTCTCCCAGAGGTTGTTGATGTTGGCGAACAGCCACTTGGTGGTCAGGCTGTGGTCGGCCGACGAGAGGGTGGCGGTACGTCCCTCCGTACCGGGCTTGATCCGGAACTTCACCACGGTGTCTGCCAGCTTGTGCGGCGGTGTCTCCTGGGCGCTCAGGGTCGTCCCGGCGAGACTGCCCGGCCCTGCAACCCACTCGACATCGGCCACCGCCATGACCGAGGCCAGGTTGACCCGGTGGATGTGGTATTGCGACCCCACGGGATTGCGTGTGGTGTCCGGGCGCCACCTGAACGTGAAGGTCGATCCCGGTGCGATCCGTCCGCCGAACGGGTTCGGTGACGACGATTCGTTGATCACGCCTTCGCCCAACCGGGTGCCGAACACGTTCCGCCAGTAGAAACGCGGGGCGAGCCACGCGTTGCCCGGTTGGATGCACTCCGGGTCACGCGCTGCCGTGGTCCGCGTAGCCGCGGCAGGCTGTGCCTGCGCCGTGGCTGCGTTGGCGGGCAAGAGCGACGCCAGCAGCATCGTCGACACCAGTACCGCCAGGCGCCACGCCTCCCGTGCCCTCCGCCGCATCCGCAGCACCGACATGGCTGTGCCCCTGCTGTGGCCCGCCGGTGTGTCTTCCGGTTCGAGCATGCTTCGTCCTTTCTACGCTGCTTGGGCCGTCGGCGGCCCGGGTGAGTGCAGGAACCGCCGACGGGCCGTTCGTCAGGGCGTTCAGTCCTCGTCGGGGTCGAGGACGCGGCCCTTGAGCTTGATCGGGTTGGCGACGCCCACCTTGAGCTGGCCGTCGGTGTAGCGGCCCGGCGTCGCGCCGTCGACGGCGGTCACCTGAGCGCCGTAGCCGAGGCACTCCTGGTTGGTCGACAGGTACGGGTTGTGGGTGAACGTCAGGGTGCGGCCCCCGTCACCGAGGGTGCCCTGGGTGGTTTCCAGGTTGCCCTTCGCCTGGAGGGTGTTGACGTCGTGGTAGGCCCAGGAGAGCCAGCCGGTGAACACGAAGCCGGTGGGCGCCTTCAGGGTGAAGGTGATGTCTCCGGGGTTCACCGGGTCGGGGACGGTGCTGAGGATGCCGAAGCTGAGGTGGGCCGGGACTCCGCCCGGGGCGTCCTCGACGATGCCCTGCTGGAGGATGTAGAGCTTGTTCTCGGAACCCGGCTGGACCGGGGCCTGGGTCTGCGTGGCCATGGGTATCCCTTCTGTGGATGGGTGCGTCCGCGTGAGCGGATCCGCCGGTGGCGGGCTTGGGGACCGGGCCCGCTCATGGGCCGTCAGGGGCGGGGACGGGTGTCATGAGCTAGGCGGATGTCGCGGAGTCGGTCGGTGCGTGGTCGGCCAGGAGCGGGCCGAGGACGGACAAGGCGCCGAGGGCGATGTCCTCGTAGAGGTAGAAGCCCGCTTCCAGCGGCGGCAGTTCGGCGACAGTGTCCTCCGTGACGGGCTCCGGGTCGGTGGCGTGACCCGCGTCGCCGTCGGGGTCGGCGCGCGGTCCGAGCAGGTCGGTGAGGTCCTGCGCGGCGCCCAGGAGGGTGCTGCGGGCGGTGGTGGTCAGCAGGCGCAGGGGGAGGTCGAGGGCAGCGGTCGTGCGCTGGCCGGGAACCAGTTTCGTCACCCCCGGTGCCTCCTCGGTGGCCGCGGCGATCAGCTGCACGGGAAGCGTGCAGGCGGAGACGATCCGCTCGGCCGGCATCACGGGCGGGGGGTCACCGTCGACCATGAGGTCCTCCCACTCCATCAGGTCGAAGAGGAACTGGCCGCCCTTGTAGAGGGGCCAGGGCCGGACGGTGTCGAGCAGGAGGCGGGCGCGTTCGGGGGTGTCGTGGCGCAGTGCCACGCCGTGTCTGGCCAGGGTGCACAGGCACTGGCGCAGGCTGCTGTTGACGTGGCCGAGGAAGGCGAAAGCCCGGTGGTCGGTGGGGGTGAGCGGGCCGGTGGCGGTGGGGTCGGCCGACGGGGGCGGGGGCGGGGTGGTGGTCACAGTGGCCTCGAGGTGACGTAGTGGGCGATCTGCCGCAGGACGGCTTTGCCTTCGTTCTCGGGGATGAACCGGAGGTCTTCTTCGAAGCGGGCGATGCCTTCGGCGGCGAGCCGGTCGGCGAGGTCGGTGGCGTACTCGATGGAGCCGTGCCGGCGCATGGCGGCGAGGAGTTCCTCGGCGTGCTGCTGGGTCTTGTCGGTACGGCGCTGCCGCAGGACGTCGAAGAGGCGGGGGCGCTCGTGGGCGTACGCGGTGCGGAAGAGGTGGATCAGCATCACCGTGCGCTTGCCTTCGAGCAGGTCACCCAGGGGCTCCTTGCCGTAGAGGGCCTCCTCGCCGACCAGGTTCAGGATGTCGTCCTGGATCTGGAAGGCGATGCCGATCAGGCGGAACGCCTCGTCGAACCGGCTCAGCACGGCCGGGTCGGTGACGCCGGCGCAGACGGCCCCGATGCGGCACGGGCTGATGCAGGTGTACCAGCCGGTCTTCTTGGTGCTCATCGTGAAGTAGGCGTCGTCGGTTTCGGGGACGACCTCGTGGCGGATCCAGCCCAGCTCCATGGCCTGTCCCTCGATGGACTCCCGGCACATGTGCACCGCCTCGTGGATGAGGCCGAGGGTGCGGACGAGGCCGAGGGTTTCGAGGTTGGACAGGACGGCGTCGACGGCGAGCAGGTTCATCCCGTCGCCGACGTTGACCGCCAGGCCCAGACCGTGTTCCTCGTGCATGGTGGGCAGACCGCGCCGGTGGGTGGACTCGTCGGCGATGTCGTCGTGGACGAGGAAGCCGTTGTGGAACAGTTCCAGTGCCGCGGCGGCGCGTACGGCGTCCTCGGGGCGTCCGCCGAAAGCGGCACAGGCGGCGATGGTCAGGGTGGGCCGCAGGCCCTTGCCCTGGCGGGCGGGGTAGGAGCGCATGAGGTCGTACAGCTCGGCACGCGGTTCACGGTCCGGCAACAGCCGTTCGATCTCCTCGTTGGTGCGGGCCCGGCACCGGAGCATGGTCTCCATCAGGTCCGCGTCCCGGACGGTGTCCTCCAGCGACCAGTCGGTGCTGGTGCGGCCGTCCCAGAGCAGGCGGGGCGCGGTGACGGTGGTGTCGCCGATCAGCGCGGGCGGCGCCGGCGCGTCCTCGGGGGAGCGTCGGGCGAGGAAGTCCAGGGCCGTCCAGTCGACCGGGTCGGTGGCCGGTTCCCGGGCGGCGGGTGCCGCGCTGCCCCACAGCTGAGGGGCCTGTTCGCGGTAGGTCCCCCACAGTTCCTGCATACTGCGCAGGCCCGCCGCGCGCTGGGACAGCAGGGTGAAGGCCCGCCAGACGGCGAGGGTGTCGTCGCGGGAGCCGCGGACGTCGAGGCTGTCGGGCAGGACCTGGTCGACGGGCGGGCGGTGGAGGTCGAACAGCAGGTTCATGGCCCGGTTGTCGAAGGCGACCTCGACATCGGGGTCCGGGCAACGGTCCCGGTCCACCACGATACGGCTGTGCCGTGCGGTGAGTGTGGCGTGGCTGCCGTCGTTGAAGTGCAGGCCCAGCCGGATGCCGCGCAGGTGGTCGGCCGCGGCGGCGAGGATCGCCGGCGCCCGGTCGGACAGGGCGGCGACCGTCTCGTCCAGCAGCCGGGCACCGGTGAACGCGGGAACGGTCTCAGTCATGGGCACCCCCGGCGAACTCCACGATGCCCCCGGTGTGGAAGCCGATACGGCGTCCGCCGACCCGCCCCTCCACGGTGCACGGGCCGAGGGTCTCGTGCACGCTGAACGGGTGCAGGCTCGTCTCCGATGGGTTGATGATCCGGCCCGCCGTGTGCGAGCGGAAGTCGAGGACGAGACGGTCGTCGCCGAGCCGTGCGGTGATCAGCAGCCGGCCGGGCACCGCGGCCATCGGCGGGGTGCCCAGCAGGCCCGCCAGCGGCGGCACCATCGCCACCCGGTCGCGGTCCAGGCTGCCGCTCACCGCGACCCGGAGATTGCGCCGCGGGAAGTGGCGGATCATGCGCCCGTCGCGCCACAGCATCACCGACCCGTTGGCCGCGTCCGCGGGGTACGCGGGCTGGATCAGGGTGAAGACGACCGCCGAGGGCGGGGCCTGGTCGACGGGGCCCGAGGGGTCGTTGACGAACCCGAACACCCAGCCGCCGAGCGTGGGCCAGGACCACCGGCCGCGTACCCGCTCGTGGTAACCGAGCAGGTCCGACTCCGTCGCCGTACCGTCGCCGTGCCGCAGCGTTCCGGTGCCCAGAACGCCGGGCTCCGACTGCCACCGCAGATGCTCGTCGTCGCCGAACGGCGCGCACTGCGAGGTGCACGGCCTGCTGGTCCGGGTCAGCCGTACGTCCGCCGCCGGCGCCGCCGAGCGGGCGGCCACCCGGAACGCGCGGGGTTCTCCGTGCGGGTGCGGCAGCCGGAAGGCCGACCAGGGCAGTTCGGGTTGTTCCGCGTTGAACTGCGTCGCACTCCAGCCATGCCCCTCCCCGTAGAGGAGCAGGATGGCCATGTGCTGTCCCTCGGCCGCCGTGCCGGTTCCGCTGCGGCGCCCGGTGGCGGGGGCGCCCGGGTCCGCGAATACGGAACCGGTGGAGGAGCCCAGGGCGGAGAGGTTCGCGATGAGTGCCTGTTGCCCGCACCGCGACAGGAACGCGTAGTGCAGCCACCTGCGGTCGAGCGGGTGGGCGAGTGGGGCGTGCGGGAAGGGACCCTGCGGACCGAGCCTCGGGAGGGCGGGCATGAGCACGTTTCGAACGCTAACCCAGGGTCACCGATCACCTGCAAATCGTGACCATCATGAGGGTGACCTGGGAGCACAGAAACGATTACCTCTGCATTCAGGGTTTGAGGACGCGAAGAGCCGCCCATGGCGGGGTCCGCCACGGACGGCTTCGGATCGCGTGCGCGCCCTCGTCAGTCGCCGTCAGTCCTCGTCGTCTCCGAGAACGCTCGCTTTGAGGCGCACTTCCGGCTGGCCGACGATCACCGCACGCCCATCGGTGTACCGGCCCGGCTCGGCGTCGCTCAGGGCGCGGATGCCGAGCGTGTAGACCAGGGCAGCCGCCGGATGGCCGGGGGTGTTCAGGCGGGGCTCGTCCGTGACGACCAACGATCGGCCGTCGTTCCCGACCGTCCCCGTCGGGCCTCCGCCAGGGAGCACCGTGCGGTCCGCCCGGTAGTACGCGCCGGTCACCCGGCCGTCGAAGACGAAACCCGTCGGAGCCGTGAAGTTGTGCTCCACCCGTCCCGGGGCCCAGGGGTCGGTGGAGGAGACCCGTACGTGGATCAACTCGCTTTGTCCGCGCTGGACCTCCAGGCCGACCTCCTGCCGGACCGACAGCCGGGCGGGCTGCGCGGACGCGGTGCCGCCGTCACCGGTCGGCACGCTGTCGGCTCCCCGGTCCGGTTCCGGCTCGGGTTCCCGCTCTCGCTCGGGTTCTCGCTCCCGCTCCGGCTCCCCTTCCGACCTCGGCTTCTCGTCCCGCACCGGCTCCGTGTCCCCGGAGAGTGCGGTGGTGAGGGGCACGGCCGCGATCCGGTGGTGAAAGTTGTCCGCTACAAGCAGGCGACCGGCCGGATCCACGGCGAGACCACACGGGTAACGCAGTGCGGCGCGGACGACGGCGTCGGACGTGTCGACGGACGCGGTGGCCTCGCCGGTGGCGGGATCCGGCTGCCCCGCGACGACACGGGCCGCTCCGTCAGCCAACCGCCATACGCGGTGTCCGGTCTGGTCGGCGACGTACAGCACGCCCTCGCCGTCGACCGTCACCGCGCACGGTGCGCCCCAGTCGACCGCCGTGGCGCCGGTGTCCCCGTCCGGCGGTCCCGCCAGTACCGTAAGGGCCCCGTCCGAACCGAGCAGCAGTACCCGCCGACCCTCCGGGTCGGCGATGTACAGCCGACCGGCCCCGTCGACTGCCAAGCCGGCGGGCAGGAACGCCTCGCCCGGGTCGGCCGCAGTGGAGCCACCGGACCACCTTGCTGCCGCGACGGCCGTGCTGATGACGCCGTCGCCGTCGATCCTGCGCACTCGGGGAGTGCCCGCCTCCCCGACGTACAGCCGGCCGGTCGCGTCGACGGCCACGGCGCACGGAGCGTTCAGCCGGGCACGGTCGGCCGGGCCGCCGTCGCCGTCACCCTCGCCCTCACCGCGCGAGCCGTCTCCCGCGACGGTGCCGATGACACCCGAGGGATCGATCCGGCGGACCCGGTGGTTCATCTCGTCGGCGACGAGCAGGGCGCCGTCCGGGGCGACCACGAGCGCGGACGGGAAGCCGAGGCGGGCGCGCACCGCGTCGGCGCCGTCCCCGGCGAAGCCCCGCAGCCCGTCCCCGGCGATTGTCGTCAGGGTGCCGGTGCCGTCGATCCGGCGGATTCGGTGGTTCGCGTGGTCGGCGACGAAAACCGCGCCGCCTCCCACAGCCACATCCGCGGGGAAGGCCAACTGTCCGTCCGGCGCGGGCCCGCCGTCCCCGGAGTACCCGGCCGTACCGTTGCCCGCCACGGTGCCCGGCAGACCACCTCCGTCCGGCGGACGCCGCCGCGCCGCGGCCCTGGCCGTCACGCCACCACCGCCCAGCACGAGCGCGGCCGGGCCCCGATGGCGCCCGACACCTCCCGCGTCCACGGCCTCGTCTCCCGCATCTCCCTCTCCTTCCGCACCATCTTTGGTATTTCCCCTGAATACCGGTCGGAAGGGCACCGCGGGAGCAGCCACCGCGTCCGCCACCCTCACGAGGGAGGAGCCGGAAGAAGCGGATCCGTACGGGAAGAGGGCGGCGCATTCCGGCGGCTTCAACAGGGCGCGGATTGATGGGCTGCACCCCGCCCCCATGCGCCGTTTCATGCCTCAACTGCGCTCGAACAAGTGATGCGGAATCGATTCGGCATTCCAAACGGGGGAACGGCGGCATACCACCGGCTGGCGCGGGCTAACGATGGACCCGGATGAAAGTCCGGTGCGTCCCGCGATGCCCGCGCGAACGTCCCGCTCGAAGCCACGGGCGGTGGCCTGCGTTCCGTCTACCAGGCGCAGCGCTCATGACGACCGCGTTCGGTGAACCGCGCGGTGCGGTGCCAAGCTCTGGCCGCCCCGTGCGGGCCCGGGCGACCCGCACCAGGACGCCTCTCTTTCTGTCGCACGCTTCGACCACAGCCCCAGGAGGACTCGCCAGATGAGCACCGACGTACAGACCAAGAAGGAAGCCTACAAACGGGGGGAGGACCAGGGGCGCGCCGATGCGCTCGCCGGAAAGCCCTACGCCGACCCGCCGCGCGACGGCACGCGCGGTGAGAAGGACCAGTACGCGAACGGGTACGACTGGGGCTACGAACAGGGCCGGGCCCAGAAGCTGGACCTCGTGGTGTGGCAGGAAGGCGGGGTCGAGGACGCCCCCGGGGGCCTCGGCACCACCATCAACATCTGCGTCCGCACGCCGAACTGGAGCGAGACGGTCGATGCCGGCGAACGCGAGCACGTGTTCACCGCTCCCACCGGATTCCGCTGGAACGGGACGGTTGGTGCCCAGTACAAGCGCATCGACCAGACCACGGGCGGCAACCTGCCCCCCGTCCAGGCCAAGGTCAGTGACGACGGGCGCACCCTGACCTTCACCTACCACGTGCACCTGAACACCGGCAGCGACGACAAGGACTGCATCGTCTACACCTGCGGGCTCGAAGCCGTTGACGGAGCCGCGACCGGCCGCCGCACCGACGGCGTCGCCCAGGTCGGCACCGCGCCGCCGGCCAAGCTCAAGGCCGAGGTCATTGAGGACGAGGACTGAGAGAGCGGGAACCAGACACCATGACCACCGTCGTCACCTCCGGCGTCTTCACGTCCACCACCCCGCCCATTTCGCCGGTCAACGGCGTGGGCACCGACTACATCCAGTGGGGCAGCGCCGGCAGCCAGAGCGGGTACCAGTTCCGCGGTGCCGCCGCGGACGTCCAGCTCGACGGCACCGAGTTCGTCATCGGTACCTTCGTGCACCGCAACAAGCCCACCAACGTCAGCCCGAGCCAGTTCGATGTCCAGCTGACCGTCAACGTCATGTTCGAGGACGGCAGCACGACCGACCTGAACTTCAGCTTCCACCACAACGAGACGCCCAACAGCACAGGTACCAGTCCGGCGGACGATGACCTGGTCGACCTGCAGACCTTCGTCCACCCCCAGCCCGTCACGATCGACGGCAAGCAGTACCGGGCGGTGCTGAGCGGATTCAAGCGCAACGGCCAGATCGTCCGGCAGTTCCGCAGCCCGGAGGGCGGCATCAACTTCGCCGAAGTCGTGTGCATGTTCACGCTCGAAGAGCCCGACGTGATCATCTCGGGCCTTCGCTACCAGGGCACGAGCACCGGCCAGGCGGACGAGTACGTCGAGATCCTCAACCGGGGCGGCGGGCCCCAGGACCTCACCGGCTGGAAGGTGGAGGCCAAGCCCACCGGGTACTCCTTCCCCTTCCCTCCGGGGACGGTCATCCAGCCCGGCCAGCGCTACCGCGTCTACACCAACGAGAACCACCTGCAGTACGGCGGCTTCTCCTTCAGCTCCTCCGGCGAGGTCTGGCGGGACCAGGGCGGCATCGCCCGCCTCGTCGCGGACGACGGCTTCGTCGTCGACCAGTCCCCCTACCTGGACAAGGGGTTCAACAAGACCAGCACGCCGTGACCGGACGTCGGCCGCTCGATGACAGGTGAGGCCGAAGTGCGCCTCACCTGTCATCGTCCGTGCCGGTACAAAGAGGAACGAGCCGTCCCGTGGAAGCGACAGCGGGTTCATCTCAGCGGCCGGTCGCCTCGTGCGGTGATGCCCAACCTGCGATGCGCAAGAGCATGAACACCTGTTCGCGAATGGCGGCAGGGGCTTAGCCACCACTCGACGAGCAGCCGAGGACGCGGCCCCTCTATCGGGAGGAACCACGCCCTTGTCGCCCCATCATGCGAAAGTCAAGACGTCGCGCGCTCGCAGGAGCCGGTCCAGGACGACGACCTGCGACCTTGGATGCATCTTCCGGCGGGCGTCGATCGACGCCTCCCCCTGCTGGGTCAGGCCGGCCATGAGGCGTCGGCGCATGCCAGGGGTGACGTGGGCGTAGCGCGCCGACACTGAGCCGTCGATGTGGCCCATGCGCTCGTCCATGAGGACCTTTTCCGTTCCCAGGTCCTCCATGTGGGTGCGGTGGGAGTGGCGCAGGCCGTGGGGGGTGAGGCCCGTGGCGATCGGAGTCCAGCAGGAATCGGCACGGTCATGGGCGTTTCGGCCGCGGAACGGGACGCCGGGCCAGGGGTCGCCGAGGAGGGGACGGGCGGGCCTCCTGGGGGCCTTCTTCGGGTACCAGCCGGAGAAGGCCGGGGTGAACAGCCATGTGGCGAAGCCATTGCGGCGCCAGTGCGCGGCGTTTTCCGTCGGTGCGCCGCCGCGTACGAAGTTCGGCTCCTCGATGGCGAGGGTGACTCGGGCGCGGGTGTCCTCACGGACGCGCTGCGGGTGGTTGAGGACGTTGGAGACGTGCCGGAGGAGACGCCCGCCCGGCGGGCCACGTCGACGAGCTTGGCTCCCTGGTATCCGCCGGTGCGGGCGGTGCCCTGGCCGCGGAAGACGTACCGCTTGCCGTGGCAAGGGCAGGGTGTGGGCTTCGTACGGGCGATGTGGTCGGCGATCAGGGCCGACAGCCAGTCCATCGCGTCAATGGTGCGGTAGCTGTCGTCCTTGGGCGGGCAGCGCACCAGCTCGCCCGAGTCGAGCTCGTACAGTTGGTGCTCCACGCGGATGGCTCCTGGCCGGGCGAATCGCGTTTCGAGGCCGACGATTTCGCCCCATCTCATGCCGGTGCAGCCCTTGAGAATCACGGCGACGAACTCGTCGTCGCGGCCGGACAGCAGTGCCGCCCGCTCGGCGATGAGCAGCAGGCCGAGCGGGTCGGTGATGACCTTCTCGCGTCCACGGTCGCGGCTATGTTGCCTGCGTGCCCTTCGTTCGGGACGAAGAGGTCGTGGGTTCAAATCCCGCCACCCCGACGCCGTAGTACCAGGTCAGGGGCCTGATCCGCTTAGCGGGTCGGGTCCCTGAATGGTTTCTGGGCCCATTTTGGGAGCCATTTGGGAGCCAACGTCGGAACCCGGCTCCCCTGGTCGCTCCCCTTTCCTCCCCACCATGGCAGCGCCTGACATGCCACGGAGAAGCCGGGTGCGTTCTACCGCGACAGCGGCCTCGGGCTTACGTCTCAGCGTCGTTGTCCGACGGGTCCTGCCGCTTCAGTCGCTTCAGCACGCGCGATGTCGCGGGCACGGCAGTCTCAGACCACCAGCGTTGCGCGTGCGGAGCCGCGATCTGCGCAGCCTTCGCCCCGACCAGCAGCGCAGCAGCGATCGCAACCATTCCCAGATCGACACGCGTATCGGTGCTGCCGGATGCACCCCGGTCAGTGGCATCGACCGGCTCGGCTTCGGCGCCGGTCACATCGTCGTCAGGGAACGACTCGGCGGGCTCGGGCGGAGTTGGCGCATTGGTCATGTCGTTCAGCAGAGCCGCGAGAGTCTCATCGCTCCATGTCGTTGTGGTCCACTGGCGGTAGTAGTGCAGGGACCTGACGTTGCCCCTGTGATGATCCTCTTGGGTGCCGTACTTCTCTCCCTTGTCGGTCAGGGAGTACGCGCCTGGCTCGCCTGTCAGGTAGCCATACCTGTGCAGCAGCTCGTTCATCTCCCGCCCGGTTTTGCCGATCTCCCGGCCGAGCACAGTTGCCGATTTACCCACCGCTCCCGCACCTCCCCGCTCGGCCGGGCGCAGACAAGCTCCCGGCACCCCCAAGGCAGGGAAGGCTACCCGGTGCCACGGCCTTGTGCAGGGCAATTGCGGCATACGTTATGCACGGCTCACGTGCGAGGGTGGGTGCAACTGGTCGCGCGCCGGTCTTCTGAGATCCGGTAACGCGATCATGATCCCTGGTGCAGGAGTTGCCAGGCAGTGTCCTGGTACAGGACGTACAGATGCCCTGCAGACACAGCCGGCCATCCACCGGCTTCGGCCCCGGTGACCGCTTGGGCCAAGTGGGAGCAGCGGTTCAACCTGCCCGAACGAGCGGTGGGTCGCTGACTTCACCTGTGTCGCGACTTGGTCCGGCATCGTCTACGTCGCCTTCGTCGTGGACGTGTCCTCCCGGGCGGTCGTCGGCTGGTCGGCCGCCACCAGCAAGCGGGCCACGCTCGTCCTCGACGCCCTCGACATGGCCCTGTGGCGCCGTGACCGGGCTGGCATCCCCGCAGGTCCCGGGCTCGTTCATCCTTCGGACGCGGGCAGCCAGTACACGTCTTTCGCGTTCACCGCCCACCTGCTCGAGGCCGGTATAGACGCCTCGATCGGCACCGTCGGCGACGCCCTGGACAACGCCCTCATGGAGTCCCAGATCGGCCTTCACAAGACGGAGCTGATCAAGCGTCGCAGGCCGTGGCACGGCCTGGCCGACGTCGAACTTGGCACAGCGGAATGGGTCGACTGGTTCAACAACCAGCGCCTCCTCCACACCGCCATCGGAGACATCCCGCCCCACGAGCACGAGACCAACTACTACGCTCAACACCAGCCCCAACCGGCGGCTGGAGTCAACGCATAGAGCCTCCACCGATCCCGGAGCGGTTCAGAGGTCGTGGTTGAAATCCCGCCACCCCGACGCCGTAGTACCAGGTCAGGGGCCTGATCCAGCGAGTGGATCGGCCCCTGAATGGTTCGGCGGGTTGGGTTGGGAGCCGTCTAGGCGCCGAGTTCGGTGACTGGCTCCCTGGTTGTAGGCAGCCGAGTGGAGCCCAGAAGCGCAGAAGATCAGCACGCGCGGCCTGCTTGGCAGGTCTCATCGCAGGAAGACCAGGTGGACTGCGTCCTGGCTGTCGCAGTCTCCCGCTCACAGCCAGGTGGATCTCCTGGGGAACGTCGACTACCGCCACGCGCAAACCGCTTGTCGAAGGACGGCGTTGCGAGCAGCCACGCTGTATCCCACGCCTCGCGATAGGGTGCGTGAGATCTACTACCAAGCGCGTTCGCCCTACCCAACAGGTCGTGCGGCCGGGCGCATTGAGCGGCAAAGAGGCCAGATGGATCGCCGCAGCGCACAAAAGATAAGTTGCTGCAACGACTACGCGATGCAGCGTAGCCACGAGGCGTAGGCGAGCCGGGACAGGACGGACGGCCAGTGGGGCAGCGTCACTCGCACGGCGGGCAGCCTCACCGAGGGCGATGGCGTCCGCGGGGTGTCCTCGACTCGCCGCCTGGGATGTGGGCACGAGCTTGCAAGCGAGCGCCTTCGGGCTCCACCCGAGTTCGTCGAGGGACCCCGCCAGTACGACGTTGGGCTCGCCGGTCTGCGGCGCCACGTGCGACCAGCCTTCGCTCCAGTGATTCGTTCATCACTCCGCCCCATGATGACGCCACGGGCGGACGGACGGGTCCAGGAAGAATCCCGAGCCATTCCGATGGGTCTCGACGAATCTCAAGCCGCGGCCCTCTCCGCCTCACCGCACCGTCACGGTGACGAGGCGGGGATCCGGGAGTTCCGTCGGAGCGGTGTCGCCGTACCAGGAGAACTCCAGGGCCGAGAGCCTGCCGTCGCTCACCCAGACCAGCAGTTCGCCGAACAGTTCGCCGGAGTCGTCCGTGACCGTACCGGTGGCCGGGATGACGCCGTCCTCGATTGCCGCTTCCGGAACACCGGGTGGCACGTGCAGATCGACGCTCGGGGACTCGCTCCCCCAGGGACGGGTGACACGGGTCTGCGCCAGCTGGTTCCTCAGCTCCTGCGCGCCAGGGAACTCCGTCGAGAGGAGCTTGACGAGGACGCGCTGTTCGAGGGGGGAGAGCGGTCTGGTGGCAGGGCGGTCCGTCATGGTGTCTTTCCTGGGAACTTGTCTTGGATGAACGCGGTTCCGACGCGGGGTATCCCGTTGACCATGGCGCCGCGGATGGTGACCGTTTCTCCGTCGATTGTACGGTCGACGACGAAACCACCGGATTCCGGAAGGTCGTCGCTCTCCCCGAGGCTGTTGACGATGCGCCGGAACGCTTCGGAGCGTCCTCCCGAATTCTTCACTATCTCCTCGAAGCCGTGCTTCGGGGGATCGATGACGTGTTCGAGCTTTCGCGGCGTATTGTCCATCTCGAAGGCCTTGTCGAGCGCCTCCTGAGTGCACTTCACCAATCCCGTCGGGTCGATCCACCGGAAGGGGTTGAGTATGTACGCGTGATGGTTCGGCGCGGGATCAAGACCGAGTGGGTCGGGCGAAAGATAGCGTGCGGTTTCCGGATCGTAGAAACGGAAGTAGTTGTAGTGCAGCCCGGTTTCGGCATCGTGATACTGGCCGGGGAAGCGCAGGGGGCAGTCCACGGAGCCGGTCTCCGCCCCGGAGCCGATCGGTGTCCCCCACAGCGAGGTACGCCGCCGCCACGCCACGGCTCCGTCCGCCGTGACCAGCTCGGTCGGCGTGCCTGCCGCGTCGGTGACGACGGCGTGGAAGCGAGGGGCGTGATCGGCGGCGGTCTCCTCCGCCAGCCGGGCCAGGAAGGAGGTCTCCGCGGCGCGTCCGGAAGGCCGGTGGTCGGTCTGGGCCAGCGGGCGGTGCGTGCCGGGGGCGTACTCCCAGGTGGTCGTCGTGCCGTCGGGGTCTGTTTGCTCGGCCAGGCAGGTGTCGTCCCAGGTGAACTCCGTACGCTCGACCGGGGAACCGTCCTTTGCCAACCGGTACTTGGCGATGCGCCGGCCCAAGGGATCGTAGGAGTAGCGCCAGCGGCTGCCGTCCGGCGTGGCGACCTCCGTCAGGCGGTCCTCGGCGTTCCAGGCGTACGTCCAGGTCCGTCGCTCCCCGTTCAGGAGCCTGCGGGTCTTGGCGACGAGCCGCCCCTGGCTGTCGTGGTCGTACGTCGTGCTGCCCGAGCGGCGAATGACCGTGCCGGTGAACTCCCTGTCGCCCGGTGCCTCGTGTGCGGGTGCGGCGGCGTGCGACACGTTCCCCACCGTGTCGTAGGCGTAGGTCTCGGTCCAGCCGAGCGCCCGTACGCCGGTGACGCGGCCCGTGGCGTCGAGATCGAAGCTCCGTGTGCCGGCCGTGAGTTCCCGGATCTCGGTGAGGTAGCCGTCGGCCCGGTAGGCGTACTCCCGATGCTCCAGGAGGCGGCGGCCTCGCCCGCGACCGGTGCCGACGTCAGCGACTGTACGGCGAGACGACCAGCCGCGTCCCAGCTCTGGGCGAGGGTCACGTCGGCACCGAGACGGCGCTCCGTCTCACGGCCGACGGCATCGTAGGCGAAGGACAGGCTCCCCGCGAAGGAGTCCAGCGCGGTGGGACGCCCCGCCGCGTCGTACGTCCAGCGGGAGGTCAGGCCGGAAGGGGTGGTGCGGCGGATCCGCCGTCCCAGGGCGTCGTAGGCGTGTGTCGTCGTCCGGCCGTTCACGGTCTCCGACAGCACCCTGCCGAGCGCGTCCCGCTCGTACACCAGCTCCGCCTCCGGACCGGCGGCGCGCGCGAGATGACCGGTGGGGGCGTACGCGTACGTCGTGACGTCTGCTGTGCCGCTCCGCTGTTCCAGGATCCTGCCGAGGGCGTCGCGGGTGAAGGCCGTGGTCTCGCCCGCACCGTTGGTCCGTGACAGCAGGCCGCCCACGGCGTTGTGCGTGTACGTGACGGTGCGACCGTTGAAGTCCGTTTCGGCCACGAGGCGACCGGCCTCGTCATAGGTGTACGACCAGGTGTGACCCAGCGGGTTGCGGACGGCCGTCAGGCGGAGTTCCGTGTCATAGGTGAACTCGTAGTGCGCCCCGTTCGGGTCGGTCCTGGTGGCGGGCACGTCGAAGTGGTGCGGGGTGTGCCGGGTGGTGTTGCCGGCGGCGTCCGTGTGGGAGAGCAGGTTGCCCTCGCCGTCCCAGGACCAGGTCTCCCGGGCCCTGTCGGGATGTTCGCGCCAGGCGGGTTTGCCCTCCGTCGTCCAGCCCAGGCGGGTACGGTTCCCGAGCGGGTCCGTCACCTCGATCACCCGGCCGAAGGAGTCCCGGCGGACGGTCGTCGTGGCCCAGCTCGTCCGTGAGGGCGAGGGGCAGGCCGGCGTCGCCGTAGGCGAAGGCGCGGGTGTGCCCGAGGGCGTTGGTGACCGCCGTCGGCCGGCCCGCCGGGTCGTACGCGTACCGGCTCTCCGCGCCGAGCGGGTCGACGGTCGTCAGCAGGTTGCCCCGCTCGTCGTACGTGTGCCGCCAGAGGGCGCCGCCCGGCTCGGTCACCTCGGTCGGCAGTCCGAGCGCGTTGTACACGGCCCGCGCGACCGATCCGTCCGGCAGGGTGAGTTCCGTCAGATTGCCTGAGACGTCGTAGGTGCACCGCGTGGTGTGGCCCAGCGGGTCCGTCACCGCGACGGGATGGGCGCCGTACTCGTCCCACTCCGTGCGGGTGACATGCCCCAGCGGGTCCGTCTCCTCCACCACCAGGCCATCGGCGTTGTACCGGTGGACCGAGGTGTGGCCTTGGGAGTCGGTGTAGGTGGTGGTGCGGGTGGTGTCGTCGTAGGTCAGGGTGCCGGAGAGGATGCCGTCGATGCCTTCGGTGCGGACCACGCGGCCGCGCTCGTCGTAGACGTACGAGAACCAGGTGCCGTTGCGGTCGGTCCAGCGGGTGACGCGGCCCTCGGTGTCGTAGGTGAAGCGCAGGGGCTCGCCGCTGGAGTTGATGACCTCGGTGAGGTTGCCGGC
>NZ_JBVHWM010000056.1:0-70629 GCF_055564375.1 Streptomyces sp. NPDC029138
TGGGGGGTGAAAGAGGGACGGGAGCCCAAGGAGGGGGGGGGGAGGGCCGTGTCTGGTGTTGTTCGGAAGGGAGGGGTTTTGGGGGGTCTTGTTTTGTGGCCCCCCCCCCCCCCCCCCCCCCCCCACCGCGAGCTTGGTCAGCGTGCGGACCGGGCAGGTGCCCGCAGGGCAATGACTCGAAGTGCGGGAGGGCGAGCTGCCCAGGACAGTCGAGCCGATGCTCAGGTGACCCCCTGGAAACTGCGGCGCTCCGGACTGGCCGGCGCCAAGGCCCACTGCACGCTGATCCTCACGGTGCGAGAACGCCGAGGCGGTCGGCCGCCTCGATCACTTCACCGAGCAGCCCGAGCCATTGGTCAACGTCGTTGGCCTGCAGGCCCACATCGAGCCCGAGGCCCTGGCCACCGGCGAGGTAGACCTGGGTCGCACCACTTTCACGGGCGGCCATGAGGTCCTCGGCGACCTGCCGGGGTGATCCGCCGAGGAAAGGCCGCCCCTCCCCCATCGGCTCTCGGGTGACAGGAGTCGGCCAGGGCACCTGGTTGACCACCATGAGGTCGGCGGGATCGCGGCCCGCTTCGCGGGCGGCTTCGTGGAACGTGGATACGATGCCGCGCAGGTCCTCCGCCGAGGAGGCGACCGGGATCAGGCCGTCCGCGATCCGGCCAGCCCGCTTGACCGCGGCCGGCGCAAACGCAGCCATCAGCACGGGAATACGGTCCTGGACCGGCTTGGGGTTTATCTCCGACGGAGCGATCTGGTAGAACTCGCCGTCATGCCGGACCGGGTCCGAACCCCATGCGGCCCGCATCGCCGCGATGATCTCCTCTGTCCGGGCGCCCTTACGGCTGATCGGCACGTTCGCCGTCTCGAACTCGCGGTGCTGCCAGCCCTGTCCCACTCCAGCGATGACCCGGCCACCGCTGAACTGGTCCAGGGTGGCGAACCGGCGGGCGAGCGCCACGGGCACGTGCATGGGCGCCACCATGACCGCGGTGCCCAGCTTTATCCGCTCGGTTTCGGCGGCGACATAGCTCAGCGTCTCCAGCGGCTCGTACGTCGAGCGGTAGAACTCCGGCACCATGTCGGGTTCACCTCCCGAATACAGCAGGACCTTCTCGAGCGGGCGGAGCAGGCGTTCAAACGTCCACAGGGCGGCGTAGCCGAGCCGTTCAGCCTCCTTAGCGACCTTGATGATGATCTCCGGCGAGGTCTGTGGCCCTGCAACGGGAAGTGCGAGACCGAGTTCCATGGGTCCTCCAACAGGTGGTATGCGTACTTGGGTTGTCTGAGATCGCAGTCCCGGCCAGTCAGCGCTGCCTGACTCCGTTCCTCAGGTACGAGGAATGGCGCACATGACTGAGTCAGGTACCGGGAAATGTGGATCGTGTGGGTGCCGGGATGGTGATACCGGTACTCGGGGCCGCTGAGTGATCGGCGCCTCTGCATGGGTGCGCCGAACCGCCTCGTCGGACTACTCGAGGCTCAGCGGTGGTGCATGATGGTGCGGATACCGCGGACGGCGTCCGCGGGTTCTTTGCTGCGTGCAGGCGTGCCGAGGCGATCCCCTCTCTTATATACTAGAAGACATGTCCAATATAGTGGATCCTCTGGTTGCCCAGGTCGCAGCTTGCGTCCGCAATCAACGAGAACAGCGCCGATGGACCCTGGCGCAGGTCGCCGACGCCTCCGGTGTGTCCCGTGCAATGATCAGCCGGATCGAGAACGCTGAGAGCAGCCCCACAGCTGTCGTCCTCGGGAAGCTGGCCGCTGCTTTCCAGGTCCCCGTCTCCGCACTGCTCACCCCGGCCGAAGCCACGGGGGTGCACCGGATGGCCGACGTCATGGAATGGCACGATCCTGCTACCGGCTACCGTCGACGCCAGATCACCGGGCCGCGCTTCCCCACAGATATCGCCGAGGTACACCTGCCGCCCGGGGCCCGCATTCCGTATCCGGCGGCATCCCTAGCTTTCCAGCGGGAGGCAGTCTGGGTGCTCGACGGCCAGCTGACCTTCCACGTAGGTGATGCGGTGCACGAACTCAACGCGGGCGACTCGATCGAAGTCGACGAGCCCGTCCCGTGTGTCTTCGCCAACACCAGCGATGCTGAGTGCCGCTACGCGGTCATTCTCACCCGCGTGGAAAAGCCATGACCTGTAGCGCCAACCCGCCTCCCATGGTGAGGCAGGGGCGCGATGGCGCAGCTGGCCGGCCGGCTGCTTGATCGGCTGGCGCATCGGCACCACAATCCGCGGCGAACAACCCTCCCGCCGAGGTAACAAGCAGCTCAAACGAGCCTTCTTCCTCTCCGCGTTCGCAGCCCTGGCCGACCCGGTCTCGCGGGCCTCCTACGACAAGAAAATCGCTCAAGGAAAGCACCACGCCCAGGCCCTCCTCTGCCTCGCGAGACGACGAGCCGACGTGCTCTTCGCGATGCTCCGCGACGGCACCTTCTACGAACCCCGGCCAGCCACGGCAGCCGGAGTCTAGGAGGAAGCCCCGTCCCCGGCCGGAAGGTGAACAGCCACGTCGTAGTTGGCAATCCGCCCCGCCAGCGCCCTCGGGCTCACGCCATGAGTGTTGTCCCGGTCAGGGTCAGCACCGGCTTCCAGAAGGAGGCGAATCGTCCCGCCTTCGCCCCGCGAACAGAACACCGCCCTCCACAACGGCGTATTGCCATGACGGTCCACGACATCGACCGCCGCCCCCTCGGCCAGCAACACTTCGACGACCGCGGGGGCTTGCGCCTGAGCAGCAAAATGCAGCGGAGTCCAACCCTCTGCATCGGCAGCCCCCGGGGCAGCGCCCTCAGCCAGCAGCACCCTCAGGCCATCCACGTCCCCGCCGGCAGCGGCATAGTGCACCGCGGTCCGACCCAATCGATCCCGATCCGTCATGCCGACCATCCTCACCCGGCTTGACCAAACAGATAGGGGCACCCCCCGCCGACGGCGAACCAGGCTGGAACAACGCCGGTGCCGCCCGCCGGGACAACGAAATCAAGGTAGAGATACCGCTGTTCAGCGACGGACAGGGGCATCTGGCCTACAGCTGGGGTGGCCCCCCGGACCGCGCTTCGCGTCGACGGACAGGAACTCACCGGCACCCCGGCCAGCATGTACGGGGCCGTCAGCTACACCGTTCCCGCCCGGGACGGCCGCTACGACCTGGTGATCGAGGACACCAGGGACGCCCAGCAACACCCTGTGAGCACCTCCGTGCGAGCGCAGCGGACCTTCCGTTCGCAGCACACGTCCGACACCGAGTGGACCCGGCTGCCGCTCTCCGCGGTCCGCTTCTCCCCCGCACTGTCCCCCTCCGCCACCGCAAAAGCGGGCCAGCGCTTCAAACTGCCCTTCACGGTGGAAGGAGCCGCTGCGGGCCAGCCCGGGACGAAACTGGCCTTCGAGGTCTCCTACGACGACGACGGCAGCTGCACCCCCACCGAGGCGGTCGACGGAACGCACCTGTCCCTGCTGCACCCCGAGCGACCCGGCCCCGTCTCCCTGCGGGCAAAACTCACCGACCAGAACGGAAACACCCTGACCCAGACGATCAAACGCGCCTACCTCACCACCTCCTGAACGACATCATCAGCGGCCCCCGGAACCGTGCTTCCGAGGGCCGCCGCTCGACCCGCACTTGCAGCGCGAGAGACACGGCGTCGGTGTGGGCGAGGCCCGAGCCCAGCTCGCGGGAGGCATTGGAGCCGGGCTCGGACCGTCCGTTGGGCAACACGTGCGTCAACCATGACGACAACCACACGACCGGTGCAACGTCGAGCGCGACGGGGCTCGCCGGGGGCAACCTCGTCGAACTGCCGGCCTCCCGCCCCCACAACTGGTGCGGAGGCGCGGACCTTCCAATGATGGCCTGACGCACCGCTCAGTACAGGGACCCAGCGGGGGGCTCGATTCCGCGCGCTCGGGGACACGGACTACGACTACTACGACCACGCATTGCACTCCGACAGGTTGCAGCAGACCTACCAGTGCGACTCGGTGCTGCTGGGCAGCCGGTGAGTACTGAACGCTGGTCATGACCGGCCCGCAGCGCGGCCAGGTCTGGTGGCTCCATGACGGATGCGCAGCTCCCTATGCCGACTCCCCATCCCTGCAACTCGGGGGCGGCTTCCATGACTGGGTCATGGACTGGCATGTCGGCGAGGGCTGGTGGCGTCCCGAGTAGCGGCCACCAAGCGGCTGGCGCCAAAACCATGCGTGCCCTGTCGCTGCCGAGAACGCTCGACGGGTGAAGCCGGCACCGCCGGACTGGATCGTCAAACTCGGTATCGGAGTCGGCAAGCCGCCCGTGACAATCCACCGGAGCACCTGTTACGTGGCGGACAAACGGCACCGGCCCGTCGACCCGGACGAGGGTCTGTCAAACGAAGGATGTAATCAGGTTGGTTGGATTACTGGCGGGCTGCTGAGAGTCGGCCGTCGAAGGTGATGTCGAAGGCGTTCGCGCGGTCTTCCAGCGCATGGTCCAGCGGGCCTGCCCTTTGCCGGTGGGGTCGAGCGGCATGATGGCCATGTAGACGCACTTCAGGGCGGCCTGCTCGTTGGGGAAGTGGCCGCAGGCCTTGACAGCTCGCCGGATGGGGGCGTTGACCGACTCGATCGCGTTGGCAGCGTTCTCCCAGACTTTCACGATCGCCGGATACTTTGTGCCCCACGCGTCGGCGAACTCGGCGAACCGGTCCAGGGCGGCCTCTTCGGTCGGTGCGGTGTAGACGGGCTTGAGGAGCTTGGCGATCTTGTCCCAGTCCTGACGGGCGGCATAGCGGAAGGAGTTCGCAGCACGTGGACCACGAAGGTCTGCACGATGGTGCGAGGCCAGACCGTTTCCACTGCCTCGGGCAGGCCTTTGAGGCCGTCGCAGCCGAGCCTGAGCACGTCGTTGACGCCGCGGTTCTTGATCTCGGTGAGGATGTGCAGCCAGTGCTTGGCGCCCTCACCGCCGTCGCCGGCCCACAGCCCGAGAATCTCCTGCCGGCCCTCCGTAGTGACGGCCAGGGCCACGTAGATGGGCCGGTTGGCCACGGCGCCGTCGCGCATCCTGGTTCTGTCGACGATCTTGTGATCCAGTGCGGAAGGTGTCACCGTGCGAGCAGGACGCGTTTACGAAGGAGATCGAGGCTGGCCCTGCCGAACATCTGGCGTTTCAGCTCTTCAACCGGTTGATGTTGCCCTCGACGGCGCCGGAACTGTGCGGCAGAGGCAGCCCGTTGTGGACCGCATCGAAGTCGCGGCGGAGGCTGCGGGCGACGCCCGCAAGCGGAGCCAGACTGTCCCGTTCGGCGCCGGCGATCCACTCTTCGAGGCGGTCGCCGTGGCGGCCGGTTCATCATCGCGGCGAACTTCCTGATGTGAAGAGTGAGCCGGTCGAGTGGTGCCTACCCCAGCGACCTGTCCGACGCCCGATGGGCCCTGATCGAGCCGACGTTGACGGCCTGGAGAAAGGCCCGGCTCGACCCCAGACCTACCGGGCAGCCGGCCAAAGTCGATTTACGCGACGTCTTCAACGCGATCCTCTACGTGAACCGCACGGGAATCCCTTGGAAGTACCTTCCGCACGACTTCCCGAACCACGCCACCGTCTATGCCTACTAAGCCGCGTGGCGCGACGAAGGGATCTTCGCCCAACTCAATTACGACCTGACCGGCTTGGCCCGGGTGAAGGAGGGACGCAAGCCCGAGCCGACCGCCTCCGTGATCGCGGAAACGCGGCATCCTCACCGACACGATCGGCCTCATACTTGCCGTGACCGTCACCGCCGCCGGCCTCTCGGAAAACGCCCTGGGAATACGCCTCCTCGACCAGGCGAAGGAGAAGTACCCGACCATCTCCAAGAGTTGGGTCGACACCGGCTTTCAGAACTCCGTCGCCGAGCACGGTGCCCGCCTCGGAATCGACGTCGAAGTCGCCAACAGAAACCCCGATACCCGCGGGTTTCACGTCGTGAAAAGGCGCTGGGTGGTCGAGCGGAGCATCGGTTGGATCATGATGCACCACCGTCTCGCCCGCGACTACGAGACCCTCACCGCCAGCTCCGAAGCCATGATTCACACCGCCTCGGTCGACAACCTCACCAGGCGCATAACGGACGAGACCACCCCCACCCGGCGAGGAACTCACTAGGGCATCAAGGGCAATTTGCCTACTCCAAACGCCCTCTGAGAAGGGAATCGGCGCAGCCGCCTCTCGCGTGCGGCCCAGGCCGCTGGGTCGCACGACCGAGGCCTGGGCCGCACGCGCAGGCAGATCAGCTGTCGGCCCGGAGGGACAGCAGGTCGGTGAGACCGATCCGGTCGTAGAAGTCGGCGCGGACGCGGTCGGCGACGTCACTGACCTCCTGGGTGCCGTCGTTGGCGGGGTCGATCGTGGTGCGGAAGGGGCGTCGGCCCTTCGGCGTGTCCACGATGGTGACGATGGCGCGGGCGACCTCGTTGACGTCGGCGTCCGCGGGCGCCAACGCGGCCAGCCGCTTGCCGACCTCGTCCATCAGGCCGCCGTACAGCGACTCGTAGGCTGTGGCTGTGTCGGTGTCCTGGGGGTGCATGGCGTGGGCGAAGTGGTTGGTGCCGGAGGTGAAGGAGCCGGGGACGACGATGGCGGTGTCGATGCCGAAACGGGACAATTCGACCGCGTAGCTTTTGGCCAGTTGGTCCATCGCGGCCTTGGCCCCGAAGTAGGGGGCCAGGTAAGGGGGCGTACCGCCATATGTGCTGGATGAGCCCACCCACACCAGCAGGCCGTCGCGCCGGTCGCGCATCTGTGGCAGGACGGCGCGGTTGAGCCGCTGCGCGGCGACCACGTTGGTGTCGTAGATCTGGGCGATTTGCTCCGGGGTGAATGCCTCGGCCGGGCCGAGCACCATGTGGCCGGCGTTGTGGACGACGACGTCGATGCGGCCTTCCTCGGCGGTGACGGCGGCCACGGCGTCGTTGACGGACGACTGGCTGGAGACATCGAGCTCCACCGTGTGCAGTCTCACCGAGTGCGCCTCGGCGTAGGCGCGCGCCTCGGCGACGGCCGGCGCGTTGCGCCCGGTGGTCTGCCGTATCCCGGCGTAGACGATGTGCCCGGCATCGGCGAGGGCCCGAGCGGTCAGCGCGCCGAAGCCACTGGACGCGCCGCTGACGAGGATGACGTAGGACATCATGTGTTCCTTGACTAGGACAAAGCCGACGGGTGGGTCAGGAGAAGGTGATGACGCGGCGGCCGTGGGCGGTGCCGGCGGCCATCGCGTCGAGGGTGGCGGGCGCCTCGTCCAGCGTGATCGGTGTGATGTCGGGCAGGATGTTGTGGGCGGCTGAGAAGGCGAGGGTGTCGCGCAGGTCGTGCGGGGAGCCGGACGGGTTGGCCGCGACGTGCAGGCGGTTGAGGACCATGGGCTGGGTCGGCAGCACGAGCGGCTCCGGCCCGTAGCCGCACAGCAGCAGGGTGCCGTCGGGAGCGAGCCCGCCAAGGGCGGCCGCGGCCGCGTCGGTCGACGGTGCCGCGTTCAGGATGAGGTCCGCGCCACCGTCCCATGATTTGAGAGCCTGGGCCGGGTCGGTCTCGGAGGTGGCGACGTAGAGTTCCGCGCCCAAGTTCTTGGCCTGCTCCGCACCGTGCGCCGAGCGGCCGACCACGGCGACACGGGCGCCCATGGCGGCGGCGTAGCGGATGGCGAGCGCGCCGATGCCACCGGCGCCGATGACGGCGATGCGTGCGCCGGCCCTGGCGCCGCCCTGACGCAGTCCGTTGAAAGCGGTCAGGCCCGCGCACATGAGCGGGGCGGCGGCCACCGGGTCGAGCCCGGCGGGCAGCGGGGTGACGTAGTCCGCCTTGAGCAGGGCGTACTCGGCGTAGCCGCCGTCGGCGACGACACCGGTGATCCGCTTGCTCGGGCACAGGATCTGGTCGCCGCGCACGCAGTAGTCGCAGTGGCCGCAGGAGTCGTACAGGAACTGGGAACCGACAGTGGTGCCGACCTCGGGCCAGGTGACTCCTTCGCCCGCGGCGGTGACGACTCCGGTAATCTCATGGCCGGGGATGACGGGGAACCGGGCAAAGGGATAGTGACCCTGCAGAAGGTTCAGGTCCGAAAAGCAGACGCCGCACGCGGTGACCTTGACGAGGACCTCACCGGGGCCGGGTTCGGGGACGTCCCGATTACTGAGTGCGAGTGGAGTGTTGGGCCCTGTGGCTACGGCAGCACGCATGTTGGCTCCAAGAAGGACGAGGAAAGGGGAGGTCACCAGTTAGTTCGCCGGCTACAGGCCGTGCCGAAGAGAGCGAGCTCACGTGGCGTTCGTAGAGTGCCTGGCACCGCGGGTCCATGGCATCAGTCGTATGACAGGTATTGCCGGGGCAGTCGTCTCCGCCGGAGCCATGCTCAAGACCTGTGGATCGAGCTCGGGGAGCAGGCGAAGGGCGTACCTTCCCCGAGTGATGACTGATGGTCATCGAGTAGGCCGGTGTTCGCAGCACCGGTCGGGAAGGCACGCCCGTGCTCAGCGTAGTCAACGACGACGGCACCACCGCCAACGGCTCCTCTTTGATCGACGGAATCGTCCGGGAGGGCGCGAGGCGGATGCTCGCCGCCGCCTTGGAGCCGAAGTCAACACTTATATAGCTGAGTTGGCCGATCAACGGGACGGCACCCGCCGTCGGCTCGTGGTCTGCAACGGCTACCACCAGGCCAGGAAGGTCACCACCGCGGCCGGAGTCGTCGAGGTGCAGGCACCGAGGGTGAACGACAAACGCGTCGACGAAGCCACGGGCGAGCGCAAGCGGTTCTCCTCGGCGATCCTGCCGCCGTGGTGCCGCAAGTCCCCGAAGATCAGCGAGGTGCTGCCGCTGCTCTACCTGCACGGCCTGTCCTCCGGCGACTTCGTGCCCGCGCTGGAGCAGTTCCTGGGCAGCTCGGCCGGACCCTCCCCTGCGACGGTCACCCGACTGACCCAACAGTGGCAGGCCGACCGCGCCGCGTTCATGGACCGCGACCTCGCGGAGGTTGACTACGTGTACGTGTGGGCCGGCGATATCCACCTCAACATCCGCCTGGAGGAAGCCAAAGCCTGCGTCCTGGTACTTGTCGCGTGCGCGCCGACGGCTCCAAGGAACTGGTCGCCCTCAAGGACGGCTACCGCGAGTCGGGCGAGTCCTGGGCCGACCTGCTGCGCGACTGCGCCCGCCGGGGCATGCGCGCCCCGGTCCTCGCAGTCGGCGACGGAACTCTGGGCTTCTGGAAGGCCCTGGCCGAGGTTTTCCCCGAAACCCGAGCAGAGATGCTGGGTTCACAAGACCGCCAATGTCCTCGACTCCATGCCAAAGTCCGCGCAGCCGGGCGCCAAGAAGGCCATCCAGGACATCTACAACGCCGAGGACCGCGACCACGCCGAGGCGGCGATCAAGACGTTTGCCCAGCTCTACGCAGCGAAGTTCCCCAAGGCCGTCAAGAAGATCTGCGATGACCAGGACCAGCTGCTGGCGTTCTACGACTTTCCGACAGAGCACTGGATCCACCTGCGGACCACAAATCCGATCGAGTCGACGTTCGCCACGGTCCGGCTGCGGACCAAGGTCACCCGCGGCGCCGGCTCCCGCACCGCCGCCCTGGCCATGGTCTTCAAGCTCGTCGAGTCCGCCCAGCAACAATGGCGCGCGGTGAACACACCCCACCTCGTCGCCCTCGTCCGCGCCGGAGGCCGCTTCGAGCACGGCCAGCTCGTCGAGCGACCCGAGGCGGTCGCTGCATGAGTCGGCCGTCGCACGGCATGCTGCATCACGTCGAGCTGTGGGTGCCGGACCTCCATCGCGCGCTCGCCTCGCTCGGCTGGCTGCTGGAGGAGCTGGGGTATGCCCTCTTCCAAAGCTGGGAAGGCGGACGTAGCTGGCGGCTCGGGCCGACCTACCTGGTCATCGAGCAGTCGTCGGCCCTCACCGCCGAAGAGCACGACCGCTGCCGCCCAGGGCTGAACCACCTGGCATTTCACGTCGAAGACGCCACCAGGGTCGAGAAGCTGGTGGCCGACGCTGCCCAGCACGGCTGGCACCTGATGTTCTCCGAGCGGCATCCCTATGCCGGCGGCGGACAGCACTACGCCGCCTACCTGGAGAACGACGACGGCTTCGAAGTCGAACTCGTCGCGATCAACTCACCTGAAGGAAAGTGAGATGAGATCAACCGATCCACAGGCCTTGACGATTACTCTCTCCGCCGACCGTCGCGCTCGGACCCGTGACTCCTACCGATCGACCTATCGCGCCGGTGGCGTTCAGTGAGCTTCTTCGAGCCGGGCCCCGATCAGGGTCACCATGCTCATCGTCACCCGTGAGGGCGACCGACGCTGCAAGCTCCGCCCGTCCCAGCGCGCGATGGTGGCACTGGTGTACCTACGTGAGCACACAACCTTGGCAAAGATCGCTGCCGCGTTCGGGATCAGCGAGTCCACCGCCCACGCCTACACCAGCGCAGTCACCGACCTGCTCGCCCAACGTGCGCCAGGTCTACTGAAGGCCCTGCGCGAGGCCGACCCGACTTCGTCCTGCTGGACGGGACCCTCGCCGAATGCGACCGGGTCGCGGGAAACCACGCTCAGCATCACCCTGCTGGGCACCACCCAGGGCCAGGCCGTCTTCGGCCCGTGGCGTGCAGATGTGCGGGCCGGGCTGAGGGGCCGGCTGCCCCGGGGGCAGTTGCGGCTGCTGCGTAGCCTGGCGCCCCCCGTCGGCGACTTCCCCGACTTCCTGACGCCGCAGCAGGCCTCCCTGGGGGTGGAGACGGGAATCGAGGCGGTGCTGGCCACGCCACGCCGCCGATTACGCCGCGAGTTGGAGGTCCTGCCAGGCGTGCCGTCGTGGGCCCATCCACTGGCCGACGGGGACCCAGAGGCGCTGGCAGTGCTCGGGGATGCTCTGCGCGCCTATCACCACGCCGCACTCGCCCCTTACTGGCCACGGATGCAGGCACTCGTCGCTGCCGAACGGGCCATGCAGGCCCGTACCCTGCTCGCTTACGGAAGCGAAGGACTGCTGGCCGGCCTGGGGCCGGCGATGCGGTGGACGCCGCCGATATTGCAAGTGGACTATCCCGTCGAGCACGACATCGACCCGGGCTACGTCCTGCTGGACCTCGCGCTGGCGGTGACACTGGGCGGGGACTGTCTGTCGGACCTCGGCGTGGTGCGGGCCAACCCGCCCTGTTCGGGTCGCTGGCTTCCGGTCCCACGGTGTCGCGACTGGTGGAGAGCTTGGCCGGGGCGGCCCGCGTGGGCTGACCGCGATCCGCCGAGCCAGGGCCGAAGTTGGCGAGCGCGTCTGAACGTCGGCCGGAGCCGATGCCCCCCGATGCGAACGGGCGGGTCATCGTGGGCATCGACGGGGCGCTGGTCCTAGCGCTGCGGGCCGAGGCCCAACGGCCATTCGGACCGTGGGGGTCGCCCGCTGCGTTGGCCGGCTGGTCGAAAATCCCGACGCTACGGTCCCTGCTGGTGGCGGTGCGTTGGTATAATGGTATGACATTAATGACGGACGAGAGGAGTCACGCGATGACAGGCGGAACGCTCATCGTCGGCGCCAGCCAGGCCGGTCTCCAACTTGCTGACTCCTTGCGCCGGTTGGGGGACACGGAGCCGATCACCCTCGTAGGCGAGGAGAACCATCCTCCGTACCAGCGGCCGCCCCTGTCCAAGGAGTTCCTGCGCGGTGAGGTGAACGCGGAGTCGCTGGCCTTCCGCGCCCCCTCCTACTACGCGGAGACCGGAATCGCGCTCGTCAGCGGTGAGCGCGTCACCGGGGTGTCGCTTTCGGCCTCAGGCCGGCCCGGCTCCGGTGTCGCGACGACCGCGAGCGGACGGAGCCTGCGGTTCGACCGTCTCGCCCTCACCGTGGGTGCCGGACCCCGCAGGCTCACCGTTCCCGGTGCGGACCTGGACGGCGTCTGCTACCTGCGCGACCGCGACGACGCGTTCGACCTGCGGACCCGGCTGGAGTCCGCCTCCCGCGTCGTGGTGGTCGGCGGTGGCTTCATCGGGCTGGAGGCGGCCGCCGTGGCGCGCGCGCTCGGTAAGGACGTCACGGTGGTCGAGGCGGCCGAGCGCCTGATCGCCCGCGCGGTGGCACCCGTGGTCTCCGAGTTCTATCTGCACGCCCACCGGCGACGCGGCACCCGGATCCTGCTCTCGACCGGCGTCACCGGCTTCGACGGCATGGGCGCACAGGTGAGTGCGGTACGGCTGACCGACGGCTCGACACTGCCGGCCGACCTCGTGCTGGTCGGGATCGGCGTCGTCCCCCGCACCGAACTCGCCGAGCAGCTGGGGCTCGAGTGCGACGGGGGCATCGTCGTCGACGCCCGTGCCCGCACCAGCCATCCCCATATCGCCGCCGCCGGAGACTGCACGGTCCAGCCGCATCCCCTCACCGGCCTGGGCCGGGTCCGCCTGGAGTCGGTACAGAACGCGGTGGCACAGGCCACGGCCGCCGCCGCCGCGCTGCTCGGCAGGCCAGAGCCGGCGCGGGCGGTGCCCTGGTTCTGGTCGTTCCAGGGCCACCTGAAGCTGCAGATCGCCGGGCTGTCGACGGGTTACGACGCGTACGTCTTGCGGGGTGAGCCGGCCGACGAGCGGTTCTCGGTCCTGTACTACCGCGAGGGCGAACTGCTGGCGGTGGACGCCGTCAACAGTCCGGCCGACTACATGGCCGTGCGTCGGGCGCTCGGGCAAGGGGCGACCGTCCCGCCGGACCGGGCGGGCGACCTGGAGACCCCCCTCAAAGCCCTGATGGTCGCCCGATCCGGCGCTGTGGTCGCCCCCTGAAAGCGGTGCCGTCAGTCGTCCGGGTCGCTGGTGGTCCGGAAGGGCCTGTGCCCATCGGGGGCCGACGACGGTGATGACGGCCCGGGCCACCTCCCACGCATCGGCTTCCGGCGCCGGCACGGCTCCCGCAGGAGACCCGGGACCACGTCCGCGGGATCGGGTACGACGTGCCCTCACAGCTGGCCGGCCGTCCGCAACGGCGGCCCGCCCGGACGGCGCCCAGGGCACTGCCCGGCGCGTACTTCCGCGGCGGGGAAGAGGTCCTGGGGCCGTCTTCCCAGGCCGGACATCGCCCAGTTTCCCATCACCGTCGTCCCGGGCGGCCAGGTGGCCCCCGCCCGGGACGACGACCGGCGCACCCCCTCGCCGGGGGCTGCGGGGAGGCCGCCCCGAGGAGCACGCCGCCCGCGCGGTGAGCGGGCGACGCGTGTCCGGGCGCCCGTCAGATGACCGCCGCTTCCAGCGACTCGGGGGCGAACAGCTGCTCGGGTTCCCACTGCCTCGCGGACAGCCCCTGCTCGTGGTGGTAGCGCAGGAACGTCGAGAGGGTCTTGCGGTTGCCCTCGACTCCGTAGGACCAGTAGTCCCGGCCCATCAGCTCGCGTGCCTCCTCCAGCTGGGGGGTCAGCCAGGGCAGCATGAACCGCAGGGCCGAGGTGTCGTAGAGGCTGTCGTACGCGGCCTCCTTGGCGGCCAGCAGCGCCTTGTAGAGGGACTGCGCGACCCAGCGGTGGCGGTCGTAGACATCGCGGCGGACCACCACGACGTGCATGATCGGGAAGATGTCGGTCGCCGCGTAGTACTCCTTCTCCGCGGCGACGACGTCCGGGAAGACCCGGCGTACCCGCGGGTCCCCGGCGACGAAGGGGCTCGGTACGCGAGGCGTGCACAGGGCGTCGATCTCACCCTCGGCGAGCATCCGGGCCAGGGTGCGGTCCTCCGGGATGCGGCTGACGCGCAGGGAGTCCGGCAGGTCGACGCCTGCCTTCTCGATGCGTCCCGGGGTCTCCTGGCCTCCGGTGAAGTAACTCACCGAGTCGAACGGCACGTCATGGCGGTCGGCGAGGATGCCGCGCATCCACACGCAGGCGGTCAGCTGGTACTCGGGCGTGCCGATCCGCTTGCCCCGCAGGTCCTCCGGCGTGGAGATGCCGGAGTCGGCGTGGCAGTACAGCGCCCCGTGCCGGAACATGCGCGAGGTGAAGACCGGGAGGGCCACGAAGGGCGAGGGGTCGGTGCGCAGGGACAGGACGTAGGAGGACAGGGACATCTCCGCCACCTCGAACTCCTGGTGGCGCATCATCCGGAAGAAGGTCTCCTCGACGGGCAGCCGCAGATACGTCAGCTCGATGCCGTCGGGGCGGACCGTGCCCTCTTCGAGGGCGCGGGTGCGGTCGTAGTCGCCGCAGGCGAAGGTGAGGGGGAGTCGGGCCATGGGTGCCGGTTACCTGCCTTCCGCCGTCAGTCGTGCGTCCAGGCGCGGGTACACGCGCCGTGCGTTGGCCTCGAAGACCTTGTGCCGCTGCTCGTCGGTGAGGCCGGCCCGGTCGACGTACTGCCGGGTGTCGTCCCAGGCGATGCCGGTCTCCGGGTCGACGCCGCGCACGGCGCCCAGCATCTCCGAGGCGAACAGGATGTTGTCCTCCCCCACCACGGTGTGCAGCAGGTCGATGCCCGGCTGGTGGTACACGCAGGTGTCGAAGAAGACGTTGTCCTTCAGGTGTTCGGCGGGATCCGGGCGGCCCATCCGCACGGCGAGTCCGCGGTAGCGGCCCCAGTGGTACGGCACCGCTCCGCCGCCGTGCGGGATCACGAACCGCAGTGTCGGGAAGCGGGCGAAGAGGTCGCCCTCGACGAACTGCATGAACGCGGAGGTGTCCGCGTTGAGGTAATGGGCGCCCAGTGTGTGGAAGTTGGGGTTGCAGGAGGTCGAGACGTGGATCATGGCCGGGACGTCCAGCTCGGCCATCGTCTCGTACAGGGCGAACCAGTACGGGTCCGTCAGCGGCGGCGTGTTCCAGTGGCCGCCGGAGGGGTCCGGGTTGATGTTGCAGCCGACGAAGCCGAGGGTCTCCACGCAGCGGCGCAGTTCGGCGATCGCGTCGTCGAGCGGGCCGCCCGCGGTCTGGGGCAGCTGGCAGACGGCGGCGAAGTGCCGCGGGAACAGGCCGGCCACTCGGTGCACGAGGTCGTTGCTCGCCCGTGCCCAGTTTCTGGCTGTGGCCGGGTCCGGCACATGGTGTTCCATGCCGGAGGCCTTCGGCGAGAAGAGCATGAGGTCGGCGCCGCGCTCCCGGAGCACCTTGAGCTGGTTGTTCTCGACGCTCTCGCGGAGTGCGTCGTCGCTGATGTCCGGCGGCTGCGGGGCGGGCAGCGAGGGGGCGGCGAGCCGGGCCAGCTGGGCGTCGCGGAACGCCTGGAGCTGCGGTGGGGCCGTCGTGTAGTGGCCGTGGATGTCAATGATCACCGGTCGGCTCCTGGTCGACGTAGGTCAGGCCCTTCGCGGCCAGCCGCTCGCGCATGCTGTTGACGTCGAGGCTCAGCTCACCGCCGGCGTAGCGCTTGCGGACGGCCGCCTCGCGCTCCTCGCGGGCCTGGGAGGCCGCGAGCACCGTGGCCGCCTCGCGCCGGGGCACGACCACCACGCCGTCGTCGTCCGCGACGATCACGTCACCGGGGGCGATCCGCTGTCCGGCGCAGACGATCGGGGTGTTCACGTCGCCGAGGGTCTCCTTGACCGTGCCGAAGGCGCTGATGTGCCGGGCCCACACGGGGAAGCCCATCTGGCGCAGTTCGGCGATGTCGCGGCAGCCGGCGTCGATGACCAGGCCGCGCACGCCGCGTGCGGCGACCGCGGTGGCGATCAGTTCGCCGAAGTAGCCCGCCGAGGACGGGGAGGTGGGGGCGACGACGAGGATGTCGCCTTCCCGGCACTGCTCCACCGCGACGTGGAGCATCCAGTTGTCGGCGGGCGGCACGCTGACGGTGACGGCGGTGCCGGCGATGTGCGCGCCGGGCCAGACGGGCCGCAGCGCGGGGTCGAGGAGCCCGGTGCGCGCCTGGGCCTCGTGGACGGTGGCGACGCCGAAGCCGGCGAGGGCGTCGACGACCGCGCGCTCGGCGCGGCGGGGGCTGCGGACGACGACGCTCATGCCGCCGCCCAGGGCAGCAGGGAGACGTGCACGGCGTCCTCGCCGCTCTCGCCGCCGACGGTGCGGATGGCCCGGTCGGCCTCGGCCAGCGGGAAGCTGTGGGTGCTCAGCTTCTCCAGCGGGAAGCGGCCCGACGCGAGCTGTTCCAGGGCCAGTTCGCAGGCGCGGTAGCTGTGGCCGCGGGCGCTCTTGAGCGCGATGGACTTCTCCGTCAGCTTCTTCAGCGGGAAGTCGGGGAAGGCTGCGAGTTCGCCCTGGACGACCATGGTGCCCTCGCGTCGCTTCAGCGCGTCTATCCCGAGCAGGACGGGTGCGGTGCCGGCGCCCGCGGTGCAGTCCAGGACGACGTCGACGCCGCGTCCGCCGGTGACCTCCAGGACGCGGGTGAGCGGGTCCTCCTGCGTCACGTCGATCACGTGGTCGGCGCCCAGCTCCCGGGCCAGGGACAGACGTGCGGCGTCCTTGGTGGTGCCGGTGACGATGATCAAGGAGGCGCCGGCCTGCTTGCAGGCGACGACCTGGGACAGGCCCTGCTGGCCCGGGCCCTGGACCAGGACGGTGGAGGCGTAGCCGACGCCCGCGGTGCCCAGGGCCCACTCGATGCCGTTCGACAACGGGGTGACCAGGCCGGCGAGTTCGGCCGAGACGCCGTCCGGCACGCGGTGCGTCACCGAGTTCCACGGCAGGTAGAGGTACTGCGCGAAACCGCCCCACAGGTGGTACGGGTTGTTCGCCGAGGTGTAGCCGTAGCGGCGGGCGTCGGGGTTGGTGCGCCAGTCGGTGGCCTCGCAGTGGCGGTACTCGCCCTGGTGGCACCATTCGCAGCGGTAGCAGCCGACGTAGTGCTCGACGAAGACTCGGTCGCCCTCGGCGAGGCCCTTGCGCTCGGTGAAAGTGCGGCCGGCCCGGGCGATGACGCCGACGTTCTCGTGTCCCATGATCACCGGGTCGGTGAAGGGCGGCTTGCCGTACATCTTCACGTCGGTGCCGCAGATCCCGGCGACCTCCACCTTCAGAAGGGCTCCGTCGTCGGGTATGTCCGGCATCGGGAACTCCCGCAGTTCGGTCCGGCCGGGCGCCACGCGCACCGCCGCCAGCACCTGTTCCGCCATGACGTCGTCTCCTCAGGGTCGGGGTCTGTCCCACTGGAGCGACAGTCTATGGACGAATGGACTAACCATGCTACCTTTTGGCGCATGGTGATACCTCAGCTCAGGACAGTGACCCGCACCCAGGGCAACAACGAGGCACTGAAGACGGGGGCGGTGACGCCCCACGGCTTCCGGTTCGAGTTCGAGGAAGTACCGGTCCTCGTCCAGGCGTTCCGGCGAATGGTCCGCGGGCTGGAGTTCGACGTCAGCGAGATGGCGCTGACCACCTATCTGGTGGCGAAGGCGCACGGCGCACGCTTCACGGCCGTGCCCGCGTTCCTGGTGCGCGGCTTCCACCACGGCGCGATCTTCCACGACCCGGCCTCGGACGTGCGCGAACCCAAGCACCTGGAGGGACGGCGGGTCGGGGTCAGCCGCGGCTACACGGTCACCACGGGGGTGTGGGCACGGGCGGTCCTGCGCGAGGAGTACGACGTCGACCTCGACAAGGTGACGTGGGTGCTGTCGGGCGACGAGCACGTGGCCGAGTTCCGGCCGCCGGTGAACGTCGAACCCCTGGCTCCCGGACGCACGCTGGAGGAGTCACTCGTCGAGGGAGACCTCGCCGCGGTCATCGGGCCGAAGCCCGAGGCGCTGGCGCTGGCCCCGCTGATCCCCGACGCCGAGGAGGCCGGCTTCACCGCGATGCGCGAGCGCGGGCTCTACCCCATCAACCACCTCGTGGTGATCCGGGACGAGCTCCTCGCCGACCGGCCGCAGTTGGCGGCCGACGTGTTCGACGCCTTCGCGCGTGCCAAGCAGCTGTATGTGGACCGGCTGCGCGCCGGCGCCGGCGACTCCCCCACCGACCGCATGTACCGGCGGGTCATGGACATCACGGGCGCGGACCCGCTGCCCTACGGGATCGAGCCCAACCGGGCCGTCCTGGAGCAGCTCATGCGGCACGCCGTCGATCAACGCATCCTCGAACGGTCCCAGCCGGTCGAGGAGTTGTTCGCCGATGCCACGCGCACGCTGACCGCCTGACCGCACCGCTCCTCGAAGGGACCCCGCGTGCGCATCGCCATCGCCGCCGACCACAACGGCCTCGCGCTCAAGACCCGGCTCATCGAATGGCTCACGGCCGGCGGGCACACCGTCGACGACCGGGGCAGTCACACCGAGGAGACGGTCGACTATCCGCCGCTGTGCGCGGACGTCTGCCGGCAGGTGACCGGCGGCGCCGCGGACCGCGGCATCGTCCTCGGCGGCAGCGGTCTCGGCGAGACCGTCGCCTGCAACAAGATCCGCGGGATCCGGGCCGGGCTCTGCCACGATCTGTGGAGCACCCGCATCTCCC
Source organism: Streptomyces sp. NPDC029138 (assembly GCF_055564375.1). NCBI lineage: Bacteria > Bacillati > Actinomycetota > Actinomycetes > Kitasatosporales > Streptomycetaceae > Streptomyces > Streptomyces sp. NPDC029138. Next base: position 18,419 of record NZ_JBVHWM010000056.1, read on the forward strand.
GCGGCAACAACGACTCCAACGTCCTGGTGCTCGCCGCCAAGGTGATCACGCCCGACGCTGCGCAGGAGATCGTCGAGACGTGGCTGACGACCCCGTTCAACGGGGGCGTGCACGCGCGGCGGGTGGCGCAGATCGCCGAGCTGGAACAGTCCGAGCGTCAGCAGGAGGCTCCCCGGGCCTGAGCCGGGTCCCGCCCGGCACCCGTACAGCCGATCGCAGACAGGGGCGCGGCCGCGTTCCCCCTCGCGACCGCGCCCCCTCGTCACGCCTGCCTCCGGGCGAGGAAGTCCAGCACTCGCGTCGGCGCGGTCTCATCCGTCTGTTCGGCCACCGGCACGTCCCAGTACTCCGTGTCCGGCAGGCACTCCTGCAAGTAGCGGGCGGCGGAGGGGGCGTGGGAGGTGTCCTGGCCGGGGACGATCAGGGCCGGCACGTCGAGGGTCAGGAGGTCCTCCGGCTCGGGGCCCGGGACCGTGTCACGGTCGAAGAGCAGGCGGGCCGTGCCGGAGACGGTCGCACGGTAGCGCACGGGGTCGGTGCGGGCGTACATCTCGGCGAACTCGGCGTCATGCCGGATCACCTGGGCCCAGGGGCCGACCCGCGGATCCTTGGTGAAGCCCTCCTCCCCCTTCCGGGCGAGGGCCACGACCTCGGCCGGGCCGTGCTCGTCGACGTAGGCGAGGTGACGTTCGAAGCGCTCGTGCTGCTTCATCCGGTACCTGACGCCCCCGGCCGGGGAGTACAGCACCATGCTCAGGACGCGCTCGGGGTGGGCCACCGCGACGGCCGCCACGGTCGAGCAGCCCACGCAGCCGCCCATGAGGTGGGCGCGTTCGATGCCGAGGTGGTCGAGGAGCCCGACGCCCTGACGGACGTAGTCGGACCAGGAGATGCGTTCCAGCCTGCCGCCCGAGCGACCCGACTCGCGCCGGTCGAAGGTGATGCAGGTGAACTCCTCCGTCAGACGGTCCAGGAGACGCAGGCGGCGGTAGACGCCCACCGTGCGCCAGCCCTCCAGGCTCGAGTCGAACCCGCCGGGCGAGAACATCAGCAGGGGCGGACCCGAGCCCGCGACCTCGTAGCGTGTGGTGATGGCGTCGATGACGGCCGTGGGCACGGTCGTGCTCCCTTCGTGATCAGGTCGCCGGCGGGACGGGAACACCGCCGGCGACCTGGCGTGCGGCCCGTACGTCCGCCGCGTAGGCGGTGATCGCGTCGAGCGTGATCCGGGCGACGTTGGCATAGGTCTCGGGCGGATCGTCGAGGGACGAGGCCGCGTAGCCGATGGCCGCGTGGGCCATGCGCATCCGCCCGTCGAGCCAGGGGCCGCCGCCGAAGCCGCCGACCACAGGGACGGAGACGGCCCGGGCCACGGCGGCACCCACCACGGGCCCGGAGTTGGTGAAGTTCAGCAGCACCGCGCCGGCCTCCTCCAGCCGCTTGGCCTCGGCGACCATGGCGTCCTGCATCGCCACCGGCACCTGGTCGGCGGAGGAGGGGATCGCGCGGTACTCGACGCCGTAGCGCAGCGCGGTCTGCGGGGTGATGCCGAACTGCGCGAAGACCGGGATGCCGGCGCGGGTGATCGCCTCGACGGCCTCGGGGAAGTCGGCGGCGGCGTCCAGCTTGACCAGGTCGACGCCGGCCTCCTTGACGAACCGCACCGCCGCCCGGACCGCGTCGGCGGTGCCCTCCTGGAGTGGACCGAAGGGGAAGTCGACGCTGACCAGGGCCCGTTCGACACCGCGCCGCACCGCCCGGGCGACGACGACCATCTCGTCCATCGTCACCTCGAAGGGGTGGGAGTGCCCCCACAGGTTCACTCCCACCGTGTCGCCGACGGAGACGAGATCGACTCCGGCCCGGTCCACGATGCGGGCGATCTGGTAGTCCCAGGCGACGACGCCGACGATCTTGCGGCCCTCGTCCTTCATCCGCTGCAGAGCGCGCAGCGTGACCTTGTCGGACATGTGCCGGGCCTCCTAAACCCTCAGTGCCTTGAGCAGTTCGAAGCAGTCGCTCTCGTCGGCGGACAGCAGCAGCACCCGGGCGTAGGGGCGCAGCGCGGCGACCGCGTCGTCCGCCTCGAAGCCGTCGCCCAGGACCACGCCCGCGGTGGTGATGCCCCGCCGGCCGCAGATCCGGCCGATCGCGGCCGCGGCCGCCCGGCCGCCGTCCTCGGTGGCGAGGACGACGACCACGTCGGTGCCGGTGAGCACTTCCTCCAGCGGGGCGGGCTCGCCGTCGAGCTCGTGCAGCAGGGCATCGCCCTGGCTGGTGTAGAAGCGGGCGTGGGCCCAGGGCCGTTCGGCCAGGCGACGGGTGACGGCCGCCGCCCTCTCGTCCAGCGCGACGACGCGGGCGGCGCGGGCCGGCCGGATCGGCACGTCGATCCGGAACCGGGACTCGCTCGCCGAGGCCGCGCGGGCGCTCTCGCTCAACTGCAAGGTGGCCGTCGTCATGTCACACCGAGGCCTGCGGAACGCCGGGCGTGACCTTGACCGCGTCGCGGCAGGAGTCCAGGAAGGACTCGGCCGCCGGCAGCACGACCGCCGCGGAACGCACCCGGTGGTGCTCGGGGTTCACGCCGGGCGGGGTCACGCCCTCGTCGCGCAGGGCGATGGCGGCCTTGCGCAGCTTCTGCCGGGCCTTGATGATCCCGCTGTCCGCGGGTACCAGCCGCTCCTTGGTGCGGTCGACGATGGGACCCATGCTCTCCTGCAGCGAGGCGTCCTGCATCGCGATGCCGGCGACACCGGAGTAGGTCTCGCCGCGCTTCTGCGCCTCACGGTCGATCAGGTAGTCGTTGTCCATGTTGGCCATCGGCCGGTAGGTGCCCGGGATGTTCTTGCTGTGGACGCCGTGACCGTCGATCATCGCCTGCCGCTCGGCCTCGGTGAGCGCGCGCACGGGGTGGTAGTCGAAGGAGTACGTCCAGCAGTTCTCGTCGTCGATCGGCACCCAGAAGTGACCGTGCACGGGGTGGTCGCCGCGCGGCGGGACCATGGTGAACGCCGGCATCACATAGGGCGTGATCCGCCAGTAGTACTTGCCCTCTTCGGCGTTGCGCCGGGCGCCCACGAAGAGCCCGCCGTCGCTGTCGGCGACCTCGAAGAAGGGCTTGGTGTCGTTCATGTTGTACTCGTTGCCCTTGGCGCCCCGGAACAGCGGGTCGGTCTTCAGGCCGCCGGAGTGCAGGAAGGTGACGTGGCTGGAGTCGATGCCGCCCTCGAAGGCCTGCAGCCAGTTGCACTGCTGCCAGCGCTTGGAGGTGTAGGTCTGCTCCGGCGGGACGTGCAGCCACTCGAACTCGGGCAGCGGGGGCTGGGTGGCCGCGTCGCCCATGTAGGTCCACAGCACGTCGCCGACCTTCACCAACGGGTACGAGGTCAGCTGCACGTTCTGGCAGAAGCTGCTGTTGTCGGCCTCCGAGGGCACCTCGATGCACTGGCCGGTGACGTCGTACTTCCAGCCGTGGTACGGGCAGCGCAGGCCGGAGCCCTCGTTGCGGCCGAACCAGAGGGAGGCGCCGCGGTGGGCGCAGAACTCGTCGACCAGGCCGTAACGTCCCTCGCTGTCACGGAAGGCGACCATGCGCTCCGACAGCAGCTTGACGCGCACGGGCGGGCAGTCGTTCTCCGGGAGCTCCTCGGCCAGCAGCGCGGGAATCCAGTACTGCCGGAACAACTCGCCCATCGGCGTTCCCGGGCCCGTCTGGGTGAGCAGTTCGTTGATGTCTTTTCGAAGCACAGCCGTTTTCCCTTTCAGGTACTGACCCGTAGCCGGGTCGTGGGGGTCGGTGCTGAGCGGGGCGCCGTGGTCAGGGCTGCTCCGGAGGGATCTCGACGGTCAGGCCGGCGAGTTCCTGGGTCACGCGGATCTGGCAGGACAGCCGGCTCGTGTCCCGCCGTTCGGCCACGGCGAGGTCGAGGAGGTCCTCCTCCATCTCGCCCGGCGGCCCGACGAGGGAGGCGAACTCCTCGCGCACCCAGACGTGGCAGGTGGCGCAGGACTGGTTGCCGCCGCATTCGGCGACGATCCCCGGAACACCGTTCTTCACCGCGGCCGTCATGACCGAGTCCCCGACCGTCGCATCGACGGTGTACTCGGGACCGTCACTGCCGACGAAGATCACCTTGGGCAAGGTCCCTGTTTCCTCTCGCGATCGGTGGATTCCACTGCGGACGGGCAGGCCGAGGGGCCGCCTCCGGTCCGGTGGTCTGTCCATTAGACCAGAAGCTGAGAACGCTGAACAAGAGACGTGACACAGGCGCACAATCGGCGGCATGCCAACGCTGATCCTTCTGCGCCACGGCGAGAGCGCATGGAACTCGAGGAATCTGTTCACGGGCTGGATCGACGTGGACCTCACCGCCCGCGGTGAGCAGCAGGCCCGCGACAGCGGGCGGTTGCTGCACACCGCGGGCCTGCCGCCGGAGTCGGTGCACACCTCGCTCCTGACCCGCGCGGTGCGTACCGCCTCCCTGGCCATGGAGGCCGCCGGCCGGCCGCAGGTCCCGATCGCCCGGAGCTGGCGGCTCAACGAGCGGCACTACGGCGCCCTCCAGGGCCGCGAGAAGAGCGAGACGCTGCGGGAGTTCGGCGAGGAGCGCTTCCGCCTCTGGCGCCGCTCGTACGACGAGGCGCCGCCGCCGGTACCGGACGGGAGCGCGGGGGACGTGGCGAGCGAACCGCACTACGCGGGCCTGCCCCGCGACCTTCTGCCCCGCACCGAGTCGCTCGCCGACGTCACCGCACGGTTGCTGCCGTACTGGCACGAGGCCGTCGTGCCGGACCTGAGGGCCGGTCGGACCGTGCTCGTCGTCGCGCACAGCAACTCGCTGCGGGCCCTGGTCGCCCAGCTCGACCGGCTGAGCCGCGAGGAACTGCTGGAGCTGAACATCCCGACGGGCATGCCGCTGCGTTACGACCTGGGCGAGGACCTGGCGCCGCGCGTGCGCGGCGGACGGTACCTCGATCCGCGCGCCGCCGCCGAAGCCGTGGCGGAGGTGGCCGATCAGGGCCGCAGACGACTCGGCACGACTCGTTGACGACCATCAGGGGTGGCCTTATGGTTCTACCAATCCACCCCCTGTGCATGTCAGCACATGCCGTGCTGAACGAGCCGACCAGGAAGGGCCGCCGCATGGCCAAGGATGCGATCGTCAACGACACCCTGGCGGCGAAGTTCGCCACCGAGAAGGACTCTCCCTACACCCGCTGGGTGGCCGCCGAAGGCCTGGACATCATCGCCGCCCATTACATCCCCGACCTGCGCACGGTCGAACTGAAGCCGTGGGAGCGGCGCGGTGGCCGGGGCGTGTTCATCAACCACGAGGCCACCCGCACCTCCAACGACTGCTACGTCTGCGAGATCCCGGCCGGCGGCAAGCTCGCCCCGCAGCGGCAGCTGTTCGAGGAGATGATCCTCGTCCTGGAGGGGCAGGGCTCGACCAAGGTCTGGAACGACGCCGGCGCCGAGGTCAGCTTCGAATGGCAGGCCGGCTCGATCTTCGCCATCCCGCTCAACGCCCACCACCAGCACTTCAACGGCTCCGGCCGGAAGGCGGCCCGCTTCGTCTCCTCGACGAACATGCCCCCGGTCATCAACCTCTACGGCGACCCCGACTTCGTCTTCGACACCCCGAGGGACTTCCCGGACCGCTTCGACGGCGAACCCGACTATTTCTCCCCCAAGGGCGAGCAGAAGGGTCTGCTGCTCGACACGAACTTCGTCGCCGACGCGGTCAACCTGCCGTTGGTCGAGGCGAAGGAACGCGGCGCCGGCGGCGGCCACATCCGGTTCGCCATGGCCAAGGGCTCGATGAACAGCCACATCTCGCAGTTCCCGACCGCCACGTACAAGAAAGGGCACCGGCACGGGCCGGGCGCCCACGTCATCATCCTCTCCGGTGAGGGCTACAGCCTGATGTGGCCGGAGGGCGAGGAGCCCCGCCGCTACGAGTGGGGTCCCGGCACGCTGATCGTGCCGCCCAACATGTGGTTCCACCAGCACTTCAACACCGGCACCGAGCCCAGCCGTTACCTCGCCTTCAAGCACGAGGTGGTCTCCGTCCGCAACGCCCAGGGCGTGCCGAAGGCCTGGATCAGCAAGCGGATCGGCGGCGACCAGATCGACTACGCCGACGAATCGCCGTATGTGCGCGAGACCTTCCGCGAGGCGCTGGCCAAGCACGGCATGGAGCCGCGCATGGACGCCGTCTACGAGGCGGAGCTGGCCACGCTCCCGCCGCTGCCGGAGCAGCCCGCCGGCGTCTGATCCCTGCCACGTCCGGGAAGGAGCGGGACTGTGCCCCACACCGAAGGACACGACCACGACGACGGGGTGCGCACGGTTCACTCGGCGTACCTCCCCGACCACGACCATCTGCATGACGACGAGGACTACGGGGCACTGGAGGACAACCCGATCTGGCAGCAGGACAACGTCACGCTGCACAGCGTCGGCATGGACATCGGCTCCTCCGGCACCCAGGTGGTCTTCTCACGCCTTCACCTGCGGCGCATCAGCGAGGATCTGACGAGCCGCTACCTCGTCGTGCGGCGCGAGACCCTGCACCGCTCCCCGGTGGAACTCACCCCGTACGCCGACGACGAGCACATCGACGCGCCGGCGCTCGGCTCGATCATCGACACCGCCTACCGCGCGGCGGGCGTCGAGCCGGCCGACGTGGACACCGGCGTGGTGATCCTCACCGGTGAGGCGCTGCGTCGCCGCAACGCCGAGGCCATCGCCGGCGTACTCGCCGAACGCGGCGGCGAGCTGGTGAACGCGAGCGCCGGCCACCACATGGAGGCGATGCTCGCCGCCTACGGGTCGGGGGCCGCGCAGGCGTCGTACGAGAGCGGACGGCGCATCCTCAACGTCGACATCGGCGGCGGCACCACCAAGCTCGCCGTCCTCGACCAGGGGCGCGTCACCGGCACCGCCGCGGTCCACATCGGCGGACGCCTCCAGGTGGTCGACGGCGCGGGCCGGATCGTCCGGCTCGACCCGGCCGGCGGTGAACACGCCGCCCGCGCCGGGTACACCTGGAAGACCGGCGACACCGTCACCGGCGAGGAACTGACGACGGTGGCCGAGTCGATGGCGGACGCGCTGGTCGAGGCCGTCACCGCCGATCCGCCGGCCGCCCCCGTCCGGGACCTGTACCTCACCGATCCGCTCCCGGACCTCGGCCCGATCGACGGGGTGATGTTCTCGGGCGGGGTCGCGGAGTACGTCTACGGCCGCGAGGACACCGACTTCGGGGACCTGGGCCGCCGGCTCGGCCGGGCGCTGCGCCGGCGGGTCGACTCCGGCGCGCTGCCGTATCCGCTGCTGCCGGCGGGCGAGTGCATCCGGGCCACGGCGCTCGGCGCCTCGGAGTACAGCGTCCAGCTCAGCGGCAACACCGGGTGCGTCTCCGACGCGGACGCGCTGCTGCCGCGCCGCAACTTGCAGGTCCTGCGGCCGGTTCACGAGCTCGGGGAGGTGGTGGACGCGGGGGCGGTCGAAGCAGCCATCCGTCGGCACCTGGTCGCTCTCGACGTCGCACAGACCGGTGCGGACATCGCCCTCGCCCTGTCGTGGAGCGGACCGCCCAGCTACGAGCGGCTGCTGCCGTTCGCCCGGGGTGTCAGGGACGCCGTCACCGAGCGGACGGCCGAGGGGCGGTCGCTGTACATCGTGCTGGACGGAGATGTGGCGATGACCCTCGGCAGGCTGCTGCGCGAGGAGCTGGGCGTCACCGGCGGCCTGCTCGTCATCGACGGTCTGAGTCTGCGGGACTTCGACTATGTCGACATCGGCCGGGTGCGTTTACCGTCCAACACGGTCCCGGTGACGATCAAGTCGCTCGTCTTCGGCCAGGACCCGCGCTGAGCGTTTCCTCGCCATCGGCCAGGACCCGCAGATCCATCGGACCCCGGACCGTAACAGTAGAGCAAAGCTCTGTTCCGATGGTTAGACCATAAGACCTCTCTTGCTGTTGCATGCAGGGACCCGACATGGTCGGACGCGATCCGCAAAGCGTTCACCGGCCGCCCGACGACACTTCCCCGTTCCCCCGTCGGCGCGGCCGCGTTCCCCCCACACTCTGTGCTCTTCCGTCCGCACCCCGAGCCGTTCGCCTCGTCCAAGGAGTGTGCGATGCGTCAAGGTGCTCTCCCCGCGAGCCTGCTGGCCGCGGGCCTCGTCCTCACCGGCTGCGGCGCCTCCCCCACCACCGGCGCCGCCGGTTCCGCTCCCGCGAAGAATTCCTACGCCCCCTACGAATCGCTCACCGGCAGCGAGCGCACGGACAAGCTCCTGGCCGACGCCAAGAGCCAGGGGGGCACGCTCGACCTCTACACCTCCAACACCGACATCCAGGACCTGGTCGACGCGTTCCAGAAGGCCTACCCCGGCATCAAGGTCCACGCCTTCCGGGCCAACTCGGAGACGGTCCTGCAGCGGGCGGTCCAGGAGAACGACGCGAACAAGCCGCAGAACGACGTCATGGACACCAACGACCTCGAACTGCGGGCTCTGGACGCCCAGCATCTGCTCCACGCCTACCAGGGGCCGGCCGAGGCGGGCCTGAAGGACGCCGCGAAGCACCTCGGCGGCTGGACGGCCGAACGTTTCAACGCCTTCGTCGTCGGCTGGAACACCAACGAGGTCGCGAAGGGCGAGGAGCCCACCGACTTCGCCGACTTCGCCGACCCCAGGTGGAGGGGCAAGCTCTCCGTCGAGGTCGGCGACTGGGACTGGTACGCCTCGATGCACACCTACCTCACCGAGGAGAAGGGGATGTCCGACGCCCAGGCGGACGCCCTGTTCAAGAAGATCGCCTCCAACATCAAGGTGGTCAAGGGTCACACGGTGCAGGGCGAACTGCTCAGCGCCGGGCAGTTCGCCGTGGCCCTGTCCGTCTACAGCCACACCGTGGACAAGGCCGCGAAGAAGGGCGCGCCGGTCGCCTGGCGGCCCGCCGTCGAGCCGGTGATCCTGCGCCCCAACGGCGTGGGCCTGATGACCCGCGCCCGCCATCCCGCAGCCGCACTGCTGTGGACCGACTGGGTCCTCGGCCCGGGCCAGAAGGTCATCGCCGAGTCGCTGCGCATCCCCGCGGCCCAGCACGTGCCCGGCTACAAGGACCCGATTCCGCCCGGCACCACCACCTACAGCCTGTCGGCGACAGCCGAGACCGACACCAAGGAATGGAACTCCGCCTACGACGCGCTGCTGCGCGGCGTCCCCGCGGCGGGCTGACCGCACACCCCCTATCGCATCTCGCTCCAGGAGAGCACCGCATGAGCACCCGTAACCCCACTCTCGCCGTGGCCGTGCTGCTGGTCGCGGCCGTCACCACCGGATGCGGCGGTGCCGTCACCACCGCGTCCAACACCAAGGCCAGCGGCGTCTACGCGCAGATCGCCGGCCTTCCGAAGGACCAACAGCGCGCCAAGGCGCAGGAGCTGGCCAAGAAGGAGGGCGGCACGCTCTCCCTCTACACCTCGATGACCGCGGACATCGCGACGCCGGTAGCGAACGCCTTCGAGAAGAAGTACGGCATCCATGTCAGCGTGTTCCGCGGTAACTCCGAGACGGTTCTCCAGCGGGCCATGCAGGAGGCTCAGGCCGGCAAGGCCGGCGCCGACGCGGTGGAGACCAACTTCCTGGAGATGACCGCCCTCTCGGACAATGGCATCCTGGCCGACTTCAACGGCACGGCCCTCGACAAGGTCGAGGCCACCGGCAAGTTCGAGCACTGGACGGCCAGCCGTTTCAACGTCTTCCAGCCCGCCTGGAACACCGACCTGATCAAGCCGGGCGACGAGCCGCACAGCTGGGAGGACCTGGCGCTGCCCAAGTACAAGGGCAAGCTGACTCTCGAGGTCAGCGACAGCGACTGGTTCGAGAACGTCACCAAGTACTGGCTGGGCCACGGCAAGACGCAGGCCGAGGTCGACAAGCTGTGGAAGGACATCGCCGCCAACGCCAAGGTGGCCAAGGGCCACACGACGATGATGCAGTTCCTCACCGCGGGCCAGACGCCCATGGAGGCGATGAACTACACATACATCACGGACCGCGCCGCCGAGAAGGGCGCCCCCGTGGCCCACCTGCCCAAGAGCGGCAAGTCGTCGGTCCCCGCCTTCGGCCGGCCCAACGGCGTCGGCATGATCAAGGACGCCATGCACCCGGCCGCCGCCTGGCTGTTCTACGACTGGCTGCTCACCGACGGCCAGAAGGAGCTGGTGAAACTCGGGCTGACCCCGTCGACGAAGGTCCCCGGCGACAAGAGCCTGAACGGCATCACCCTGGTGCCCTTCGACGTCGAGGGCCTGAGCAAGGACAACGGCAGCTGGGACAAGAAGTACGACGCGCTGCTGCGCGGTGTCGCGTCCGCGGGGAAGTGACGGCCGATGACCCTCCTGCCCACCTCCCTCACCTCCCGCGACGACGGTCCGGGCCCGGCTCCGGCGCCCGACCCGGCCGACGGCGCCCGACCCGGCAGGCTCGCCCGGCTGGTGCGGCGCCCGCTGTCCCTCCAGGGGCTGCTGGTCGGCGGCGCCGTCGTCATCGTCGGCTACCTCGCGATCGTGCCGCTGGGATACCTCATCCACGACACCTTCCTGAGCGCAGACGGCAACGGTGTCTCCCTCGGGGCCTTCTCACGGGCCTACGGCGGCACCTCCCAGTCCGGCGAGATGATGCTCAACTCGCTCGGCTTCGCGTTCGGTTCGGCCGCCCTGGCGCTGGTGCTCGGCACTGCCCTGGCCTACATCCAGGTACGCACCGACACCCCGTTCAAGGCGCTGTTCTTCGCGGCGTCCCTGGTACCGCTGATCGTCCCCGGCATCCTGTACGCCACCTCGTGGATCTTCCTCGGCGACCCCTCCAGCGGTCTGCTCAACGCACTGGTCTTCCAGCCCCTGTTCGGCTCCTCGCCGATCAACATCTACAGCGTGTGGGGCATGATCTGGGTGCAGGGACTGCATCTCGCGCCGGTCGCGTTCCTGCTGATGGTCGCCGCCTTCCGCGCGATGGACCCCTCGCTGGAGGAGTCCGCCGCCATGTCGGGCGCGAGCCGGCTCACCGTGCTGCGCCGCGTCACGGTACCGCTGCTGCGACCCGCGATGATCTCGGCGGCGCTGCTGATGTTCGTGCAGTCCCTGGAGAGCTTCGAGGTGCCCGGCCTGCTCGGACTGCAGAACGGCATCTACGTCTTCACCAGCCGGATCTACTTCGTCCTGCGGGCCTACCCCGTCGACTACGGAGCCGCCGGCGCCTACGCCATCGGCCTGCTCGTCATCGCCGCCCTGGGCGTGCTGCTCTCGGCATGGCTGCAACGCTCCTCGCGCAACTTCCAGACCGTGACCGGCAAGGCCTTCCGGCCCCGCCCGGTCGAACTCGGCCGCGCCCGGCCCTTCGTCGGCGCGGGAGTGCTCCTCTACTTCCTGCTCACCGTCGTCCTGCCGGTCGCCGTCCTCGTCTACGCCTCACTCCTCAAGTACTACGCGGCGCCGTCGAGCAGGACGATCAGCCAGATGACCCTGGACAACTACCGCACGGTCCTGAACATGCCGCTGGCGTTCACGGCGCTGAAGAACTCGCTGATCGTGGGGCTGGGCGCGGCCACCGCGGTGATGATCCTGACCTCGATCGTGTCCTGGGTGGTGCTGCGCACCAAGGCGCCCGGCCGGCGGGTGCTCGACCTGCTCGCCTTCACGCCGATCGTCATCCCCGGACTCGTCCTGGGCCTCGCGCTGTCGTTCGTCTACCTGCGGATGCCGCTGCCGATCTACGGCACGCTGCTGATCCTGCTGGTGTCGTACTGCACGCGCTACCTGCCCTACGGCATGCGCTACGCGTCCTCGGCGATGGCGCAGATGTCCCCCGAGCTGGAGGAGTCGGCCGCGGTGTCGGGCGCCTCCTGGTTCCAGACCTTCCGACGCGTGGTGCTGCCGCTGATGAGCGGCGGCATCCTGGCCGGCTGGGTCTACATCCTCGTCGTGTCCTTCCGTGAGCTGTCGAGCACGATCCTGCTCTACAGCCCCGGCAAGGAGGTGCTGTCGGTGCTGATCTGGGAGCAGTTCGAGAACGGCCAGTTCACGACCCTGGCCGCCCTGGGCGTCCTGATGGTCGTCCTGCTCGTCGTGCTGGTCTCCGTCGCCTACCGGCTGGGCGCCCGCTTCGGGCTGCAGAACGACTCCGCGAACTAACCGAAGGAACCATCAGCGATGTTGACGGTCGAATCCCTCAAGAAGAGTTACGACGACACGTCGGGACGCAGGTCGAAGCGCGGTTCCGGGGCGGGCACACGGGTGTACGCCGTGGGCGGGGTCGACTTCGAGGTCCACGACGGCGAACTGTTCACGCTGCTCGGCCCCTCCGGCTGCGGCAAGACCACGACCCTGCGCTCCGTCGCGGGCCTCGAACGCCCCACGGAGGGGCGGGTGACGCTCGGCGGGCGGGTCCTGTACGACCACAGCCAGGGCATCAACATGCGGGCCAGCCGGCGCGGGCTCGGCATGGTCTTCCAGTCGTACGCCATCTGGCCACACATGTCGGTCTTCAAGAACGTCTCCTTCCCGCTGGAGGTGCTGCCCCGCACCAAGCGCCCGGACCGCAAGGAGATCGAGGAGCGCGTCGGGCAGGTCCTCGACGTCATTGAACTCGGCGCCTACGCCTCCCGGCCCGCCACCAAGCTCTCCGGCGGGCAGCAGCAGCGTCTCGCCCTGGCCCGCGCACTGGTGACGCGGCCCGAACTGATGCTGCTCGACGAGCCGCTGTCCAACCTGGACGCCAAACTGCGCGAGACCATGCGCTTCGAACTCAAGCGGTTGCAGCGTGAGTTGAACCTCACCGCGATCTACGTGACGCACGACCAGTCCGAGGCGCTGGTGATGTCCAACCGGATCGCGGTGATGAACCAGGGCCGCATCGAGCAGATCGGCAAGCCCCGCGAGATCTACACCAAGCCGGCCACCCGCTTCGTCGCCGAGTTCATCGGCACCTCCAACTTCATGGAGGCCAAGGTCGTCACGGTCAAGGGCGACGAGGTGCACGCCGACACCGCGCACGGCCGGATGGTGGCACGCGGGGTGGAGAGGGCGCCCGGCATCGGGGATTCGGTGCTGATCTCGATCCGGCCCGAGTGCGTCGACCTCTCCCGCGAGCGGCGCGGCAACGTGCCCAACGAGTGGTCGGGCACGGTCCTCACCCGCGCCTTCATGGGTGACGTCGTCGACCACATCGTGGGCGTGGGCGATCTGGAGATCCGCAACCGCTCCAACCCCAACCTCTCGATCCCGCCCGGGACCGAGGTCCACTTCAGCGTCGCCCCGGACAAGGTGACGCTGGTCCCGGTCGACTGAGCGATGGCCATACCCCAGGTACTGCGCAATCGCGACTTCGCCCTCTACTGGGGCGGCGTCGTCCTCTCCCAGATCGGGACCCGGGGCGCCGTCGCCGCCAACCTCTACCAGGTCTACCAGCTCACGGGCTCCACGGCCCAGGTGGGCCTGGTCGGCCTCGCCCAGGCGGTCGCCCTGCTGGTGCTGTCGCCGGCCGGCGGGATCTACGCCGACCGCCTGGACCGGCGCCGCCTGCTGCGGGCCACGCAGGCCCTCGCCCTGCTGGTGTCGGCCGGGCTGGCCGCGATCACGCTCGCCGACGCGGCCACGGTGTGGACAGTCGTCGTCTCCTCGCTGCTCGCGACGGCGGCGGCGACCTTCGACCAGCCCGCCCGGCAGGCCCTGATCCCTGCGATGGTGCCCCGGGAGCGCCTCGTCGACGCGTTCGCCCTGCTCAACCCCTCGCGTGAACTGGCCGTCCTGGCGGGACCGGCATGCGCGGGCCTTCTGATCGCAGCCGGTGGGCCCGGCGCCGTCTATATCTTCGACGCCGTCACCTACGCCGCCCTCGTCGTCGTCCTGGCCGTGCTGCGCGTCCCGCCGCTGGTCGCCGACACCGAACGGGGGTCGCTGCTGGAGAGCCTGCGGGAGGGCGTGCGCTACGTCGCACGCCGGCCCGTGGTCTGGCAGTTGACGGGCCTGGACATGACGGCCACGGTGTTCGGTGCCTACCGGGTGCTGCTGCCGGCCTTCGCCGCCGACGTCCTGCACGTCGGCGCCACCGGGTACGGCCTGCTGTCCGCGGCGCCCTCGGCCGGGGCCCTGATCGGCTCGGTGTGGGTCTTCCGGCTGGTGCGCACGGCCCGTGCCGGGCGGATCGTGCTGTGGGGAACGGCCGCGTACGGTCTGGCCGTGGTGGGCCTGGCCCAGGCGCGCGTGTTCGCCGTCGCGATCGTCATGGCCCTCGTGCTGGGCGCCGCGGACGCGGTCGCGACCACCGTGCGCCATGCCGCCGTGCAGGTCGAGACCCCCGACGAGCTGCGCGGCCGGGTCTCGGCGATCTACCAGATGTGTTCGCGGGGCGGTCCCGCGATCGGCGACTCGGTGATGGGTCTGTTCGCGGGCGCCGTCGGCCCGATCGCGGCGCTGACCGCGGGCGGGCTGGTCCCCGCCGCCGTGTCCGCGGCGAGCGCGCTGCGCAGCCGCACCGTCCGCGAGTACAGCGTGCCCCGGCCGGAGCCCGCCACCCCCTGACCCTCCACCCGCACTCCCCGCTCACTCACGCATGTTGGGAGCCGTCTTGAGTACGCACACCACGACCGAAGTCACCCACTACCACGTCCAGAAACGCCGACGAGCCGCGTTCATCGAGGAGTGGCGCAACAACCACCGCACGATCGTCGCCCTCGAGGACGTCGTGATGCACCCGACCGACCGCGGCAGCCGCGTCGGGGTCTACGTCGGCGCCGACGGCGACCGGCCGACCCGCACCATGGACGCCCTCGCCCACGAGATCGACCCGGGGACGACGACCACCCTGCACCGGCACTCGTGGGACGCCATGGTGTTCGTGGTGGCTGGCTGGGGCTGGACCGAGATCGACGGCAAGCGCATCGACTGGGGCCCCGGCGACTCGCTGCACCTGCCGGCCTGGTCCTGGCACCGCAGCGGCAACGACGGCGACACTCCGACGCGTTACCTCACCTTCTCCAGTGCGCCCCTGCTGGAGACGATGGGCATGGCCGTGATCGAGGACGCCGGCCGCACCCCGGTCTCCGAACTGCCGCCGCGTCCCGCCTTCTCCCCCGGTCGCGACGGCGCCGACCCGTACGCCAACCGACTGCGCCGCCTCGCCCGCGACCAGGAGGCCCGCCGCTCGGGCCGGCTGCACACCAGCTGGGACGAACTCGAACTGCGCAACACCCCGCGCGGCACGCGCACCACCTTCCTCCTCGACCGCGCCATCGGCTACCAGGCGTCCGGCATCACGATGGCGATGTTCGAGATCGGCCCGGGCCGTGCCCAGTCGATGCACCGGCATCCGGGCGAGGCCTGGCTGTACGTCGTCGAGGGCTCCGGCGAGAGCTATCTGGGCACCGAGCCGGAGGGCGGCGAGCGCCACCCGTGGAAGAAGGGCGACATCATCGTCGTCGACCACTTCCTGTGGCACCAGCACATCAACTCCCACCCGGAGCAGACCGCGAAGGTGGTCCGCATCCATATGTTCGACAGCCTGCTGGAGACGATGCGGGCCCTGTGCGATCCGCTGGTGCTCTTCGAGGAGCCGCCGGACCACATCCGCGACGCGCAGGCCGGCGACCCCACGACGATCCAGTGGCCGGCGTTGACGCGGCCCACGTGGCCGTGAACGGGGGCCGGGAGCGGTGAGCGCGGCACTGCCGCACGGCGTCGCCGGGATGCACGCGCTGCCCGCCGACCACCACGACGGGCCGTGGGACTCCGTGATCGTCGAACCCCGGTACAAGGAAAGGTTGTTGGCGACCGCGGTCCTCGTACTCCGGCACGGGCGGCGGCTCGCCGGCTCGGCGGTGGCGCCGCACGGTCTGGTGGTGCTGGCGGGGCCGCCAGGCACCGGGAAGACCACGCTGGCCCAGGGACTCGCGCAGGCGGCGGCGCGCACGCTGACCCCGCACGGCGCGACCACGCTCGTCGAGGTCGATCCGCACGCCTTCCCCAGCGAGATGCTCGGTGAGAGCCAGCGCTCGGTCTCCCGGCTGTTCCGCGAGACCCTGCCCGAGCTGGCCGCGCGCCGTCCGCACACGATCGTCCTCGTCGACGAGGTCGAGGCGCTCGCCGTGCGGCGGCACTCGGCCTCGTTCGACACCAATCCGGTGGACGTGCACCGGGCCACGGACGCCGTGCTCAGCGGCCTGGACGCGCTGCGGGCCCAGCGTCCGGGCACGCTGCTCGTGGTGACGACCAACTTCGCCGAGGCCGTCGACGAGGCGTTCCTGTCACGGGCCGACCTCGTCGTGCGGACCGAGCTGCCCGATGATTCGGTCGTCCCGCGGATCGTCGCCGACTCGCTGCGCGGTCTGGCCGCGCAGTGGCCCGAACTCACCGCGCTGGCCGAGGACCCGGCCGTGCACCAGCGCGTGGGCGAACTGCTGCACGGCCTGGACGGGCGGCGCATCCGCAAGACCGTGCACGGGGCACTCGCCCTGCGCCTGGAGACGGCGCGCGATCCGGCGCTACTGAGCCTCGACGACCTCGTCGCCGCCGCCGAGGAGGCCGCCGCGGAGCGGCCCTGACGTGACCGGAAACGGTCCGGCCCCACACCCCCTCGCAAGGGTGTGGGGCCGAAGTCGTGGGCCTGTCAGGCGTTCTGCGCCGACCCGTACTCGGGCGCGTCCTCCATGAAGTGCACCGTGTCGTAACCGAGGTGCTTGAAGACGCGGTTCTGTGCCGACAGCACCCGCAAGGGCGTGCCGTCGTGGGCGAAGAGCTGGCAGACGTGGTTCTGCGGCACGTACAGCGTGTCGCCCTTGGTGATCTCGTGCCGCGTGGGCTCCTTGGCGATACGCGCGTAGTACTTCTCGGCGATCTCCGCCTCCACCTCCCATTGCAGGGCGTAGCCGCCGCCGTCGAGGACGTAGAAGACCTCGTCGGCCATCTTCCAGTACTTGCCGGAGCGGCTGCCGGCCGGGATGTCGAGCTCGAAGGCGTCGATGGAGAAGATGCGGGCGTCGGTGCGTTCCGGCGAGGACATCACGCGGACGCGGCCGAGCGGGGTGCTCTCCCAGGTGGTGTCGGCGACGCCGATGACCTTCTTGCGGTTCTCGACGCCGGGCGTCCAGATCCGCGACCAGTCCTCGCGCGGCCCGAACTCCGCCTCGCGCTCGACCGGTCCGCTGCGCCCCTGCTGCAGCAGGCCCATGAACATCCAGGTGCTCTTCGCCTTCACGACGAGGGCGGTCGCGGTCTCGTCGTAGGGGTTGAAGTGGCGGTGCACGGAGTCGGTGTGGACGAAGACGAGGTCGTCCTTGGTCCAGTCGTAGCGCTGGTCGTCGTGGATCTCGTAGCCGCGCCCCTGGAGGATGTAGAAGGCCGCCTCGTTCTGGTGGCCGTGTCCGTGGTTGCTGGACTGCGGCGGCAGCTCCACGAAGTGGACCTGAATGGTCTGGGTGAGGAACTCCTCGTCACCGGGGCCGACCCGCCACCACGTCCGGGACTTCTCGCTGTCGCCCGAGTGGGCCACCTTCGCGTCGTCGACGACCACCGAGTCGTCGCGCACCCGCTTGACGGCCAGCTGCCTGCGGCGGAACTCCCCGAGCCCGTACGTCTCCGAGGTCAGGCCGCGGACGAAGACGCGTCCCTTCTTGCCCATGGTGCCTCCTGTGAGGGGCGAAGCCCTCTTCGATGACCGATGGATGCCTGCTGGTGAATACCTGCGTCACTGAATGACTGATGGTCTAACCATAACGCCTTAGCGTGGGACACAAAAGAGTCCCGGACCCGACCCGGTCCGGGACTCGATCAGTTGTGGATCACTCGAATCCGCCTCACTTGCCGGCGCCGCCGCCCCTCACACGCGACGCGGTGCGCCGGATGTGCGTCCGCATGATCTCCGAGGCGACCTCGACGTCACGGGCGGCCACGGCGTCCACGAACTTGCGGTGCTCCTTGGAGCCCTGCTGCCCCATCTGCGGCTCGACGCTCTGCGCCTCGCGCAGGCTCATCAGCAGCGGACCGTGGAAGGACCGGACGAGCATCTCGATCGCGGTGTTGTGCGTGCATGCCGCGACACGGGTGTGGAACTCCGCGGACATCTCCATGTCGTACTCGCCCTGCTTGACCGCCTCGGCATGCTCGTCGCACAGGGCGCGCAGCTCCTCGATGTCCTCGTCGGTCGCGCGCTCCACGACCAGCGGCACGATGCCGAGTTCGAAGACCAGCCGCGCCTCGGTCACCTCGGCCGCGGTCAGCGGCGACAGCGACAGCAGGTCGGCGAGACCCTCACCCACCCGCTCCGACGAGGGCGCGGTCACGAACGCGCCACCGCGGGCACCGAGCCGGATCTCGACCAGCCCGGCGGCCTCCAGGCTGCGCAGGGCTTCGCGCACGGTCACCCGGCTGACACCGAACTGCACGCACAGCTCGCGTTCACTGGGGAGCCGGTCGCCCGGTTGCAGGCGCCGCTCCTTCAGCAGCAGCCGGATCTGCTCGACGATCAGCTGAGAAACACGACTGGAGGAGACCGCCTTGAACAGACCGTCCGGCTGGGCGGCCTTCTTGCCGGTGGTGTCGGTCTGAGGCTGACTCGGTCGCGATGGCATACGCGCATTGTCCCATGGTCAGAGGGTTCGTTGACGTCATCCTACGTAATGGATTAAAGTCATACCAACAGTCCAATCGCGTGACGGGTGACTCCGGGCGAGGAGATCGACGCGGCCATGAGATCCCCCGAAGGCTCCGGAGACGCACTGCGTGAACGCATCGCGCTGGCCTGCCGGGTACTCGCCGTCACCGGGCTCGTCGAGCACATCCTCGGCCACGTCAGCGCACGGACCGGCCCGGAGACCTTCCTCGTCCGCGGGCGCGGACCCGAGGAGCGGGGGCTCGCCTTCACCGTCGCCGAAGACGTACAGGAAGTGACTCTCGACGGAGCGGGCAACCTGCCACAGGGCTGGCGGGCGCCCGGGGAACTGCCGATCCACAGCGAGGTGCTGCGGGCCCGACCGGAGGTCACGGCCGTCGTGCACGCCCATCCGCCCGCGGTGGTCGCCGCCTCCGTCGCCGAACTGCCCTGGATCCCGCTCGTCGGCTCCTACGACATCCCGGCCGCCCGCCTGGCCCACGAGGGCATCCCCGTCTGGCCCCGCTCCGCGCTGATCCGCCGCCGCGACCTGGGCGAGCAGATGGCGGCCGCACTCGGAGACCGTCCCGTGGTCGTCCTGCGCGGGCACGGTCTGGTCGCCGTCGGCACCGGCGACCCGGCCCACGCCGTCGCGGAGGCCGTCACGCGAGCCCTGGCGGTCGACTCCCTGGCCCGCACCACCCTCGCCGTCGCCGCCACCGGCGCACCCCTCCGCCCGATCCCCGACGACGACATCGCCGAACTTCCCGACCTGGGGCCGGCGTTCAACGTCTCGGCGATGTGGCGCCATCTCGCCGCCCGGGTGGCGCACGAGCGCCCGGACACTCCCCTGCACGGCTGACCCGCCCCGCATCCCCGGGTCATGACCGAGCGGAGGATCATGCTCGTCCTCGACAACGAGGTCACGGCCGCCGTGCTCACCGTGCGCGACGTGGTGCGGCACTGGAGGAGTCCCACCGGGGCATGGCCGACGGCACGGGCGGGCGTGTGCCGGCCCCGCGTAGACCTGAACCTGCCGGTTCAAGCCCGTCCTGGACAAGATCCGCGTACAACGGCCCCGTCCGCGAATACCTGCGGCGACGCGGAATCCGGCACACGATCCCAGAGAAGACCGACAGCCAGGCCGACCGCCTGCGCAAAGGCTCACCCGGCGGACGGCCACCATGGCTCGACGAGGACGACTACAAGAAGCGCAACACCGTCGAACGAGCGATCAACCGCCTGAAACAGCACCGGGCCGTCGCCACCCGCTATGACAAGCGCGGCTACGTCTACCTCGGCACCGCGACCGCGGCAGCCCTCACCATCTGGCTACGAACTTGATCGGCCGGACGAATCCTGGACGCTTGCCGCCCCGGGTGATGCGTACAGCGCGGTACGCCCGGCAGCAACGGCTCGATCCGTGCCCACAGCTCATCCGACACCATCCACGGCGGCTGCTCACAGAGCCGGCCAGCGGTGGATCCCCTCCGGGCACAGATGCCAGTGCCCGGAGGGGATCCACCGCTTGTTCGTACGAGGCGTCCCGCTCAGATACCGGGACCCGACGCCATGGGCTTTCCTTACGGGAGAGCTGGGAAGGGCTCGTGGTACGAGCCGGAGACAGGGGTGTCACCTCATGATGCGAGGCGCCTTCGACGACGTCCCTTTGACCGCGCTCTTTCCTCTCCTGACGCCTGCGGATGTGGACTCCTTCAGTCAGGCGGCCCGCACGGTCGACGCGGCTCGTGCAGGTAGAACCACGGCGGGCCCGGGAGCGCACCGCCTCCCGAATCCCTCGTGACGGCAGGCGCTCGAACGGGCACATCGTCCCGAACCCTCACGAGCCATTCCCCGGCACCCGCCGCGCCGGATGCAGAGCCGCCGTGCGCATCGCCGCAACCGCGTCCGGACGTGACGAGGTCACGGTGGGGGCATACGGCCTGCGGGCCGCAGCCGGCCTCAGGCCCTGCGACCAGGCATGGAGAGCGTTCATGAGGCCTGGCGCAGGGGCGCGACGGCGGCCGGCCCGATGGAACCGGGCCCCAACTTCTTCCGGATGCGGTCCACGGCCTGCTCGGCGACGAGCCGGGACTCGCGGGCGGCGTCGAGGCTGATCTGCTCGGCGACCTGGCCGGCGTCGACAAGGTCTTCGGTCCTCAGGCCGATCCCGGTCAGGCGGGCGCGTCGTAGGCCGGCGGCATCCATCAGCTGGTAGGCGAGCGTGCGCAAATCCTCCTCGTGACTGAGGGTTCGGGCAGGCGCCGGGTCTTCCTCGACTTTACCGACCGCAGGAGCTCGTGAACCGGCTCTGAACTGCGGCGATTCATACACTACATGTTCGTGACGATGGGGTGGGGCTGTCGCTGTAACCCGTTGCGGGGATTCGTGGGGCTGGCCGCAGGATCGTGCAGCGACGCCACTTGGGAGTCCGTTGTTTTCGCCCCGCCCTGCGGACCTCGACTCCGGACTGTTGGTGATCACTCCGTGCCCAATATTCGCCGCGCCCGGGCACCGGGAGTTCGTAGGATCCGTGCATGACTGACGAGAGTGAGCGGGCTGTGCAAGCAGCCGTTGGTGGAGAGTTGCGGCTTCTCGATCCTGAGGTGCGTGCTTCTCCGGCCCTCGTTTCGGAGCTTCTGGATGTTCAGTGACAGCTTGCCCGCGGGCACGTCCACCGTGGCCGTCGACCCCGACGCCACATAGGGGGAGACGAGCACCCCGTACGGGTTGGCGTCCGTCAGACTGACCTGGGTGACCGGGTTACCGGACGCATCCGCCGTCCACACCGCGAACGTCAGCGTCGACTTGTCGCCGTCGGCGTCGGTCACGGTGTTCTTCAGCTGGACCTTCTGCGAGATCACCCGCTGAAAGCCGCGGCAGTTGGACTGCGGCGAAGGCCAGGCACTCCCGCTCCAGCCACCGCAGATGGTCCACCAGCAGATACGCGTACGTCCTCTGCGTTCCCGAACCATCATGCAGACGCAGGAACCGGTCCGCCTCCGTGTGCACCGTCCCCTCGGGCCACACGATGGTCCACGACCGCCGCCCGTCCTTCCGCTCGATCTGCTGGACCCTCAGGTCCCCGACCACCACGTGCGGTGAACACTCGTCCTCCGTACCGACTCCAGAACATGACAGACGTCCTGGACTACGGTCCGCGAGCCGCAGGGCAACCGCTCCGGACGGCAGCACGCCCTCCCTCACTTCTGCTCCGCCGCCCTCTCTTCGGGACCTGCGACCGACTTCCCACCCGTAACACCGATCGTTGCCCAGGTGGAGTCGGCGGCTGCCCGGCGGCTCCGCGCCGTCCGTCGAGGGCGCGCTCGACACGCGCCCGACCATCCAAGGAGGAGTCCATGCACCTCGGCAATCGACTGGGGCACCTCTCCTACTCCACGCTCGTGCACCCCGGGGACACCTGGGAGGAGATGCGCGCGAGTCTGTCCACCCACCTGCCCGAGGTCAAGCGCAGGGTCTGCCCCGACGCCCCATTCGGAGTCAGCCTGCGCCTGTCCGGCGCCTCCGCGGCCCGTCTGGCCGACGATGCCGCCGAGCGCCGGCGGCTGACGGAATTCCTCACGGAACACGGGCTGTACGTCTACACGGTCAACGCCTTCCCACAGGGTTCCTTCAAGGGGGCGCTCGGTGATGGAGGACGTCTACGAACCGGACTGGTCCACCGCGGATCGCGTGGCCTACACGGTGGACGTCGCCGACGTGCTCGCCGACATCACCGACGTGGGCGTCGACCCGACCATCCAGACGATGCCGCTCGCCTTCCGGCCCAAGGCGGTGGACGACGCCTACGTCCAGGCGTTCACCCACAACATCCTTCGGGTCGTGGCACATCTGGTCGATCTGGAACGGCGCCGGGGCCGGCGCATCAAGCTGGCCATCGAGCCGGAGCCGTTCTGCTACCTGGAGACCATGGAGGAAACCGCACGGTACTTCGAGGAACGCCTCTACTCGTGCGCCGCCGCCGCCACTCTCGCCGCCCTGGCCGGCATACCGCTGTCAGAGGCCCACGGAGCGCTGCGCCGGCACCTGGGCGTCGTCTTCGACATCTGCCACCAGGCCGTCGAGTTCGACGACGTCCCCGAGGCCCTGCGGCGGCTGGCGGCGGCCGGAGTTCCGGTGTTCGAGCTGCAGGCTGCCGCCGCCCTGTGGGTGCCGGAAGTGACCGAGGAGACGGTCCGCGAGCTGGAGCGGTTCACGGACACCATCTATCTGAGTCAGACCTCCGAGCTGCGCGACGGCGAGATCGTACGGCACCTGAACCTGTCGGACGCCATCGCCCGGAGGCGGAACCCGGCGGACGGCGCGAGTGGCGTACGCACTTCCACGTACCGGTCTTCCTCGACGACCTGGGCCCGTTCCACACCACTCGCTTCGCCGTCGAGCAGGCGCTGGACGCCCACCTAGTGGAGCCGCAGTCGACTCACCTCGAGATCGAGACCTACACCTGGGACGTACTTCCCGCGCATCTCAAGAACGGTGACGTCGACGGCTACGTGGTGCGGGAGCTGGAATGGGTCCGCGGTCGGCTCACAGCCGACCGCGGATGACGCCCTGCGGCCGGTGGGAGGAGGCGTCCCACCGGCCGCCGCGTCAGCGCAGCGGCGGAATGATCCGCTCGCGGCGCAACTCCTCGAACAGGTCGAGGAACGAACGCCGGGAGTCCTGGCTCTCCACGAACCCATGGGCGCGGCTCTTGGTCATGTCCGCGAAGGTCTCGACTTCGCGGCCCAGGTCGCCGTCCGTGTGCCACCAGGATGCGATGCGCTCCAGCGCATGCGGGCGCAGGTCGTACTTCTTCACCATCCGGTCCCAGACGGGGCCGGCGTCGGCGAAGCGCCGCTCCAGGGACTGGGCGTGTCCCGGGTATTGCGCCGGCTCCACACCCAGGGCCGCCGCGACCACCGCCCACATCTGGCGCCACCGGAAGACATCGCCGTTGACCGTGTTGAAGGCCTGGTCGGCTGCTGCGGGCGAGGTGGCGGCCCATTCGAGCTGCCGGGCCAGCAGCCGGGCGTCGGTGAGGTCGGTGACCCCGTGGTACTGCTGGGGGGAGCCCGGGAAGACGAACGGCTCCCCCGTCTCCCGGCACAGCGCGCCGTAGACGGCGAGGGTGACGCCCATGTTCATGAGGTTGCCCAGCGCCCAGCCGATCATGGTGTGCGGACGGTGCACCGACCAGGTGAAACCACCGCGTTCCGCCGCCTCGAAGAGCAGGTCCTCCTGCGTGTAGTAGAAGTTCTCCCCCGGCAGCCGGGGCTGCTCCTCGCGGAAGGGAGTCTCCATCGGCGTCTTCGCGTAGGCGTCGAAGGGACCGAGGTAGTGTTTGAGGCCCGTCACCAGGGCGGCGTGCCGCAGGCTGCCCTGAGCGACCAGCGGATCCAGCACGTTCTTGAGCATGGCGCCGTTGACCCGGACGTTCTCCGCCTCGGTGGTCTGCCGCTGCCAGGTGCAGAAGAACAGGTGGGTGGGGCGCAGGCCGGCGAGGGCCGCGGAGGTGTCTGCGGCGTCCAGGACGTCGGCCCGCACCGGGTTCACCCCCGGTACGGGAACACCGCCGCCTCGGGAGACGCCGTCGACCTGCCAGTCGGCCTCGACCAGTCGTCTGGCCAGGTTGTTGCCGGCTATCCCGGTGACTCCGACCACCAGGGCGCGTCTGTCGTCCGCCATGTGTACCTCCATGCTCGTCCAAGGGTGGATGCAGCTTGACCACTTACAACAAACAGTGTCAAGTATTACTGAACAGACGAGTCCCGCAGGTGGTGAGCTGAGGGTCCTCTCGTCAGTCGCGTTCGAATATGCTGAACACAGGGTGCCACCCGGGACGCTCCGCGCCGCCGGACCATGACGAAGGAGAGAATGTGCCAGCCGCGAACGGTTCCTCCCCCACGCCCCGCAACGCGCGGCGGGTTACGGCCGCCACCCCGAGAAGCGAGGATGCCTCAAGCAGTCCCGACCGCCGTGAAGCGGTCACCAGTCTCGGCTCCCAGCTACGGCAACGCCGCCAAGCCGCGGGGATGACGCTACGGCAGTTCGCCCGCGACCTCGGGGTGTCCCCGTCCTTCGTCTCCCAGATCGAAAACGGCAAGTCCCAGCCGTCGGTGGCCACGCTATACACGATCTGCAGCAAGCTCAATGTGTCCGTCGACGAGCTGTTCGCCAGGAACGAAGCCGCCGAGACCGCACCCGAAGGAGACATGCAGGGCCCACTCGCCCCACAGCCGGCCGCCCGCCCCGACACTCCCCTCCCCCACGTCCCTCCGGCGAGTTCGCCGACGGCGAGCCGTGCGTCCGGTCCCGTGGTGACTCCGGGACAGCGTCGCCGCCTGGTGCTCGACTCAGGGGTCACCTGGGAACAGCTGGCACCCCCGCACGAGGCTGCGGTCGACTTCCTGTTCGTCCGCTACGCCGTGGGCGGCAGCTCCGTCGCCAACCACGAACTCACCCGGCACCCGGGCGTCGAGTACGGCTACATCATCAGCGGCACTCTGGAGGTGTCGCTCGGCTTCGAGACCTACGAGGTCAGGGCGGGTGAGTCGATCTCCTTCGACTCCTCCACTCCGCACCGGCTCACCAATATCGGTGACGTTCCCGTCGAGGCGATCTGGTTCGTCCACGGACGCAACGCCACACACGATCACTGACCCGTCGCCGACGTCTCGCAGCGCTGCCGATGAGACGGCTCCGTCAACGGGTGTACGTCCGACGGAGCGGACGTACACCCGCGGTGACCTGGTCGGCCCCGCCTCAGACGAGGATGCTGATGGGGTTTTCGAGGACATCGACCAGAGCCTTCGTCCAGCGAGCCGCCAGGGCCCCGTCGATCGGACGGTGGTCCACGGAGAGGACCAGCCGCAGCATCGTCGCGATCTCCACGCGCCCGTCGACGGCGACCGGCTCCGGACGAGCCGCCCCGACGGCCAGGATGGCGGACTGCGGCGGGTTGATGATCGCGCTGAACTCCTCCACGCCGAACATGCCCAAGTTCGTGACGGTGATCGATCCTCCCTCCAGGTCTTCCTGGCGCAGACCTCCCGCCCTGGCCCGGTCGGCGTATGCGCGGACCTGCGCCGCGACGGCCGAGGCCGACAGGGCCGCCACGTTCCGCAGGACCGGGGTCACCAGACCTGTGTCCGTGGCGATGGCGACAGAGACGTCGACCTCGGAGAAACGCCTCACCGCGTCCGCTGTCCAGATGGCGTTCATCTCGGGCACCAGGAGATGGGCCTTGGCGACGGCCTTGATGAGCAGATCGTTGACGGACACCTTGGGCGACGCGTTCTCGTTGATCTGCCGGCGCAATTCCAGCAGGGCGTCCACCCGGCAACCGGCGCGCAGGTAGAAGTGCGGCGCGTCGCGCTTGCTCGCGATCAGCCGCTCGGCGATGGCCCGTCGCATCCTCGAATGCGGGATGTCCTCACTCGAGCCGTCCGCCTTCGCGGCGGGCGCGGTGACCGGGGCTCCGGCCGCGACGACCGGCTGTGCCGCTACCGGTTCGACCGGCGCGGTCGGGGTTACTGCGCCGGCCTCGATGGCGGCCTTGACGTCACGGCGCACGATCCGGCCGCCGGGACCGGTGCCACGGATGACGCCGATGTCGAGCCCGGCGTCACGGGCCATCCGCCTGGCCAGTGGACTGGAGAAGACCCGGCCGACCCGCGGGGCCGACTCGTCGGCGGCGTCGGCAGCGGCCGGCGCCGGCTCCCCGGTGGGGCCCTGTTCGGTGTCGGGGACGTCGCGGCGCACGGCGAGCGCGGCATCCTGCGGGTCGGCCGGCGTCACGCCAAGCCCGCTCAGCAGCGCATCGAGGTCCGGTACCGCTTCACCCACTCCACCGAGAACGCCGATGGGAGAGCCGACCTCGACCTCGGTGCCGGGCTGAACGAGGATTTTCAGCAAGACGCCGTCGGCATCCGCGGGGATCTCGACCTCTGCCTTGTCGGTTTCCACCACGACGACCGCCTCGCCCTGGGCGAACGATGCCCCTTCGGCCAGCGGCCACGCGGACAGGACCGCTGTGGTCGCAGCGGCGGCGACCTCCGGCATGCGGAGCAGCTCCGCCATGTTGTCCTCCTCAGACGGGTTGGGGGGTCGCTACTGAGCCGCGAACTCGTGGAGCGCGGCTGCCACCTCTTCGGTGCGGGCGATCGCCGCCCGCTCCAGCACCTTGCTGATGCTGGGGGACGCCTCGCCTCCGTGGACGCGCCGGACCGGCGAGTCGAGCCAGTCGAAGAAGCGTCGCTGGATCTCGTCGGCGAGCCAGCCGCCGTATGAGGTGCCGCTTGCGCCCTGCTCCGCGATCAGGACGTTGTTGGTCTTGCGGATGCTCTCGCCGAGCGTCTCCCAGTCGATACTCGCGCGGTCCAGCCACCTCAGATCGATGACCTCGGCGTCGACGGCGCCGACCTGATCGACCGCCTCCAGCACGAAGTTGGTCATGGCCAGGTAGGAGACGACGGTCAGATCGCGCCCGGTCCGCCGGACCGCGGCCTTGCCCACCGGGAGGCAGTAGTCCAGGTCGTCGACGGGAGCCTCGCCGGTTGTCGCGTAGAGGTCGACGTGTTCGAGGACCACAACAGGGTCCTTGCAGCGCAGTGCGCTGTTCATGAGGCCCACGTAGTCGAAGGGGGTGGACGGCGCGACGATGCGCCAGCCGGGCGCAGTGGCGAAGATGCCCGCTGGGTCCATCGAGTGCTGGGAGCCGTACCCGGTGCCCATGGCGATCTTGCTGCGCAGCACGAGCGGTACGTCGCTGTCACCGCCGAACATGTGCCTGGCCTTGCCGATCTGGTTGAACAACTGGTCGGCGGCCACCCACATGAAGTCGGCGTACATGAACTCCACGACCGGGACGAACCGGCCGTCCAGCGCCATGCCTCCGGCGAGGCCGGCGAAGGCGTTCTCGCTGATGGGCGTGCCCAGGACCCGGTCGGGGTGTGCCTCGGCCAGTCCCTTGGTGGCGCCGTTGGTACCGCCGTTGAGACGGTGGACGTCCTCCCCCATCACCACGACGCGTGCGTCCGTGGACATCCGGCGGTCCATGACCTGGGCCACCACGTCGATGAACTTCCGTTCCGCGAGCGTGCCTCGGTAGGTCTCCCGGTCGGTGAGCGGCGCGTCCTGGAACTCGCTGAGATCACCGCGAACCCCCACGTCGCGGAAGTCGGGGTCGGGCCAGGCGTCGCTCCTGATCCGCTGCTGGCCGGGTTTGCCTCCCGGTACCGGTTCGAGGAGTTCCTCGCCGATGGCCGCCATCTCGGCCTTGGCGGCTGCGGTGTACGTCGCGATCTGCTCGGCGCTGCGGATGCCGCGGCGGACGAGGTGCTGCCCGAGCAGTGCCAGCGGATCGCGTTCACGCCAGCGCTGCTCCTCCTCCTTCGCCCGGTAGCCGAAGGCGCTGCCGGGGAACGGGCCGTTCTGGTGGTAGTAGCGGTACACCTCAGCCTCGATGAGGGTCGGGCCGCCGCCGGCCCTCATCAGTTCCACGGCCTCGGTCGTGGCGAGATACACGGCGAGGGGGTCCATGCCGTCCACCCGCCAGGAGGGGATGTTGAAGCCCGAGCCGCGTGCCGACAGCCGCGGCTCGGCCGTGACCTCGTCGACGTGGGTGGAGACGGCGTACTGGTTGTTCTCGATGAAGAAGCACACTGGCAGCTTCCAGGCAGCGGCCAGGTTCAACGTCTCCAGCACCGAGCCGATGTTGACCGCGCCGTCGCCGAAGTAGGTGACCGAGACGGCATCGGTACCGGCCTGCTTGGCCGCCCACGCGAAGCCGGCCGCCTGCGGGACGCCGCCGCCGACGATGGCGTTGGTCCCCATGGCCCCGGCGTCCTTCCACTGAAGGTGCATGGATCCGCCGCGCCCGCGGCAGAAGCCCGCCGCGAGTCCGCAGATCTCGGCGAGGCTCCGGAAGAGGACGTCGCGGATCTGCGGTGTGGCCGCCTGCTCGGGGTCGAGGTGTTCCGGCGCGACGTAGCCGAGGGCCTTGGCGAGGAACTGGTGGTGTCCGCGGTGGGAGCCGTTGACGAAGTCCCGCCCGGTCAGCGCCAGGACCGAGCCGACCGCCCCTCCCTCCTGCCCGATGCTGGAGTGTGCGGGGCCGTGGACAAGGCCGCGGGACGCCAGTTGCAGGACGTACTCCTCGAACGTCCTGATCAGGAGCGTACGCGTGAACATCGAGAGCAACAGCTCCGGGTCCGCGTTGTCCCAGTCCTTCCGGGTGGCGGAGACCTCCGTCCACGGCGAGGCCGGGGTGAGCTTCTTGTGGGTGGGCATCGACCTCTCCAATGACGAGACCGGACACGCTCCGCGCACCTGCCCGCTGGGCTCGACGGGGGCAGGGCCGCACCGCGGCCGGCGCGGCGCTGCGGAGTGGGCGGTGTTTCTGAGCGTTCACAGTGACAGTCATTGGATCCAAACACAAGATGACGTTACGCATGCGTGATCAGAATTCGCATGTTGACGTCGCCGCGGCTAGCGAGCGAGACTCTCGTCAGGAAGGATTGGATCCAATGCGAGGTGATGCGGCTGTGGCTGGAGAGTCACGCCACCGAGGACTGCCTGGACTGCGCGGGGTGGAGCACATCGGATTCACCGTGCCCGATCTCGACGAGGCGACCGACTTCTTCGTCGACGTCATCGGGTGCGAGTTCGTCTACTCCCTGGGCCCCTACCGCTCCGACGAGTACTGGATGACCGAGCATCTGGGCGTCCACCCTCGCGCCGTCATCCGGGAGCTGCGCTTCTTCCGGTGCGCCAACGGCCCGAACTTCGAGATCTTCCAGTACGACGCCCCCGATCAGCGGCCGACGCCCCCGCGCAACAGCGACGTGGGCGGGCACCATCTCGCCTTCTACGTCGAGGACCTCGACGCGGCCGTCGCCCACCTGCGAGCCCACGGCCTCACGGTCCTCGGCGAACCGACCAGCAGCAAGGGGCCGGCCGCCGGACAGCGCTGGGTCTACTTCCTGACCCCCTGGGGGATGCAACTGGAACTCGTCTCCTTCCCGAGCGGCAAGGCGTACGAGACCGACGCGTCCGTCGTGCTGTGGCAACCTGAGGCGCGCACCGCACGCCGACGACCTTAGGAAGGCCATGCCAGAGACCCCCGCCCCCGACGACAATCCCGCCCCGCGTGAGCCGGGCACCCGGGCGGAGCCGTCCGGTCCGGCCAGCCAGCGGGTGGCCGCCCGGTTGCGTCACGCCATCCTCAGCGGCGAGTTGCTGCCCGGCACACGGATCATGCAGGAGGAGATCGCCGCGTCGCTCGGCTCCAGCCGTCTCCCGGTCCGCGAGGCGCTGCGCATCCTCGAAGCCGAAGGACTCGTGGTCCTCAAGGCGAGCACCGGGGCGTGGGTCTCCAAAATGGACATGACCGAGTGCGAGAACATCTACAAGATCCGGGAACGTCTCGAACCACTCGCCCTTTCCGAGAGCATCCCTCGCCTCACGGCCGCCCAGATCGCCCAGCTTGAAGCCATACAGCACGAGATCGAGGCCGGCACCGACGTCGACCGTTTCCTCAGCCTGGACCGGGAACTGCATCTGACGACCTATGCGGGATGCCGCAACGAGCAGCTCACCTCGATGATCCGCCGCTTCTGGAACACCACGCAGCACTATCGCCGCGCCTACACCCACCTGGTCTTCCCCGCGGGTCGGGAACTCATCGACTGTGAGCACCGGTTGATCATCGCGGCGATCAAACAGGAGGACACCGTCGACGCCGAGCGCTTCCTCGCCGCGCACATCCGCCGCACCCGACTGGCCCTGAGCCGCCACCCGGAGCTCTTCGCCGCGCCGGAGCAACGCGGCTGATCGACGGTCCGTGGTCGGGTAGCCGTTCTTGATCAGGATCAACGATGGCAGCGACAGTGCCGGTCGAACCTCTCTGGCGGGTGTCGCAGGCTCCCGGGCACCAGCCAAAAGGGCACATACGGAGATGCGTAGGTGTCCGTTGCCATCCAGACCGGCTGGTGGGACTTTCCCGTTCCCCTCAGACCATGCGACTGCGGCTGTTGCAGACCGTCGTCGTGGTGGCGGCCGAGAAGAACTCCACCCTGGTGATGCCGTTCCCCGTCGAACAGCCGTAACGTCAACGCCACGCACACCGAGCCCGCCGCCATCGCCGCGGCGGGCGAGGCGAACCGGGCCACCGTCCCGGCCGGCGCGCGCCGGCGGAAGACCAGATGCCGAGCGGTCCGAAGTCGTCGAAGGCGATGACCCGGTCGGGGAAGCGGTCAAGGACCTCCTCGAACCGGTCTCAGGGCCTCGCTGTCGTAGCCACATACTGAAGTTATACTTCGTACACAGACGTACATATTTCACTTACTGGCCTCGAAGACGCTGACGTCTGGCATCACCACAAGAGGGGTGGTGTGTACGGGTAGCGCGGAGGCAGTCGAGGAAGGCCGAGGCGCCACGGGGGGCCTGGTACCAGAACTGCCGCCTCGGATCGGTCGATGACGTGGCAGTGCACGCCGCCGAGAGGACGCCCTCGTTCATAGCCAGTGACCCTCGACTGCAAGGCGGACTGTCATGACAGCGGGCATCGGAACCAGTGTCTCGGCTACACGACGGCGCATCGTTTTCCTGGTGTACGACAAGGTGACTTTGCAGGATGTCGCGACATCCCTGGAGGTACTTGCGCGTGCCAACGATTTCGGTGCGGGCTACGACGTCCTGCTCGCCTCGCCAACCGGCCGGTCGGTCGATACCACGTCGTTCCTACACCTCGGCGTCGACGTCGAGGCGAGCTCCCTGGTGGGCGATCTGGACACCGTCATCATCCCGGGAGGCGTCCCTCCTGACTCTGATCCGCAATCCTATGCAAAGCCCGAGGAGCCGACGCCCGACACGATTCCCGCACTGGTGGACGCCGCCGGCCGCTTGGTCCAGCGGTCGAGACGGATCGCCTCGATGTGCACCGGTGCGTTCGTGCTCGCGCGTCTGGGGGTGCTCGACCGCCGTCGGGCGACGACGCACTGGGCACACTGCGAGCAGCTCGCCGAGCGCTACCCGCGCGTCGAGGTGGAACCCGATGCGCTCTTCGTCCGGGACGGGCCAGTGGTCACAGGTGCTGGAGTCTGCGCCAGTATCGACCTGACGCTGGCGCTCGTGGAGGACGACTACGGTGCCGACCTGGCCCGCCGGGTCGCGCGTTGGCTCGTGGTGTTTCTCCGGCGTCCGGGGGGCCAAGACCAATTCAGCGTCTGGTCCCCGGCCTATTCGGGTGACAGTGATCAGGTGCGCGAGGTCATGGATGAGGTGCTGCACGACCCAGCTGGCGATCACTCCACATCTGCGCTGGCCCGTCGTGCGGCCGTGTCGGAAGATCATCTCAGCGAGTTGTTCACGCAGGCGGTCGGAATGCCCCCTGCTCGGTATGTGGAACGGGTCCGGATCGAGGCGGCGAAGCTCATGCTCAGTTCCAGCGATGCCAGCCTTGAGACAGTCGCCGCAAGCTGCGGTTTCGACACGGCTGCGATGCTGAGCGACAGCTTCCTGCAGAGCCTCGGCATCTCGCCCCGGGACTACCGACAACGGTTCCACAGCACAGGAGTCCGCCCCGCCGGGCCCGGCGTCGTCGGAACGGTACACACCTGCCCAATGGCCCGGCCGGACGTGCAGCGGGCGGCCGGCGCGCCGGGGCTTTCAGGAACCCGTTCCGGGGAAGTCCCGCCCACCGTCGGATAGTTCGTTTCGATCTCCGAGTCGGCAGGAGGCGCGATGGCAGTCGCCAGGCCAGCAGGCCACCTCGAGCAGCCGGAAGCAATGCGATTCGAATGCCTGAC
This sequence comes from Streptomyces sp. NPDC029138, assembly GCF_055564375.1. Lineage (NCBI taxonomy): Bacteria > Bacillati > Actinomycetota > Actinomycetes > Kitasatosporales > Streptomycetaceae > Streptomyces > Streptomyces sp. NPDC029138. The sequence goes on from NZ_JBVHWM010000056.1 coordinate 50,894, forward strand.
GAGCTCGGACCAGCAGCCGTGGGACGCGGAGACCCTCGAACTGACCTTGCGGCAGGCCACGACGTGCTTGGGTGGCCTGGGCGCGGCGGTGCACTGGCGCGATCCCGCTGTGGGCCGGCTGCGCCTCGTGACCGTCGGCAGACTCTTCCCGGACAGGACCGAGGCGTGGCCGGACCTGGCGGATGCGGCGGACGCGGCGGCGGCGCGCGCCGTGCGGGGTGGCGCCTACGCCTGGGTGCCGGGTGACCGCTCGGGACACCGGGAGTCCGGCACGGTGGCGGTACCGCTGCGGGCCGGCGACAAGCCGATCGGTGCGCTCTCCGTACTCACGGCCGGGTCGGCCGAGCCGGACGAGCTACGGCGGTCCTTCCTCCATGCGATAGCTGCATGGGGTGCGGCGCGCCTCGAGAGGGTGCCCGGCCGGCCCGACCCTGGTGCGGCGGCGTTCGACAGGACCGTGCGAATGGTCGAACTCACCGCAGCACTGGCTGATGCCGTCACCTCTCAGGATGTCCTGCGAGCCGTCGCAGAACATGTCCTGCCGCCATTCGGAGCCGACGGGCTGGGGATCTATGCGTTCGAGAAGGACCGACTGCATCTGGTCGGCCACATCGGATACCCAAAGGCATACCGGGGATTGTGGAGCCAGATCCGCGGGCTTCCGCTCACGTCCCACCCCATCATCGCCGACGTCATCCGCACGCGCACTCCCCTCTTCATCGAATCGAAGGCCGAGATCCTCCGGCGCTACCCGGAAATGGCCGGCTTCACGGCCACGTCACCGAAGAGCACCTGGGCCTTTCTGCCCCTCATCGCCTCCGGACGTGCCATCGGATGCTGCGATGTCTCATTCAGCCGAGCGCGTCCGATCGCCGAGGAGGAGCGAACTCTGTTGACGGCGCTCAGCGGCCTGGTCGCCCAGGCGTTCGAGCGGGCACGCTTGTACGACGCCGAGCACGCCCGTGCCGAAGGCTTGCAGTGCGGCCTCTTGCCCCGAAAGCTGCCCTCCCTCCCGGCCGTCCGCGCGGCCGCCCGCTACCTGCCTGCGGGCCGGGGAGACGCGGTGGGTGGCGACTGGTACGACCTGATCCAGTTGTCCGCCGACCGAGTCGCCATGGTCATCGGCGACGTCATGGGCCATGGCATTTCCGAAGCGGTCACCATGGGCCGGCTGCGCACGGCTGTACGGACGCTCGCCGACTTGGAGATGCCCCCCGACGAACTGCTCGGTCGCCTCAACGACTTGGTCAGCGATCTTGGTGAGGACTTCTACGCCACTTGCCTGTACGCCGTCTTCGACCCTGTCAGCCGGAGTTGCACGCTCTCGCTGGCCGGTCACCCCCCGCCCGTCATCGTCCACCCCGACGGCACCGTGCACATCCCCGACATGGTCCCCGACCCGCCCCTGGGCGCCGCTGAACCGCCGTTCGCCACGCATGACCTGCCGATGCCGGCGCAAGGCCTCGTCGTTCTGTTCACCGACGGGCTCGTCGAGTCTGCTGCCAGGGACATCGACGATGGCGTGGCGATGCTTCGCCATACCTTGGCCCACTCCGCGACCGTGCCGCACCTGGTGGCTGAAGAAATGGACGCCGATACCGACCGCCTTGAGCGTCTGTGCGACTCGGTGACGTCGGCGCTGCTGCCCGACCGTGAGCAGGCGGAAGACGATGCGGCCCTGCTCATAGTTCATACGCACAACGCTGCCGCCCGGGACGTCGCCGTGCACAACCTCCCGTTCGATCCCCGCGCAGCCGGCCAGGCCCGCGCATACGTGCGCGAACAACTGACCGCCTGGGGACTGGGCGACCTGGTCATGCCCACCGAACTCGTGGTCAGTGAACTGGTCGGCAATGCCATCCGCCACGCCAAGGGCCCCGTGCGTCTCCGCCTTCTGCGCAGCCGGTCGATGATCTGCGAGGTGTACGACGGCAGCCTGACAACCCCTCGCATACGCCACGCCGCCCACACGGATGAAGGCGGTCGAGGCCTACAGTTGGTGGCCGCCTGCTCGCAGCACTGGGGTGCCCGCTACCTTCAGGACGGTAAGTGCATCTGGGTCGAGCAGGAGATCCCGCGCTGAGGACATCAGCGTATGGAGGTGTCGCCATGGGTTCTCCCAGTGACCGACGGCGGGCGGGGACCTGACGGTGGTCTTCAGGAGCCAGCTGCTGCGGGTGCGGTCGGGTTGTCTTCGTCGGGCTCCACAGCGGAGTCGTGGTGTCCCGGCACGGACGGGACACGGGGTCGGTCGTCGGCGTAGACGTCAGTTGTCGGCCGTCCGGAGATGACTGCTCCGATTCTGCCGCCTGCGGCGAGAAGCGGACGACCTGTTGGGGGGCCGGGCCGTGGAGGGACGGGCCGCGCTGTCGCTCCGGACCATTCTCGTTCGACTCCGCTCAGGGCCATCATGGCGTGTCCAATCGTTCCGTGGGCTGCGTCTGCCCGGTCTCCTCACAGGGTGGACGGGTGGGACGTGAGAGGCCGTCCGACAGCACGGCCCGGCTTGTCAGGGCGGTGACGTGCCGTCGGACCAAGTGGGGAGCAGCCGCCAGGGGCGGTGCGGCGCAGTGGGACCGCTCCGTCGTCGACCGTCCGGCGGTACGTCTTCTGCGGCAGGACAGGGCGTACCGCCGGACGGAGCCGGGGGGTGTCCGACGGCCGACGGGGCTGGTTCGGCCGGCACGCCGGGCGTGGTGCGCGCCGTGGTCGGATCTGGTGGAGTGCAGGGCGGCACTGTCATGGCCCTTCCCGACGCGGCCGCCCCGCAGCGGCCCATTGCCGTCACGTTCGTCGGAGGCGTGTGATGGCTTCAGTCGACGAGGTCCAGCGCGGCAGCGATGATGCTGTCGGTGTCGATGCCGTGGTAGCGGTAGACGTCCTCGATCGACCCGGACTGACCGAAGCGCGTCACACCGAGCGTGGTGACGGGTGTGTTGCGAAGCGTGCCCAGGAAGGCCAGGGTGTGCGGATGGCCGTCCAGCACGGTGACGAGTGGTGTGGCCCGGTCGGCGGGGAAGACCTGGTCGAGGATCCAGGTAGGGTCGTCCGACAGGCCGCGGCGGGCCTGAAGGGCACGGAAGAGCAGATTCGGGCTGGTCACGCAGACCACGTCGGCGCCGTGCCCGAGTGCGGCAAGCCGGTCGGCGGCGGCCAGGGCCTCCGGCATCACGGCGCCCATCGCGGCGATAGTCACCACAGGCTTCTCGTGCTGCCGCAGCCGGTAAGCTCCGGCGGTCACGTGTCGGCGACGGCGTTCGCGGGCGGCCGGGTCGCCGGGCACGGCGGCCGCGGACTGGTCGACGGGCCTGGTGGACAGTCGCAGATAGGCCGAACTGCCGTCCGGGCGACCGAGGTTGCCGAGGGCGGCCAGCAGGCACCACTCGGTGTCGATCGCGAAGGCGGGCTCGTAGGTGATACAGCCGGGCTGTTCGATGCCCAGCGAGGGTGTGGTGATCGACTGGTGCGCTCCGCCCTCCGGGGCGAGCGTGACGCCGGACGGCGTGCCGACCAGGATCGACTGGCCGCCGGCGTAGATGCCGAACGACCACGGCTCCAGGGCCCGGTTGACGAAGGGGTCGTAGACGACGCCGATCGGCAGCAGCGGCTGGCCCCAGCGGCTCCAGGTGGCGCCCAGCTCACCCAGCAGGCCGACCAGGTTGGTCTCCGCGATACCCAGCTCCACATGCTGACCGGTCGGCCGCTCCCGCCAGTGCAGGATCGTTTCGGCGTCGTCGGCGAACCAGTCGGGGCGCTCAGTCGGCGCCCACACGCCGACCTTGTTGAGCCAGCCGCCGAGGTTGGTGGAGGAGCTGACGTCCGGGCTGACCGTGACGATCCGGCTCGCGGCCTCCGGTGCCCGACGGGTGAGGTCCAGCAGGACACGTCCCAGAGCCTGCTGGGTGTTGCCGGTGCCCGTCGGTGCCGGACGGGCGAGGTCGGCAGGGATCGCGGGAGGCTGCTGCGACGCGTTTCCGGGGCGGCGCAGCCGACTGGCGGCCGCCGCACACACGGCCGCTTCCGGCGTACCGTCGGCGAAGACCTCCCAGGGGTGGTCGAGGCTCGTTCCGAGGCGATCGGCCAGTGCCGTCATCTGGTCGGCGGTCAGCAGCGAGGAGTGGTTCTGCGGGTGTCCCTCGGTGGGCAGGCCGTACCCCTTGACCGTGTACGCAAAGATCACGGTCGGACGGGTGTCGTCGACGGCGTCGAACGCGTCCGTCAGCGCACCGATGTCGTGGCCGCCCAGGTTGCGCAGCGCCGCCAGCAGCGAGGCGTCGTCCAGGGAGCCGAGGAGGTCGGTGATCGGCCCGGCGGTGGAACCGGCGCCGGGCAGGCGCTCGCGCAACTCGTCAGCGGAGCAGCGCAGCAGGCGCTGGTACTCGGGGTTGCCCATGGCGTCGATACGGGCGCGCAGGGCCTCGCCGCCCGGCCGGGCGAACAATTCCTGCAGCAGGTGTCCGTACTTGAGGGTGAGAACCTGCCAGCCGGCCGCGGCGAACATGCCCTGCAGCCTGTCCGCGGCGATACCGGGCACCACTCGGTCCAGCGACTGCCGGTTCAGGTCGACGACCCACACCACCTCGCCCAGGCCCGGCACCATCGGGTCCTGGATCGCCTCCCAGACCGCGCCCTCGTCCAACTCCGCGTCGCCGAGCAGCGAGTACTGCCGGCCGGTGCCGGCCCCGCCGAAGTGGCCCTCCACGTAACGCCGGGCGAGCGCACCCCACACAGGGGCGGTGGCGCCGATGCCGACCGAACCCGTGGAGTAGTCGACGGGGTCGGGATCCTTGGTCCGGCTGGGGTAGCTCTGCAGGCCGCCGAAGCCGCGCAGGGTGGTCAGGTAGGACTCGTCCAGCTCGCCCAGCAGGTGGTTGATCGCGTGCAGCACCGGGGACGCGTGGGGCTTGACCGACACCCGATCCTCGGCGGTCAGCGCGTGGAACCACAGCGCCGTCATGATCGAGGTCATCGAGGCGCTGGACGCCTGGTGGCCGCCCACCTTCAGCCCCGAGGGGTTCGGCCTCACCCGGTTGGCGTGGTCGACGATCGCGGTGGCCAGCCACAGCACCCGTCGTTCGACCGATTCCAGCACGGCGAGCCGCTCCTCCCAACCGGGGCCCGAGCCGTCGACATCGGCCGACCTCAGTTGCGCGACCATCACAGACCACCTTCACAATCGGCACAATGGCCTAGGAGATTCAACGTTGTGCTCCGCCAGTAGACAGATGACTCATCGACTGCACAAGATGCACCCAGGCAATTGAGCATTCTGTTCAAAACCCGGGCTGGATGAGAGGGGCCGACCGAGCATCATGAACAGTGAACGAACCCTTGACGCCACGGACGCCCGGATCCTGCTCGCCCTGGCCACCGACCCACGGGCCACGATCGTCGCCCTGGCCGAGCAGCTGGGGCTGTCCCGCAACACCGTCCAGGCCCGGGTGGCCAGGATGGAGCAGAACGGCGCACTGGGCTCCTTCGAGCGCCGGATCACCCCGGAAGCGCTGGGCCACCGGTTGACCGCGTTCGTCATGGCGCGGGTCAACCAGCGTCAGCTGGCGCAGGTGTCCCAAGCGCTGGCGGGCATCGCCGAGGTAGTGGAGGTCTTCGGACTCAGCGGGGAGACCGACCTGCTCGTACGAGTGGTCGCCACGGACGCGGAGGACCTGTACCGGATCGCAGGACAGATCCTCGCCGTCCCGGGCATCGAACGCACCACCACGGCCCTGGCCATGCGGGAACTGGTGACGCACCGCCTCACTCCGTTGCTGCACCGTGTCGCGGACGGCCGATAGGCCGGCGGGCTCCGCCGCGTCGCCCCTCGCAGGTCGTTCCCGCGCCACCCTCCGGACGCGGGCCGAGTGAGGTCGGAAGTCGTCCGTGATCCTGGCGCGGCGCGTCCGGTGAGGCGTGAGGCAGCTCGAGCGGGGTGTCTGTGCAGGCGCCGCCGGACGTAGCGGGTCTCGGCGAAGGCATCGGGGCGCTCATGCCTGTGGCGGTGTCACGGCACCCGATAACGCATGATCGGTGCCTACTGAAGCCTCAGATCCATAGGTGTTGCCTATCCGGTCCATCGATTTTTCGTCATGGACCTCACGCTCAGTGAGCCGCTTCACTGTGCCGGTATTCGAGGCGGTGCCGGTCGGGCCCGGTATCGCAGGGAGCTCACCTTCGCGGCTGTTGTTGTCGCCGCATTCCCAGGTCGTGTGTCGGTGAGGTCCAGTCATGCCTGGATGGAGGTTGCAATGCCGCTCAATTCAGACAAAACCACCGGTGATTCCCTGGTCAGGGCGAGGCCCTGGTACCGGCAGCTCTACGTACAGGTACTGGCGGCGATCGTCATCGGCATCCTGCTCGGGTGGCGGTGGCCGGATCTCGGCGAGTCGATGGAGCCGATCGGTACGACCTTCGTCACGGCGCTGAAGATGCTCATCGGCCCCATCGTCTTCCTGACCATCATCGGCGGGATCGCCTCGGTGGCGGATCTGAGGAAGGTGGGCCGCACCGCGGTGAAGGCCCTGGTGTACTTCCAGGGCGGCACCATCGTGGCGATGGCCGTCGGACTCGTCGCGATCAACCTCTTCCCGCTGGGCAAGGGTGTCCACGCCGACGTCAGCGGCCTGGAACTGTCGGGAAGCGTCGGCCAGTACGTCGAGGAGGGCGAGCACCAGCACTGGTGGGAGTTCCTCACGAGCATCGTCCCCGACAGTTTCTTCGGGGCGTTCGTGCAGGGGAACATCCTCCAGGTCATCTTCCTCGCCGTCATCTTCGGTATCGCGCTGAAGATGGTCGGCAAGGCCGGGGAGCCGATCATCGCGTCCGTCAACCGCCTCACGCAGGTGGTGTTCAAGGTGCTGTCGTTCGTGATGAAGGCGGCTCCGCTCGGCGCGTTCGGAGCGATGGCCTTCGCTATCGGCAAGTTCGGTCTGTCCACCCTGACCAGCCTCGGCTCGCTGATCCTGCTCTTCTACGTCACCTCGATCCTCTTCGTCGTGGTGGCGCTGGGCGCGGTCATGGCGGTGTACGTCCGGCTCAACATGTTCCAGCTGCTGCGCTTCTTCAAGGAAGAACTCCTGCTGATTCTGGGTACCTCGACGGCCGAACCCGCGCTGCCGGGTCTGATGCGCAAGCTGCAGTTCATGGGTGTCGACCGGTCGACGGTCGGCCTCGTGGTGCCGACGGGCTACAGCTTCAACCTCGACGGAACAGCGATCTACCTGTCCCTGGCCACCCTGTACATCGCGCAGGCCACGGACACCTCGCTGTCGGTCGGTCAGCAACTCGGCCTGCTGGCGGTGATGCTGCTGACGTCCAAGGGCGCGGCCGGCGTGACCGGTGGCGGGTTCGTCGCGCTGACGGCCACGCTGTCGACCATGGGCCACGTCCCCGTCGCGGGCATCATGCTGGTCTTCGGCATCGACAAGTTCATGTCCGAGTGCCGAGGCCTGGTCAACTTCTGCGGCAACGCGGTCGCCACCCTCTTCGTCGCCCGCTGGGAGCGCGCGCTCGATGTGGAACGGGCCCGGCAGGTCCTGGCCGGCCACGTGACGTTGAGTCCTGCCCACATCGACCGTGCGGAGCCCGCAAAAGGCGGGGCCGAGGCAGACCCGGCAATGGAGAAGAGCGGAACCACCGCTCAGGCACAGGACGTACCGACCGCGAAGCCGCCGACCCGCACCCCTCCGACGACGATGTGACAATCTCGGTCGCGTCACCTCACACGACCCGACCGGTCACCCAAGCCGACCCTTCCCACCTGCGACGACTCCGGTAGGTTCCGCTTGTCGCAGCAGAAAAGGAGACGGGGATGGACGCCCGGCAACTGCAGTACTTCCTCGCCATCGTGGAGCACGGCACCTTCAGCAAAGCGGCCGCCGCGCTCCACATGGCACAGCCCTCGTTGTCGCAGGCGATGGCCAACCTCGAGGCCGATCTCGGCGTTTCGCTCTTCCACCGCGTAGGCCGCGGAGTGGTCCTCAGCAAGGCCGGCGCCGAACTCCTCGAACCGAGCCGCCGGGTTCTGCGCGACCTGGACGCCGTACGCGACAAGGCCACCGCGCTCGCCGGTCTGGGGGGCGGTACGGTCGATGTGGCCGCCATGCCGTCACCGGGCATCGAGCCCCTCACCACGTTGATCCACCGATTCACCGGACTCCACCCGTCTGTCACGGTCGCCACCCGCGCGGCGTTCACCTGCGAAGAGACCATCGATCTCGACCGCAACGGCGCCTGCGAACTGGGGCTGTTGGGATCCGCCGAGCCCATCACGGCACCAGGCGTCGACGTCCTCGCCGTGGAAGAGCAGCCGTACATCGTGGTGGCGCCGGCTGACGCGGACTTCGAGGACGGTGTCACACTGCACCCCGCGGACCTGGCCGGGCAGAGACTGATCGCCTCCCGCCCCGGCAGTCTGATGCGGACCATCGTCGACGAGATCACCGAGCACAGCCAGGGCACGGAGATCGCCGCCGCCGTCGACCACCGCACCTCCATCCTCCCGCTGGTGCTCACCGGCGTGGGCATCGCGGTCCTGCCCGCGGCCTGGACACGTCTGGCACGCCGGTGCGGCCTGGTGGTCGCCTCCCTCGAACCAACTTCGCACCTGCACATCGCGATGATCAGCCTGCCCTCACACCTCACCCCGGGGGCCCGTGCCTTCCTGGACCTGACACGCGCACTGGCCCGGCGTCGTACCGATGCAGGGACGGCCTGACGGTCCACCGCTCGCGACCGAACCGATCGGTGCTTCCTATGGGTCGCATCAAAAGCATGTCTTGGATGCCGCCCGGCAACGCCGTGTTGACTCCAGGAACCAGGCCCGTTCGCCCCGGTCCCGGGCGAGCAGGGGTAGTAGTCCGTCAGCTGGAGGCTTCCCGTGACCGAGACCCGCGCCTTTCGTATCGCCGCCATTCCCGGCGACGGAGTCGGCAAAGAAGTCGTCACCGCAGGCCGAGCCGTGCTGGACGCGCTGGCCGAGGACTCCCACGGAGCATTCACCTTCGACTGGCGGGAATTCCCCTGGGGCTGCGACCACTACCAGCGCACCGGCAAAATGATCGACGACGACGGCCTGGAGCGGCTCAAGGACTTCGACGCCATCTACTTCGGCGCCGTCGGCTGGCCCACCGTCCCCGACCACATCAGCCTGTGGGGACTGCGCCTGAAGATCTGCCAGAACTTCGACCAGTGGGCCAACGTCCGCCCCGTCCACTTCCTGCCCGGCATCACCAGCCCCCTGCGCAAGGCCGACACCACCGAACTGGACTGGGTCGTCGTCCGCGAGAACAGCGAAGGCGAATACGCCGGCCTCGGCGGCCGCAACCTCTCCGGCCGCGGGCACGGCGGTGAAATCGCCGTCCAGTCCGCCCTGTTCACCGAAGTCGGCTGCGAACGCATCATGCGCTTCGCCTTCGACCTGGCCCGCACCCGCACCCGCCCCAAGGTCTCCTCGGTCACCAAGAGCAACGCCCAGCAGTACGGCATGGTCCTGTGGGACGACGTCTTCCAGCGCGTCGCCGCCGACTACCCCGACGTGGAAACCGAGAGCGTTCTGGTCGACGCCATGTCAGCCAAATTCGTCCTCCACCCCGAGGACCTCTCCGTCGTCGTCGCGTCCAACCTCAACGCCGACATCCTCTCCGACCTCGGCAGCGCCCTGGCCGGCAGCCTCGGCCTCGCCGCCAGCGCCAACCTCAACCCCGAACGCCGCTTCCCCAGCATGTTCGAACCCGTCCACGGCTCCGCCCCGGACATCGCCGGGCAGGGCTTGGCCAACCCCATCGGCGCGGTCGGCAGCGCCGCACTCATGCTGGACCACCTCGGCCTGCCCGAGCAGGCAGCACGCCTGCACAAGGCCATCGAGAAGACCACCGGCGCCGGCATCCTCACCCGCGACGTCGCAGGCACCGCCTCCACCGACGACGTCACCAACGCTCTCATCGACGCCTTGGCAGGCTGACCCCCTTCAGCGCCCTCCAGATCCGACCGGACCGCACCCACGTCGCACCGGCGATCCGGGCAGCCACTCCATCGCGGCCCACCCCGCCGGGTCCCCGGACACACCGAGGACCCGGCACGTCCCCACCAGACGTCGCCGCTCCCGCCTGGCCGGCCAGAGAAACCCGGCGAGAACACGCACCGATCCCACGCAGCGGCTCGCCCGACGATGCGCATCACCATCGCCACGGACCTCAGGCAAGGTGCACGGTGCCGAGGCCCGCCGGTCTGTCAACCGATCGGTGAGACCTGGGGCGCCCCTGGGTCAGCAGCGTGTCCCCCAGGCCAACAGAAAGACACAAAAGCCCAGTTCGGCGAGGCGGAGACGGGCAACCTCGACCTTCACGCCGGTGGCGCCGATGGCCTCTTCGACCAGACCGACCACGCTGTACAGGTGCGTACCGATCAGGGCGTACCAGCTCCGGTTGGGGCGCAGGTCAGCGAAATCGGCGGGCACCAAACACGCAGCGGCAGCCCGGACAGCGTCTGCCGTCAGTCGATACGTGCGTCACCGGCGGTGAACGTCATCTCCATGGCGGCAGACATGAGATGCCTCCTGTCCGGGGCGGGCGGACGACCGCCTGGCCGACGCTTCTGGCCCGGCCCGCAGCACGATAGCCGTAGTACATCCCGGCATTCATCGAAGTGAGGCCCGTGAGGTGCGGGCCGAGGGCATCACCGCCCCCTTCGAGTTGGACGACATCTCCCTCACGCTGCAGAACGAGCGAACCGGCCCGCCACCCGCGCAAAAAAGCGACTCCAACTCGTCTGCCCAGCCTGGGCTTCACCCTTGGAATGCCGGTGCCTGATGGGGTGTTGGCCTGCACACGCGAAGGGGTGAGCAGCCGCCGTGGACCGTGTCGGATGAGCTGTGGGCACGGATCGAGCCGTTGCTGCCGGACGTCGCCGCCCCACGCACGGCCCAATGAGCCACCCGCCACGTAGGACACGGTCTTTACTGCAAGGCCCCTTGGCCGTCGTCATCAAGAGATGACCATGGAGACCAGGCAGGCGCGCACTCTTCCGCGGGAGCCGATCGCCGTACTACCGGGGACCGAGGTCGCCGGAGTGCGCGAACAGCGCCAGCTGATCTCGGATCCAGGGGTTGAACGCCAGCAGCTGGCCCTGTATCCAGAGGTCGGGGCGCTGCTTCGCGGCCTGGCCGCCGTCCAGGCTGTTGGTCGTCGTGTCCGCGGTCGCGGAGAGCCGGGCAGGAGTGTTCCCGCCATCGGGAAGATCGGCCGCCGCCGCGGAGCCGCCGGTGGCGAGGAGCGTGCCTGCGACGCATACCGCGGAGACGCTCGCGGTCGCGATACGCCGCATGAGCTTGTTCATGGTCTTTCCTCCTTGCAGCGTCCGCCGCTCCATGGCGGAGACGGCGGACCTGCCTTCCTTCAGACGCTGCCACGCTACGCTTCCGACATATGGTTGAACAATAAATTAGCTCGGTGAAGGAAATCACCTGATCTTGAGGAATGGGTGGGCGATGCCCTGAAGGAGCTGAGTGCGGAATCGTGCGGTTGGCGCGGCAGGGGGTGTCTCCATGTCCTTCGTCAAGCCCGGGTCCCATTTCTTTACATCTATTGACTGTAATAGAACGGCCCTCTAACGTCTGATGCGGACGGAACGTGACCAGAAGGCGCGGAGCACGCAAAGGTCGGCTGCCCAGGAGTGGCCGACCGCAGCGGCCCGTTCCTCGAGGAGGTCGGGAACCGCACTGCCCGGGGCGAGGTCGAGACATCGACGAGACCTGGTTCTGGGGCATCTGTGTTCGACGATTCGGCGAGGAAGATCGCCGAGAGCGTGCGCGACACGGTCGGGTCGCCGACGTAGAAGTCGACGAACCGGAACACCTCACAACCGTCGACGGCCCGAACCGGCTTCTCGCCACCCGGCGGCGGAGAGCACAGCACACCCCGCACCGCTTCGCGAGCGGGCGGAAAGGAACACCCTCATGTCGAAGATCTTCAAGTGGACCACCGCAACAGGCGTGGCCGCCGCCGTGGCCCTGACCATGAGCGCATGCAGCGCCACCCCGCCGGGCGGGGGGCCCTCCGGGGACGAGGGGCACGGTGGCGGCAAGCAGGTCCGGGTGGCTTTCGTCCCCAAACTCGTCGGCATCCCCTACTTCACCGCCATGCAGAAGGGCGGCGAGCAGGCCGCCAAGGACCTGGGGGTGAAGTTCCTCTACCAGGGCCCCTCCACCGGCGACTCCGCCGCCCAGATCCAGGTCATGGACGGCCTGATCTCCCAGCACGTCGACGCGATCGCGGTCGCCCCCAACGATCCGGCCGCCATCGCGCCTGTGATCAAGCGCGCCAAGGCCGCCGGCATCAAGGTGTTCACCACTGACACCGACGCGCCCACCAGCGAGCGACAGGTCTTCGTCCAGCAGGCCACCGACACGGCCATCGGAGACGCCCTGGTGGATTCCCTGGCCGAGCAGACGGGCGGCAAGGGCAAGTGGGCCATCGTCTCCTGCGGGCCCACGGCGCAGAATCTCAACGCCTGGATCAAGGAGCAGAAGGCCTACACCAAGAAGAAGTACCCGGACATGGAGCTGGTCGGCGTCAAGTACGCGGGCGAGGACCAGGACAAGGCCGCGAGTATCGCCAAAGACCTGATGACGGCCAACCCGGACCTGAAGGGCCTGGTCGGCGAGTGCACCACCTCAGCGCCGGGCGTCGCTCAGGCGATCGCCGACGCCGGCAAGACCGGCAAGGTCTTCTCCACCGGCATCGCCACCCCCACGGCAATGGAGAAGTACGTCAAGAGCGGGGCCATGGCCAAGGTCGTCCTGTGGAACCCCACCGACCTCGGCTACCTGACCGTGTGGGCGGGCAAGCAGTTGGCCGACGGAAAGAGCCTGAACGCCACTGACGCCGGTGACATCAAGGGCATCCGCTACCAGGAGGCGCTCAGGACGCTACTGCTGGGCGAGCCGCTTGTCTTCGACAAGTCCAACATCAGCCAGTACGCGGGAAAGTTCTGACATGGCATCCGCTCCCCTCACGGTGGGCGACGCCAGGGACGACAGCGGCCCCGAGCCGCTGCTGTCCCTGCGCGGGATCGAGAAGCGCTACCACGGCGTCCAGGCCCTGCGCGGCGTGGACTTCGAGATACGTCCAGGCGAAGTCCACGCCCTGCTGGGCTCCAACGGTGCCGGCAAGTCCACCCTCATCAAGGTCATCGCCGGAGCGATCCAGCCCGACGGCGGCGACATCCGGCGGAAGGGCCGGCCGGTCCGCATCACCGGGACCCAGTCAGCCTTCACCCTCGGCATCGCGACGGTTTACCAGGAACCTCAGACTTTCCCTGAGCTGTCGGTGCTGGAGAACGTCTTTGCGGGCCGTGAACTGCGCACCCGCGCCGGCGGCGTCGACTGGGCCGCACAGCGGCGGCGGGTGCGTGAGCTGCTCACCGGCCTGCGCCTGGACCCCGAACTGGCCGACACCCGCATGGGGGACCTGACGGTGGGCCAGCAGCAGCTGGTCTCCATCGCCAAGGCACTCGCGCACCAAGCAGAGATCCTGATCTTCGACGAGCCGTCGGCGATCCTGTCCGACCAGGAGACCCAGGACCTGTTCGAGGTCATCGGGCGGCTGCGGGCGGACGGCGTCGGCATCGTCTACATCAGCCACCGGCTCGGCGAGATCTTCGCCATCGCCGACCGTGCCACAGTGATGCGCGACGGGCAGGTCGTTTCCGCCTCTCCCGTCAGCGAGCTGACCGAACAAGCCATCGTCCGCCTGATGGCCGGCCGTGTGCCGTCCGCAGTGAGCGACGCGCCGCGACCCGCGCCCGGCGAGCCGGTCCTCGAAGTGAAACGGCTCCGTCGCACTGGCGCCTTCCACGACGTGGACCTCACTCTCCGCGCGGGCGAGGTCGTCGGCCTGTACGGCCTCATCGGGTCCGGCACCAACGAGGTCGCCGAGTCCCTGTACGGCATCACCCCCGCCGACAGCGGTGAGGTGCGGCTGCACGGAAAGCCCGTCACCGTACGCTCTCCGGGCGAGGCCGGGAAGCTCGGCATCGCCCTGCTGCCCCGAGACCGCAAGGTCCAGGGTGTCTTCGGCCCGCAGAGCATCGCCTACAACATCTCCATCGCGCACCTCGGCCTGCTGCGTCGGTTCGGCATCGTGGTGGACCGGCGACGCGAGAGGTCCATGGCCGAGGGCTTCTTGAGGCAGTTGGCCATCAAGGCACCCACCGTGGACACACCCGCCAACGCCCTGTCCGGGGGCAACGCCCAAAAGGTGGTGCTGTCCCGCCAGCTCGTGCGACGCCCCGACCTGCTCCTGCTCGAGGAGCCCACTCAGGGCGTGGACGTGGCCGCCAAGGCCGAGATCCACCGCATCATCCTCGACCTGGCCGCCGAGGGAACCGCGGTGGTCGTCGTCAGCACCGACCTTCCCGAGGTCGCGGCGCTGGCCGACCGCATCGTGGTGATGCAGGACGGCGCCGTGCGCCGTACCTTCCTCAGGGGCGCGGACTCCGCCGACGTCCTGCGAGCCGCCATCGGCACCGCGGAGCAGGAGAACGAAGCAGCATGACCTTCATCCAGACCCCTCCCGCCGCCATCGCCGGCAAGGGGAGGCCCAGCGCACTGAGGCGCTTCCTGCGCGGCAACGAGGTCGGCCTGATCGGCGTGCTCGTGATCCTGTGGCTGACTCTCGGACTGACATACGATCCCTTTTTCACCGGCGGCAACGTCGCGAACATCCTGCGCGAGATCGCTCAGACAGGAATCGTCGGCGTCGGCATGACCATGGTGATCATCACCGGCGGCATCGACGTGTCCGCAGGTTCGGCCCTGGCCGTCTGCGCCGTCCTCGTCGGCCAGTCCATGGCATCCGGTCATCCCGCCGTGGTCTCCGTGCTGATCGGCCTGGTGGCCGGAACGCTTGCCGGACTCGTCAACGGCCTGCTCGTCGCCTACGGCCGGATCCATCCCATCATCGTCACCTTCGGCACGCTCAACCTGTTCCGGTTCATCTCCTTCCAACTCGCCGGCGGGGACTGGGTCACCGGACTGCCCCCGACCCTGCACGGGCTCGGGGTGGGCACCCTGCTCGGCGTCCCCGTCGCCTGGTGGCTCACCATGGTCCTCGCGCTCGCGGGAGGCTACTACCTGCGCCATCGGCCCACCGGCCGGCACCTGTACGCACTGGGCAACAACGCCGAGACGGCGCGGCTTTCCGGTGTGCGGACCACCCGCCGCCAACTCGCGGTCTACACCGTGACGGGCCTCCTCGTGGGCATCGCCGCCCTGGTGTTCGTCGGCCGCAACGGCGGGGTCCAGACGAACGTCGGGACCGGCTTCGAACTTCAGGTCATCGCCGCCGTGGTGCTCGGCGGCACCAGCGTCCTCGGCGGCAAGGGCACGGTCCTGGGAACCCTGCTGGGTGCCCTGCTGGTCGGCACCGTCCGCAACGCACTGATCATCATCGGCGTACCGGCCCTCCTGGAAGGACTCTTCCTGGGCCTGCTCATCGTCGTCGCCGTGAGCGTCGACGTCCTGCGCCAGCGAAGGAGGGCGGCAGCATGAGCACCCCGACCACGACGACACCCTCGCCGGCCACACCGTCCGCGACCGTCCGCACCAACCCGGTGGCCGCGGCACTGCGCCGAATCCTGATCGACCGAAGCCTGCTGCTGGCACTGCTGCTCATCGCGGTTCTGCTGGTCTTCGGCGCCACGGTTCCGTACTTCTTCACCTTCGCCAACCTCTCGGGCAGCACGGCCTACGCCGTGGAGGTCGGACTCCTCGCCCTCGCCGAGTCCATCGTCATCCTCACCGGCCGGGGAGCCATCGACCTGTCCGTGGGTTCGATGGTCAGCCTCGCCGGCATGCTGTTCGGCCTGGCCGCAACCCGCTGGCACCTCGGACTCGCGGGCGGCGTGGCGGTAGCGCTGCTGTCGGGGCTGGCGATGGGCGCGGTGAACGGATTCCTCATCGCGCGCATGCGGTTCCCCGCGCTCATCGTCACACTCGCCACGCTCTATGCGTTCGGCGCGGTCCCGCTGGTGCTCACCGACACCGTCCCGATCTCCGAACTGCCCTCCGGGCTGTACGGACTCACCCAGTACCTCGCCGGCATCCCCATGCAGGTGTTCGTCATCTATCTGCCCGTCATCCTCGTCGTCTGGTTCGCCCTGAACCGGACCGGCTTCGGCCGACGGCTCTACGCGGTGGGCACGAACGACATCGCCGCTCAGTTCGCGGGCCTGGACGTCGCACGGACCCGCTTCTGGGCGTACACCCTCTCAGGCCTGCTTTCCGGCCTGACCGCCATCGTCGCCACGGCCCGTTTCGCCAGCGCCCGTCCGGACGCCGGCGTGGGCATGGAACTCATGGCGATCACCATCGCGGTGCTCGGCGGCGTGGCCATCAACGGCGGCGAGGGCAAAGTCTCGGGCGTCGTGCTCGCCACCTTCACGGTCACCGTCATCAACAACGCCATCAGCGTGGCCAACTTCCCGGCCATCTGGCAGGTCGGCGCGCTCGGCGCCATCCTGCTGCTCGCCGCGCTGCTCAACTCCACCGCCCGTCGGGTCTTCGGAGGCGGCGGATGAGCCGGCCCGCCGGAGACCACCCGTCTTCGTCCGAAAGGGGGACGCGATGAGCGCGCTGCTCCTCGGCATCGACATCGGCACCTCCAGTTCCAAAGGCGTCCTGACCCGGCCGGACGGCACCGTGGTAGCCCAGGCGCACGTGCCGCACGCGGTCTCCTCGCCGCACCCGGGGTGGGCGGAGCAGGACGCCGAAAGGGTGTGGTGGACCGATGTGGTGGAACTGTGCCGGCGATTGCTGCCCGGCGCCGACGCATCCGTGGCCGCGGTGTGCGTCAGCGGCATCGGCCCCTGCCTGCTCCCGGTCGACACCGCCGGCCGTCCCCTGCGCCCGGCGATCCTGTACGGCGTCGACACCCGCGCGACCCGCGAGATCGGTGAACTCACCCGGCGCTACGGCGAGGAGTCGATGCTGCGCCGTGGCGGCTCGATCCTCACTTCCCAGGCGGTCGGCCCGAAGCTCGCCTGGCTGCGCCGCAACGAGCCGGAGGTCTACGCCCGCACGGACCGCTTCCTCATGGCCTCCTCCTACGCGGTGGAGCGGCTGACCGGCGAGTACATTCTGGACCACCACTCGGCCAGCCAGTGCGACCCGTTGTACGACCTGCACACCGCGAGCTGGATCGAAGAGATCGCGGCCGAGGTGGCCCCTGGGGTTCGGCTGCCCCGGCTGCTGTGGAGCGGCGAGGTAGCGGGGCGTGTCACCGCCGAGGCGGCGCGGGAGACCGGTATCCCGGTCGGCACACCCGTCGCCGCGGGCACCATCGACGCCTGGGCGGAGGCGCTCAGCGTGGGGGTCAGGGAGCCCGGCGACTGCATGCTGATGTACGGGACGACCATGTTCCTGCTTGAGGTCCTGGACCGGCCGGTCGTCGATCGGCGGCTGTGGGCGACCCGCGGTGTCACTCCCGGTACCGCCAACCTGGCCGGCGGCATGGCCACCTCCGGGGCGGTCACCGACTGGCTGCGGAGGCTGACGGGCGGTCGCTTCGAGGAGCTCACCGCCGAGGCCGCGGAAGTCCCAGCCGGATCGGAAGCGCTGGTCATGCTGCCGTACTTCGCCGGCGAGCGGACGCCGCTGTTCGACCCGGACGCCCGCGGTGCGGTGCTGGGGCTCACTCTCCAGCACGGCCGCGCCCACCTGTACCGCGCGGCCCTGGAAGCGACCGCGTACGCCGTACTGCACCACCTGGAGGTGATGGACGAGGCGGGCGCGGCACCCTCCCGGCTGATCGCGGTCGGCGGCGGCACCACCGGAGACCTGTGGACGCAGATCGTCTCCGACGTCACCGGACGCGTCCAGAACCTGCCGGAACAGCGCATCGGCGCCAGCTACGGCGACGCCCTCCTGGCCGCCCGCGCCGTCGGACTCGCCGACGAGGCGACAACCTGGGCCACCATCGGCCGCACGGTCCGGCCGCGCGCCGAAAACCGGGCTGTTTACCAGGAGTTGTACACGATCTACCGGGAACTCTACCCGGCGACCCGTCAGCAGGCCCACCGGCTGGCGGAGCACCAGCGCGGTATCGCACCGGCACCGGATACGAACTCCTCCACTCCACCAGCGGCGGGCGGCTCCGTCGTGGGCTGACAGTGTCTGTGCTCGGCGGGCGGAACCGCGTGCCACTTCGACGGGCCGTACGCAACGCCTCAAGGGCCGAAGGCGCGGGTCCGGCGCGAAAGCCGACGATGCGGGACGAGCGTCTCCTCGGCCGTGCACTCGGCCGTCGCCGGCACGAGATCCATCTTGCGACCAAGTTCGGCCTTGACTTCTCGGACGACGGGCGGCCCGGCCCCCTGGACGGCAGGCCGGAACATGTTCGCCGCGCCGTCGAGCGGTCACTACGGCACTTGAACACAGACGTCATCGACCTCTACTACATGCATCGGGTCGACCCGAACACTCCGATCGAGGAAACGATCGGAGGCATGGCCGAGCTCGTGGCGGCGGGAAAAGTGCGCTACATAGGTCTGTCAGAAGTCTCCGCGGCGACGATCCGGCGTGCCCACAAGGTGCACCCGCTGACCGCGGTGCAGTCGGAGATGTCTCTCTTCAGCCGTGATCTCCTGCACAACGGGATCAAGGAGACGCTGGACGAGCTGGGCATCGGTCTGGTGGCCTACTCGCCGATACGACGCGGCTTCCTGTCCGGCTCCATTCGCAGCGTGGACGACCTCGACCCCGATGACTCGCGCCGGGGACTTCCCCGTTTCTCCGCGGAGAACATCGCGGCCAACCTGGCCCTGGTCGAGCATGTCCGCGGTATCGCCGAGAAGCGGGGGGCGACGCCGGCTCAGGTCGCGCTGGCGTGGGTGGCCGCGCAAGGCGCGGTCCCCATCCCCGGGACCAAGCGGTGGAGCTTCGTCGCGGAGAACGCAACGGCCGCCGAGATCGAGCTGACGCCGGAGGAACTGTCATCTCTGGAGACCGTGATCCAACCGGACGCGGTCAGCGGCGCGCGGTACACCCCGCAGCAGCTGGCCTCCACCAACCGTTGACCATCCGGGTGCGACCCACCGTGCCCGTATCGGCACACCGACGATGACGGTTGCGAGGGGGCGGCGCTGTGCGGCGCCCCCTCGCACACCAGCGCGCGCTCTTCCGTGGCGGCCGCTCAAGGGTACGAGGGACACCTGGACGTCTACCTGGGCGCGGTACGCCGCGGGCCCGCCGACGACGCCGGTGACCAGGAGGTTGTTGGCCCAGTCCGGTGAGCCCTCCCCCGATGACCATCAGGGCGGGGTCGAAGAAGCTGATCAGCCCTGCGATGACCTGACCGGTACGTCTTCCTCCCCAGCGGTGGCGGGAGTGACCCCGAAGGGCAAGTGGAACGACTACGAGATCCGCGCGGTCGGGCAGCACTACACGATCATCCGCAACGGTGTGGTGATCAACGAGTTCGACAACACGCCCGGCAAGTCGTCGTCCCGGGCGGGTGACCCGCCCACGGACCTGCGTCAGTTCCTCAGCGGGTACCTCGTGTTGCAGAACCACAGCAACAACGACCTGATCGAGTTCCGCAACATCCGGGTGCGGAACCTGTAGTCGCACGGCGGCCGGTGCCGGGGGGGGGGGGGGAGGGGGGGGGGAGAGGGGGGGGGGGGGGGGGGGGGGGGGGAGGGAGGGGGGGGGGGGGGGGAAGGGGGAGGGGGGGGGGGTGGGGGCG
>NZ_JBVHWM010000057.1:0-67278 GCF_055564375.1 Streptomyces sp. NPDC029138
GAAGGCCGCCCCAGGGGGAAAAAAGGGGGGGGAGGGGGGTGGTGGGAAAGAAGGGAACGCCCGACAGCAGCTCTTTGGGGGAAAGGCCCACCCCGACGGGGGTGTCCGGGGTGCCCCCCCCGCTCCCCCCCCCCCACGTGACCGGCACAGTCTTCATGTCCTCATGCTCCCATTCCCGGCCGCCGGTCATGGAGGGGCCGCCCCCGCTCGGGGGAAGCGGGGACGGCCCGGCCAGGGGGTGGCTCACGCGGCCTTCACCGTCTCCACGGCGGGGCTGCGCATGCCGCGCCAGGACGGCAGCAGGGTGGCGCCGAACACCAGCAGCAGCGATCCGCCGACGATGGCGAGGTAGATGCCGAGGGATCCGGACGGCAGGTAGGAGTCGCTCTTGACGAGGCTGTAGGGGACGATGGTCGTCGCGGAGGCCACGGTGCCGAGGACGGTGGCGACGACGCCGATCAGCACGCCCTCGACGGTCAGCATGCCGAGCACCTGGGCGCGGGTCGCGCCGGTGAGCCGCTGGAGGCCGAACTCCGCGCGCCGCTTCCGGGTGACCGACACCAGGGTGTTGACAACGGTGATCGCGGCGTACCCGACGATCATGGCGACGATGGTGTAGTTGGCGGACACCAGGATCTGCTGGATCTGGTTGTTCCGGCCGGCCAGCGAGGAGCTGTCGTCCAGTTCGGTGCCGGGTACCCGGGCGGCCAGCGCGGCGAGGCGCTCATGGACCTCGGCGCCACCACCGCGCGCGGTGCGGACCAGGATCTGGTGCGGCAGCCCGTCCCCGGTGTGCGGGGCGAGGGTGGCCGCGGGCAGCGTCAGGTACTCCTGCTTGGGGTTGTCGGTGTAGAGGGCCACGACGGTGGGGCGTACGGCGGTGCCGTCCCCGAGGTGCATCGGCAGCCGGTCGCCGACCTTCACCCCGTACTCCCGGGCCTTCTTGTCGGAGAGGGCCACCGTGTCGCCGCGCAGGCCGGTGAGGGAACCGGCGACGACGGGCAGGTCCAGGCTCTGCCGCACGCCGTCGGCGGAGACCCCGCGCAGGTCGACCTGGGCCGGGCCGCCGGGGCGGTCCACGAAGCCGCGGCTGGTGACGAACTCCGAGGCCGCTGCCACCCCGGGCGTGGCACGCACCCGGTCGACCACACCGGGCGCGAATCCGCCCGTCGTGGAGTCCAGGACGTAGTCGGCGAGGATGTTCCGGTCGTAGGAGGTCCGGGAGACGTGGTCCTCGGTGGACTGCATGTACAGGGTGCCGGTGGCGATGCCGATGAGCAGGACGATCGGCGCGACCGCCCCCGCCATGCGGACGTTGGCGGTGGCGGCGTTGCGCAGCGCCAGTTGGCCGGAGAGCCCGGAGAAGGCCCGGACCGGCAGGCGGAGCAGCGCCACCATGACCTTGGTGATGCCGGGGGCGAGCAGGGCGAGGCCGATGCAGAACAGCACGGAGGCGGGTCCGGCGGTGCTGGCGAGGGTGGGGCCGTCCTCCATGACGGTCGCGGTGGCGACGGCCAGGCCGATGCCGTTGGCGAGGAAGAACAGCGCGAGCAGCAGCCGGGGCACGCTGAACCAACGGGTGCCGGCGGTGGATTCGGCCAGCGCGGCGACCGGTTCGGTGCGGGCGGCCCGCCGTCCGGCGAAGCGGGTGGCGCCGGCCGCGGCGAGCACGGTGACGACCGCTCCGACGGCCATCGGCATCCATCCGGCGTGGTAGACGATCGCCGAGGACACCACGCCGCTGGCGGTCAGCACCCCGAACAGCAGCCGTCCGATGGCGTATCCGGGCAGCAGGGCGAGCAGGACGGAGCCCACCGACAGCACGGCCGTCTCGGTGAGGATCATGCGGCGCAGCTGGTGCGGGGTGGAGCCGACGGCGCGCAGCAGGGCCATCTCGCGGGCGCGCTGCTGGAGGGACAGGCCGAGGGTGGAGGCGACGCCGAACATGACGATCAGGACGACGGAGGAGCCGAAGACCGCCGCGAGGATGACGACGGTGCGCTTGCTGGACAGGGTGCCGGGCAGTTCGGCCAGTCCCCGGCGCTCGCCGGTGAGCACCTCGGCGCGGTCGCCGACCTCGGCGCGCACCGCGTCCGCGACCGCGGCGACCTCGGCCCCGGGGGCGGGGAGGACGCCGATGGAGTCGATCCGGCCACCGGCGAGGGCGCGGGCCTCGTCGTCCGTGAAGAACACGGCGGCGTCGGGGTTGTGGTCGCCGTGCTGTTCGGCGATGCCACTGACCAGGAACCTCCTGACCGTGCCCTGGACGACGATGTCGACGGAGGACCCCGGGCGCGCGCCGGCGCGCCGGGCGAGGTCCGCGTCGAGGACGGCCTCGCCGCCGGCGACGGGGGTTTTACCGGCGGCGAGGGTATAGGGGGTGAGCCGGGCGGAGGCCCAGCCGTGGCCGTACGAGGCCGACTTGCCGGTCACCGGCTTGCCGTCCTTGAGGACGGTGGCCGGGACCGACACGTCGCCGACGGCCGTGCGGACGCCCTGGACCCGGGCGACCTCGCCGACGAGGCCGGGGTCGATGCGGTGACGCTCGGTCAGGGCCGTGGAGTCGTAGGTCTGTTCACCGGTGACGACGACCGGTGCGCCGTTCAGGCGCTGCGGGTCGGCCGCCATGCGGACGCCCGTCTCCATCAGGCCGCCGCAGCCGATGACGATCGCGGCGCCGAGGAACATGGCGAGGAAGGTCGCGACGAAGCTCGTCCTGCGGAACTTCAGGGTGCGCAGTGCCAGGCGCCACATCAGTACCGCCCTCCCGAGGGCTGCGCCGCGCTCTGCCGGTGCGTGTCGTCCTCCCAGGCGCCGAGCCGGGTCATCCGGGCGGCGACGGCGTCGGCCGTCGGCCGGGGCAGTTCGCCGGCGAAGGCGCCGTCGGCGAGGAAGACCACGCGGTCGGCGTAGGAGGCGGCCACCGGGTCGTGGGTGACCATGACCAGCGTCTGGCGGGCGGTGTCGACGGACTCGCGCAGCAGGGCGAGCACGGAGGCGGCGGTGCGGGTGTCCAGGGCGCCGGTGGGCTCGTCGGCGAAGACCACGGCGGGGCGGGTCACCAGGGCGCGGGCGATGGCGACGCGCTGCTGCTGGCCGCCGGACAGCTGGGACGGCAGGTGGCCGAGCCGCTCTGCCAGGCCCACGCGCTGCACGACATTGCGGATCAGGCTCTTGTCGGGCCGCTGGCCGGCCAGTTGCAGCGGCAGGGTGATGTTCTGCATGACCGTCAGCGCGGGCAGCAGGTTGAAGGACTGGAAGATGAAGCCGATCCGGTCGCGGCGCAGCTTGGTCAGCCGGGTGTCGTCCAGGCCGGCGAGGTCGGTGCCGCCGACGGTGACCGTGCCGGAGGTGGGCTGGACGAGTCCCGCGGCGCAGTGCAGGAAGGTGCTCTTGCCCGATCCGGACGGTCCCATGACGGCGGTGAAGGTGCCGTCGGCGAAGCTCATGGTGAGCCCGCGGAGCGCGGCCACCTGGCTGTCTCCCCGGCCATAGGTCTTCGACACGGCGTCCAGCCGTACCGCCTCCGCCCGGCGGAGGTCGTGTGAAGTGTGCACTGGGGCTCCCCTACGAGATTTCGCGCTACTCACGCGGTGTCTGCGGACCACATTAGGAACGCCGGGCCCGCGGCACATTGGCATTGTCCGGCCGGTTCGAGGTAGAGGTTTCTCTACCTCGGACCGGAAGGTTTCGTCGGGGGCCCGCCACCTTTGTGCAGCGGTGTCATCACCCTTGTCCGCATATTTGACTCCCCTTGGAAAGGGCCGGTTGCCACCCGTGTCCCGGGGCGTGTGCGCGGGTACGGTCGAAACCGTCCGCAGAAATCCACGTAAGATGGGAAGTCCCATGGCCATCAGGCCTGAGCACGAACTGACCGCCCGGGTCCGGCCCGACGGATATCTTGAGCTGTTCTCCCGGCGCACCGGGAAGCGGCACCGGTGCGGCCCACGCGGTACGACGATGTGGCTGGCGCTCCAGCGGAGCGGCTGGCAGCCGGAATCGGCCGCGGATGAAATCGCCCTGCAATTAGGTGTCGATCCGGACAGTATCCGATGTGATATCCACGCGTGGTTGGCGCATTTCCGCGAGGCCGGCGAGTGAAGAAAAAGGCGGGGCGCGGGCGGCCTTTCGGCCGCCCTCGCCCCTTCTCTTTCGGCCGTCCCCTTTTTCAGGACGTGCGCCCGGCTTCCGTCGCCGTCAGCCACGACTCCACCGCCTCGGCGGTGGCCTCCGCGCGGTCCTCCAGCATCGTGAAGTGCGTGCCGGGTACGTCGGCCGGCTCGTGCTCCGTGGGCCATGTCGCCCGCCAGTCGCCGGTGCCGGTGGCGAAGGACCGCGTGGGCCGTACGAACAGCACGGGTGCCGTCAGGGCGCCGGGCAGGCAGTGCTGGATCAGGTCGCTGTAGCGGCTCATGGCGGCGAGGCGGGCGGTCCCGAAGCCGCCGAGGGCCGACTCGCGGTCCAGCATGCCGTCGAACATCTGCCGCCACAGGTCGTCCTTGCCGTCGTCCCCGGGCAGATAGGTGTCCAGCAGCACCACGCCGGCGGCCGGCTGTCCGGCCTTCTCCATGATCTCGGCCGCCGCGTGGGCGAACTGGCCGCCGGAGGAGTAGCCGACGAGCACGTACGGCCGCTCGTCCGGGCAGGCCCGGCGGATGCCCTCGACGACCACCTCCACCACCGCGTCCACGGAACGCGGCAGCGCCTCACCGGGGCCGAAGCCGGGCACCGCCGGCACCAGGACGTCACGGCGGCCGTGGAAGTGCCGGGCGAACCGGGCGTACTGGTGGGCGCCGCCGAGTGCCATCGGCGAGGGCAGGCAGACGAGCCGTGGGGCGGCGTCGCCGGTGGCCAGCCGCACCGGGTCGGCGACCGTACCGAGTTCGGCCAGGGAGGAGAAGCCGGGGAGGATCTCGGCGACGGTGCGCAGGAGGTCGATGGCCCGGTCCATCCGCCCGTCGGCCGCCGCGCGCCGCACCAGCCCGCCGACCGATTCGAGGTCACCGGCGCCGACCGGGTCCGGAGCGCCGTCGGCCAGGTGCCCGCGCAGGGCGGTGGCGAGGGCGGCCGGGGTGCGGTGGTCGAAGACGGCACCGGCCGGCAGGGTGCTGCCCAGTGCGGTACCGAGGGCGCCACGGAGTTCGGCCGCGGAGACGGAGTCCATACCGATCTCCAGGAAGACGGCGTCGGGTTCGACGGCCTCCGGTCCCGCGTGTCCGAGGATCGCTGCGGTCCGGGCCCGGATCACCTCGGTCAGCAGCGCCTCCTGCTCGGCCGGCGGGACACCGGCGAGCCGCTGTCGGAGCGGCTCGGCGTCCACGGCGCCGACGGCCGGCGCGGACAGCGCGGGCTCGGCCGCCGGAGGGGCGGTGAGGGCCACGTCGGCGTTCAGCCAGTACCGCTCGTGCCGGAACGCGTAGGTGGGCAGGTCGGCGCGGGCCGTACCGGGGAAGAGGGCCGCCCAGTCGGGGGCGAGGCCGTCGGTGTACAGCCGGGCCAGACCCGACATGAGGGCCACGGGCTCGCTGCCGTGGCGCCGGCCGAGGGCGACGAGGACGGCGCCGTCGGTGTCCGGGCACTCGCGGGCGAGGCCGGTCAGCACGGCGTCGGGCCCGAGTTCCACGAAGCGGCCGACGCCCGAGGCGGTGAGGGCGGCGACGGCGTCGGCGAACCGGACCGTCTCCCGCACGTGCCGCACCCAGTAGCCGGGATCGCGCAGCCGCTCGCCGTCGGCGGGGCGCCCGGTGAGGGTGGACACCAGCGGGATGCGCGGCTGGTGGTACGTCAGCTTCTCGGCCACCGCCCGGAAATCGTCGAGCATGCCGTCCATCAGCGGCGAGTGGAAGGCGTGCGAGACGGCGAGCCGCTTGGTCTTCGCGAAGCCCTCGGCGGCGGCGAGCACCGCCTCCTCCTCACCCGAGAGCACCACGGCGGACGGCCCGTTGACGGCGGCGAGCCCGACACGGTCGTCCAGCAGCGGCCGTACCTCGTCCTCGGTGGCCTGTACGGCGACCATCGCGCCGCCCTCCGGCAGCGCCTGCATGAGCCGTCCCCGGGCGGCGACCAGGGCACAGGCGTCGTCCAGGTCGAGGACGCCGGACACATGGGCGGCGGCGAGTTCCCCGACGGAGTGCCCGGCCAGGACGTCGGGCCGCACGCCGAAGGACTCCAGCAGCCGGAACAGGGCCACCTCGAAGGCGAACAGCGCCGTCTGCGCGTACCGCGTGCGGTGGACGGCGTCGGCGTCGTCGCCGGCCAGCACCCGGGCCAGGTCCAGGCCGAGCCGGGCGTCGATCGCGTCGAAGGCGTCGGCGAACACCTTGTAGCGGGCGCGCAGTTCGAGGCCCATGCCGAGGCGCTGGGCGCCCTGGCCGGTGAACAGGAACGCCGTACGGGTGCCGGCCCGCGCCCTGCCTGCGGCGGCCGTGGGGGCGGGCGTACCGTCGGCGAGGGCGCGCAGTCCGGCCAGGAGCTGGTCCCGGTCGGTGCCGGTGACGGCCGCGCGATGG
The DNA here is from genome assembly GCF_055564375.1 of Streptomyces sp. NPDC029138. Lineage (NCBI taxonomy): Bacteria > Bacillati > Actinomycetota > Actinomycetes > Kitasatosporales > Streptomycetaceae > Streptomyces > Streptomyces sp. NPDC029138. The sequence goes on from NZ_JBVHWM010000057.1 coordinate 6,510, forward strand.
TCGAAGGCGGTGCGGCGGGTGCCGAGGGCCCGTGCGACGGCCGCCGGGTGCAGCTCGGGCCGGTCCGCCAGGAAGGCGTGCAGGCGCTCGGCCTGCGCGGGCAGGGCCGGTGCGGAGCGGGCGGACAGGGGCCAGACGACCGCCGGGGCGTCCGGTTCGGCGTCCGCCGGGTCCTGCGCGGGCGCCTCCTCGATGATGGCGTGGGCGTTGGTGCCGCTGATCCCGAAGGAGGAGATGCCCGCGCGGCGCGAACGGTCCGTCCGGGGCCAGGGCTGTTCCTCCGTCAGCAGGCGCACCTGTCCCGCGTCCCAGTCGACCTTGGTCGACGGCTGGTCCACGTGCAGGGTCTTCGGCAGCACGCCGTTGCGCATCGCCAACACCATCTTGATGACGCCCGCGACACCGGCGGCGGCCTGCGTGTGCCCGATGTTGGACTTCACCGACCCCAGCCACAGCGGTCCGGTGCGCTCCTGGCCGTAGGTGGCCAGCAGCGCCTGCGCCTCGATCGGATCGCCCAGCGTCGTACCCGTACCGTGCGCCTCCACCACGTCCACGTCGGCCGCCGACAACCGGGCGGACGCCAACGCCTGCCGGATCACCCGCTGCTGCGACGGACCGTTCGGCGCGGTCAGACCGTTGGACGCGCCGTCCTGGTTGACGGCGGAGCCACGGACGACGGCCAGCACCTCGTGGCCGTTGCGCCGCGCGTCGCTCAGCCGTTCCAGCACCAGGACGCCCAGTCCCTCGGAGAAGCCGGTACCGGCCGCGTCGTCGGCGAAGGAGCGGCAGCGCCCGTCCGGGGAGAGGGCGCCCTGCCGGCTGAACTCCACGTACGTGCCCGGCGAGGCCATCACCGTCACTCCCCCGGCCAGCGCCAGGGTGCACTCGCCCTGCCGCAGCGCCTGCGCGGCCAGGTGCAGCGTGACCAGCGACGAGGAGCAGGCGGTGTCGACGCTGAGCGTCGGCCCCTCCAGGCCGAGGGTGTAGGCGACGCGGCCGGAGACGATGCTGCCCGAGCCGAAGCTGCCGAAGTAGTCGTGGTACATGACGCCCGCGAACACGCCGGTGCGGCTGCCGCGCAGCGAGACGGGGTCGATGCCGGCGTTCTCCAGCGCCTCCCAGGAGCCTTCGAGCAGCAGCCGCTGCTGCGGGTCCATGACGAGGGCCTCGTTCGGGCTGATGCCGAAGAACGCGGCGTCGAAGTCCCCGGCGTCGTGCAGGAACCCGCCCTCCCGGGTGGCGGAGCGGCCCGGCACGCCCGGCGTCGGGTCGTACAGGTCCGGGTCCCAGCCGCGGTCGTCGGGGAACGGGGTGATGCCCTCCGCGCCGTCCGCGACCAGCCGCCACAGGTCCTCGGGGGACCGGACTCCGCCCGGGTAGCGGCAGGCCATGCCGACGATCGCGATCGGTTCCCGGGCCGCCGCGGTCAGCGCGCGGTTGCGTTCCCGCAGCCGCTCGATCTCCTTCAGCGAGGCGCGCAGCGCCTCGACCATCCTGGTGTCCGGCTTCTCGGACTCGGCCATGGTCCTCTTCCTTGTCACGGGCGTCGTCACAGCACGTCGTCTCTGCGCGGCTTCACGGAACGCCGCCTCGGCTCGGCTCCACTGCGCGTCGTCACAGCGCGTCGTCGTCCCCGACGAGATCGTCGAGCGCCATGCTGATCAGGCTCTCGGCGTCCATCGCGTCGATCGACGCGCGGCCGGGTTCGTCGTCGTCGGCCGGCTCCGGCGCGGGCCGCAGTCCGGCGAGTTCGAGCAGGCTGTCCAGCAGTCCGGCCTCGCGCAGCCGTCCCACCGGGATCGCGGCGAGCGCGGCCCGCACGGTGTCCTCCTCGGCGCGCGGGCCGTCGCCGGTACGCGGGGTCAGCTCGCCGGCGAGGTGGTCGGTGAGCGCGGCCGGTGTGGGGTGGTCGAAGACGAGCGTGGCGGTCAGCCGGAGGCCGGTGGCCTCGTTGAGCCGGTTGCGGAACTCCACGGCGGTCAGCGAGTCGAAGCCGAGGTCCTTGAAGGGCAGGTCGGCCTCGAACTCCTCGATGCCGAGCACCGCCCGGGCCTCGTCCCGCACCAGCCGCAGCAGCCGTTCGGTCCGCTCGTCGGGCGCGAGCGCGGCCAGTTCGCGGCGCAGCGCCGACGCGGCGGCCGACGCCCCGGGCCCGGTCCGGCGCGGCGCCCGCACCAGGGAGCGCAGCAGCGGGGCGACCCGGGCGGCCTCGCGCGGGGCGAGGTCCAGGCGGGCCGGCAGCAGCACCGGTTCGGCGCGGCCCACGCCCGTGTCGAACAGGGCGAGCCCCGTCTCCGCGTCGAGGGCGAGCACCCCGCCGGTGGCCATGCGGCGGGCGTCGGTGTCGCCGAGCCGGTCGGCCATGCCGCCGCTGCCCGCCCAGGCACCCCAGGCCAGCGAGACCGCGGGCAGGCCGAGCGACCTGCGGTGGGCGGCGAGGGCGTCGAGGAAGGTGTTGCCGGCGGCGTAGCCGGCCTGGCCGGGGCTGCCGAGCAGGCCCGCGGCGGAGGAGAACAGCACGAACGCGGTCAGGGGCCGCTCGCGGGTCAGTTCGTGCAGGTGCCAGGCGGCGTCCAGCTTCGGCCGCAGCACCGCGTCCAGCCGCTCGGGGGTGAGCGAGGTGAGGACGGCGTCGGCGAGGACGCCCGCGGTGTGCACGACGGCGGAGACCGGGTGCTCGTCCAGGACGCGGGCGAGGGCGGCCCGGTCGGCGGCGTCGCAGGCGACGACGGTCACCTGGGCGCCGAGCGCGGTGAGTTCCTGCCGCAGGTCGGCCGCGCCGGGCGCGTCGGGTCCGCCACGGCTGAGCAGCACCAGCCGCTCGGCGCCGTGCGCGGTGACCAGGTGCCGGGCGACCAGCCGGCCCAGGGCGCCGGTGCCGCCGGTGACGAGGACGCCGCCGGAGAAGTCGGCCGGGGCGGGGTCGGCCAGGCGCGGCGCGCGCACCAGCCGGGGGACGCTCGATCCGCCGTCCCGCAGGGCCAGTTGGGGTTCGCCCGAGGCGACGGCGGAGGGCAGCAGACGGCGGGAGGCGTCGGTGTCGTCCAGGTCGGCGAGGACCAGGCGGTCGGGGTGTTCGGACTGGGCGGAGCGGATCAGGCCCCACGCGGCGGCGGCACCGGGGTCGGTGACGTCCCCCGGGCCGGTCGCACCGCGCGTCGCCACCACCAGGGTGGTGTCGGCGAACCGGGCGTCGGCCAGCCAGTCCTGCACCAGGGCGAGCAACTGCCGGACACCGGCCCGGACCGCGTCCGCCCCGTCGCCGCCGCTGTGCACGACGACCAGGGTGTCGGAGGCCTGTCCGGCGGCCTGGGCGAGGTCGTCGGCGACGGCGACCTCGGCGACCTCGCCGGCCAGGGCATCGGCCAGCTCCTGCCGGCCGGGGCCGAGAACGGTCCACCGCCCGGCCTGCGGGGCCGCGGGCACGGAGACGCGCACCCAGTCGAGCGCGAACAGGTCGTCGTGTCCGCCGGCGGCGGCCGCGGCGATCCGCTCCGGGTCCACCTCCCGCAGCGACAAAGACGCCACCCGGAGCACCGGCCGCCCGGTGTCGTCGGCGGCCTCGATGCGCACCGCGCCGGTGTCGGCCGGGGCGATCCGCACCCGCAGGGCGGTGGCGCCCGGCGCGTACAGCTCCACGCCGTTCCAGGCGAACGGCAGCGTCATGCGCTCCTCGGCTCCGGCGCGCAGCCCGATGGTGTGCAGGGCGGCGTCGAACAGCGCCGGGTGCAGGCCGAACGCGGCCCCGTCGGTAGGGACGGCGACCTCGGCGTACGCCTCGTCGCCGAGCCGCCAGGCCGCGCGCAGGCCCTGGAAGCGGGGCCCGTACTCGGCGCCCAGTTCGGCCAGCCGGTCGTAGACGCCGTCCAGGTCGACCGGTTCGGCGCCGGGCGGCGGCCAGGCCGTGAGGTCGTGGCCGGGCCTGTCCTCGGCGGGGCGGAGCGTGCCGGTGGCGTGGGTGGTCCACGGGTCGCCGTCGGCCGCGGCGGCGTACACACGGAAGGCGCGGGCGCCCGTCGCATCGGGTTCGCCGACCGTGCACTGGAGGCGGACGGCGCCGTCCTCGGGCAGCGGCAGCGGTTCGGTGACGGTCAGGTCCTCCACCGTGCCGCAGTCGACGCCGGCACCGGCGGCGAGGGCCATCTCGACGAAGGCGGTGCCCGGCAGCAGCGGCACCCCGCCGACGCTGTGGTCGGCGAGCCACGGATGGTCGGCGAGGGAGAGCCGGCCGGTGTGGAGAGTGCCGTCGGCGCCGGCGAGTTCGACGGCGGTGCCGAGCAGCGGGTGGTCGGCGGCCGGGCGGGGCAGGCCGACGTCGCCGGTCATCCAGTAGCGGCCGCGCTGGAAGGCGTAGGTCGGCAGGTCCGAGCCGTCCCGGTGGGGCAGCAGCGGCGCCCAGTCCACGGCGCGGCCGTGCACGTGCAGGGCGGCGAGCCCGGTGAGCAGGGCTTCGGTCTCCTCGCGGTCCTTGCGCAGCAGCGGTACGACGGCCGTCCCGTCGGGCAGGCACTCGCCGACCGCGGCGGTCAGCGCGCTGCCCGGGCCGACCTCCGCGAAGTGCCGTGCGCCGGCCGCGTGCAGGGCGGTGACGGCGTCGGCGAAGCGGACGGCCTCACGGGCGTGCCGTACCCAGTACTCGGGCGTGGACAGCTCGTCGGGGGCGGCCGGGGCTCCGGTCACGGTGGACACCAGCGGGATGCGCGGCGTCCCGTACGACAGGGGCGCGGCGATCTCGCGGAACTCGGCCAGCATCGGCTCCATCAGCTCCGAGTGGAAGGCGTGGCTGACGGCCAGTTCCCTGGTGCGCTCGAACCGGGCGGCCAGGGCACGGGCGGGTCCGGCGGGTCCGGAGACGACGACGGACGTGGGCCCGTTGACGGCCGCGATCCCCACGCCGTCCCCCAGCAGCGGCGTGATCTCGTCCTCGGTGGCGCGTACGGCGATCATCGTGCCGCCCTCGGGCAGGGCCTGCATGAGGCGTCCCCGGGCGGCGACGAGGGTGCAGGCGTCCTTGAGGTCGAGCACTCCGGCGACATGGGCGGCGGCGAACTCGCCGACGGAGTGCCCGGCGAGCAGGTCGGGCCGGACGCCGAACGACTCCAGCAGCCGGTACAGGGCGACTTCCACGGCGAACAGCGCGGGCTGGGTGTACTCGGTGCGCTCCAGCAGCTCGGCGGAGCCCAGGACGTCGGCGAGCGGCCGGTCCAGCAGCGGGTCGAGCTGTGCCCGGACCTCCTCGAAGGCGGCGGCGAAGGCCGGGAAGGCCGCCGCGAGGCCGGTGCCCATGCCCGGCAGTTGTGAGCCCTGGCCGGAGAAGAGGAAGGCGAGCCGGCCGTCGGTGGCGGTGCCGAGGACGCCGGCCCGCGGGGTACGGCCCTCCGCCAGGGCCCGGACGTCCGCGGTCAGTTCGTCGCGGGTGCGGCCGAGGACGGCGGCCCGGTGGCCGAGCCGGGTGCGGGCGTGGGCGAGCGCGCCGGCGAGGCGGTGCGGGTCGGCGTCCGGGGCGGCGGCCAGGTGCTCCAGCAGCCGTGCGGCCTGGGCGCGCAGAGCGTCCGGTGTGTGGCCGGAGAACAGCCACGGCACGAGGTCGGTCGGCGGCGCCGGGGACTCCTGGGCAGGTTCCTCGGCGGGCGGCGCGGCCTCGATGATCACGTGGGCGTTGGTGCCGGAGATGCCGAAGGAGGAGACGCCGGCGCGACGCGGGCGGCCCGGGTCGGGCCAGGGGCGGTTCTCGGTGAGCAGGCGGACGTTGCCGCCCTCCCACTCCACGTGCCGGGAGGGCCGGTCGACGCCGAGGCTGGCCGGCAGGGTCTCGGCACGCAGGGCCTCGACCATCTTGATGACACCGGCGACACCGGCGGCGGCCTGGGTGTGCCCCAGGTTGGACTTGACCGAGCCGAGCCACAGCGGGCGGTCCTCGGTGTGCTCGGCGCCGTACGTGGCGATCAGCGCCTGGGCCTCGATGGGGTCGCCGAGGGTGGTGCCGGTGCCGTGCGCCTCGACCACGTCGACCTCGGCCGCCGGGACGCCGGCCGCCCGCAGGGCGCGGCGGATGACGCGCTGCTGGGCGGGGCCGTTAGGGGCGCTGATGCCGTTGGAGGCGCCGTCCTGGTTGACGGCGGTGCCGCGCAGCACGGCGAGGATCTTACGGCCGTTGCGGCGGGCGTCGGAGAGCCGTTCCAGCAGCAGGACGCCTGCGCCCTCGCCGAAGCCGGTGCCGTCGGCGGCGTCCGCGAACGGCTTGCAGCGGCCGTCGCGGGACAGGCCCCGGTGCCGGCTGAACTCCACGAAGGTGCCCGGGGTGGCCATGACGGTCACGCCCCCGGCCAGCGCAAGGGAGCAGTCGCCCTGTCGCAGCGACTGCGCGGCCAGGTGCAGCGCCACCAGCGAGGAGGAGCAGGCCGTGTCGACGGACAGGGTCGGGCCCTCCAGGCCGAGGGTGTAGGCGACCCGGCCGGAGACCACGCTTCCGGAACCGAAGCTGCCGAAGTAGTCGTGGTACATGACGCCCGCGAACACGCCGGTGTCGGAGCCGCGCAGGGTGGCGGGGTCGATGGAGGCCCGCTCCAGCGCCTCCCAGGAGGTCTCCAGCAGCAGCCGCTGCTGGGGGTCGGTGACCAGGGCCTCCTCGTCGTCCATGGCGAAGAACGCCGGGTCGAAGTCGGCGGCGTCGTACAGGAAGGCGCCGTGCCGGGTGTAGCTGGTGCCGGGCCGGTCCAGGGTCGGGTCGTAGAGGTTCTCGACGTCCCAGCCGCGGTCGGTCGGGAACTCGCCGATGGCGTCCCGGCCTTCGGCCACCAGCCGCCACAGGTCCTCCGGGGAGGCGATGCCGCCGGGGAAGCGGCAGGCCATGCCGATCACGGCGATCGGCTCGTCTGCGGCGATGTCCCGGGGGGCGGTGCGGGCGGTGGTCTCGGCGAGGGTGCCGGTGAGTTCGCCGAGCAGGTGGCGGGCGAGTTCGGCGGGGGTGGGGTGGTCGAACACGAGGGTGGCGGGCAGCCGGAGGCCGGTGGCCGCGGAGAGCCGGTTGCGCAGTTCGACGGCGGCCAGCGAGTCGAAGCCGAGTTCCCGGAAGGCCAGGGTGCGGCCGACGTCCTGGGCGGAGCGGTAGCCGAGGATGGTCGCGACATGGCTCTGCACCAGTTCGGTGAGGAACGGTTCGCGCTCCGCCTCCAGCAGCCCGGCGAGCCGGTCCCGCAGACCGTCGGCGCCACCGCCCGCGCCCGGCCCGGTGGCCGCACCGGCCCGTCGTACGGGCACCAGGGCGCGGAACAGCGGGGCCAGGCCCTCGCCCTGGGCCCGCAGGGAGGCCAGGTCCAGCTTCACCGGCAGCACGGCGGGGTCGGCCCCGCGCAGGGCGGCGTCGAAGAGGGCGACGCCCTCCTCGGTCTCCAGCGGGGCGACACCGCCGCGGGCGATGCGCGTGAGGTCCGTCTCGTCGAGGGTGCCGGTCATGCCGCCGGCCTGCGCCCACAGGCCCCAGGCCAGGGAGTGGGCGGGCAGTCCGAGGGTACGGCGGTGCACGGCGAGGGCGTCGAGGTAGGCGTTGGCGGCGGCGTAGTTCGCCTGGCCCGGCGAACCGAGCGTGGCGGCGGACGAGGAGAACAGCACGAACGCCGCGAGGTCCGGGCCGGCGGTGAGTTCGTGCAGGTTCCAGGCGGCATCGGCCTTGGGCCGGAACACCGTGTCCATCCGCTCCGGCGTCAGGGAGGTGAGCACGCCGTCGGCGAGGACGCCGGCCGCGTGGATCACGGCGGTCAGCGGCCGGTCGGCCGGTACGGCGTCCAGCACGGCGGCGAGGGCGGCCCGGTCGGCGACGTCGCAGGCGGCGCTCGTCACCTCGGCGCCCAGCGCGGTGAGTTCGGCGACGAGGTCGTCCGGGGCGCCGCCGCGGCTGACCAGCAGCAGGTACCGGACGCCCCGCTCGGCGACCAGGTGGCGGGCGAGAATCCGTCCGAGGGCGCCGGTGGCACCGGTGAGCAGAACGGTGCCGGAGCCCAGGCCGGAGAGCTGACCGGCGTCCGTCCGCGTGTCGTCGGTGGCCGTCACGCGGGACAACCGGGGGACGTACCACGCGCCGTCACGGAAGGCCAGATGCGGTTCGCCGGTGGCCACTGCCTCGGCGAGGCGTTCGGCGTCCAACTCCTCCTCGGCCTCCGCCTCGGCCTCGACGAGCACGATCCGGCCGGGGTTCTCCGACTGGGCGGAGCGGACCAGGCCGCCGGCCGCGGCTCCCGCCGGGTCGGTGCCGGTGACGACGACCAGAGTGACGTCGTCGGCGGCGAGCCGGGTGCGCAGCTGGTCGAGGACCGCGTCGACGGCCGCCCGCGCCTCGGCGGCGCTCGTGCCGGCCGGGGCGCGCACCACCTCCGGTGCCGCGTCGGCGGGCGCGGCCGAGGGGGCCGGCACCCAGGTGACCCGGTACAGCGCGCCCGCGCGGGCCGAACGAGCGGCGGCGGCCAGGGCCTCGGTCCGCAGGGGCCGCAGGGTGAGCGCGTCGACGGCGGCGACCGGCGCGCCGGTGGGGTCGGCGAGCGTGAGCGAGACGGTGCCCTCGCCGGTGGGCCGGACATGGACGCGCAGCGCGGTCGCGCCGGTGGCGTACAGCCGTACCCCGGACCAGGCGAACGGCAGCAGGGCCTCGTCGCCGGCGGCGTCGGTGAGGCCGACGGTGTGCAGGGCGGCGTCCGACAGGGCCGGGTGCAGGGCGAAGCCGTCGGGTGCCGCGTCGGTCGCGACCTCCGCGTACAGCCCGTCCGGGGTGCGCCAGGCGGCGCGCAGGCCCTGGAAGAGGGGGCCGTAGCCGAGGCCGAGGGCGGCGAGTTCGTCGTACAGGCCGTCGAGCGGTACCGGTTGGGCGCCCCGCGGGGGCCAGGCGGTGAGCGGTTCGGGGCCGGCGGCGAGCGTGCCGGTCGGGGCGAGCAGGCCGTCGGCGTGCCGGGTCCACGGCAGGTCCTCGTCGGGGTTCTCCGGCCGCGACCAGATGGTGACCGGGCGGGTCTCCCCCTCCGGCGGGCCCACGGTGACCTGGAGCTGGACGGCGCCGTGGTCGGGCAGGACCAGCGGTGCGTGCAGGGTGAGTTCGGCGATGTCGCCGCAGCCGACCTGGTCGCCGGCGCGCAGCGCGAGTTCCAGATGCCCGGTGCCGGGGAAGAGCAGCCGGCCGCCGACCCGGTGGTCCTCCAGCCAGGGCTGGGTGCCCGGGGAGAGCCGGCCGGCGAGGACGACGCCCTCGCTGTCGGCCCGTACCATCGCGGCGCCGAGCAGGGCGTGGTCGGTGGGGGCGAGGCCGGCGGAGGTGACGTCGGCGCCGCTCGCGGTGGAGTCGAGCCAGTACCACTCGCGCTGGAAGGCGTAGCCGGGCAGCGGGACGCGGCGCGGCCGGCGGCCCTCGGCGACGGCGGCCCAGTCGACGCCCGCGCCGTGGGTGAACGCCTCGCCCAGGGCGGTCAGCAACCGGTCCCGGCCGCCTTCGTCGCGGCGCAGGGAGCCCACGGCGGCCACGGCGTCGTCGGTCTCCTGGATGCCGACGGTGAGCACAGGGTGCGGGCTGGACTCGATGAACAGGTGGTGCCCGTCGGCGACGGCCGCGCGCACCGCCTGCTCGAACAGCACGGTGCCGCGCAGGTTGGTGTACCAGTACCCGGCACCGAGTTCGGTGGTGTCGAGCGGGCCGCCGGTGACCGTCGAGTAGAACGGCACCTGGGTGGCGCGCGGCTCGATGCCGTCGAGGACCTCGGCGAGGCGCTCGCGCAGGGTCTCGACGTGGGCGCTGTGGGAGGCGTAGTCCACGGGCAGCCGCTTGGCGCGGACCTTCTCCTCCCGGAGCTGCGCGAGGAGTTCGTCCAGGGCGTCGGCGTCGCCGGACACCACCGTGGAGGCGGTGCCGTTGACGGCGGCGACGGACAGCCGGCCGTCCCAGGCGGCGAGCCGGGCGCGGACCGCGTCGGCGCCCTCGCCGACGGACATCATGCCGCCCGAGCCGGACAGCAGCTCGGCGATGGCCTGGGACCGCAGGGCGACGACGCGGGCGCCGTCCTCCAGGGACAGCGCGCCGACCGCGCAGGCGGCGGCGATCTCGCCCTGGGAGTGGCCGATGACCGCGGCCGGGGTGACGCCGTACGTGCTCCAGGTGTGCGCGAGGGACACCATCACGGCCCACAGCAGCGGCTGGACGACGTCCACACGGTCGAGGTCGCCGCGCAGCTCGGTGGCGAAGTCCCAGTCGGTGTACGGCGCGAGGGCGGCGGCGCACTCGGCCATGCGGGCGGCGAACACCGGGGATTCCTCGAGGAGTTCGGTGGCCATGCCGGGCCACTGGGAGCCCTGGCCGGGGAAGACGAACACGGGCCGGGCGCGGCCGGTCGCGGTGCCTTCGGCGAGGGTGCGGGCGGTGCTGCCGTCGGCCAGCGCGGCGAGGGCGCCGCGCAGTTCGGCCGTGTCGGCTCCGGTGATCGCGGCCCGGTACGGGAAGCGGGCGCGGGTGGTGGCGAGGGTCCAGCCGACGTCGGACGGATCGAGCCCGGGGTGCGTGTCGAGGTGGCCGAGGAGCGCGGCGGCCTGGCCGGCGAGCGCGGCGGGCGTCTTGGCGGTGAGCAGCCACGGCACGGCGAGATCCTGGGGTCCGGTGCGGTCCGGCTCGGCGGGGGTGGGCGGGGCCTGTTCGAGGATGACGTGCGCGTTGGTGCCGCTGATGCCGAAGGACGACACACCGGCCCGGCGCGGCCGGCCGTGCTGCGGCCAGTCCCGCTGCTCGGTCAGCAGGCGCACCTGTCCGGCGTCCCAGTCGACCTTCGTGGACGGCTGGTCCACGTGCAGGGTCTTCGGGAGGACCCCGTTGCGCATCGCCATGACCATCTTGATGACGCCCGCGACACCGGCGGCGGCCTGGGTGTGCCCGATGTTGGACTTGATCGATCCGAGCCACAGCGGGCCGTCCGGGGAGCGCTCCTGCCCGTAGGTGGCCAGCAGGGCCTGTGCCTCGATCGGGTCGCCCAGCGTCGTACCCGTGCCGTGCGCCTCCACCACGTCGACGTCGGCGGTGGTGAGGCGGGCGTTCTCCAGCGCTTCGAGGATGACGCGTTCCTGGGACGGGCCGTTGGGGGCGGTGAGGCCGTTGGAGGCGCCGTCCTGGTTGACGGCGGTGCCGCGGACGACGGCCAGCACCTCGTGGCCGTTGCGGCGGGCGTCGGAGAGGCGTTCCACGACCAGGACGCCGACGCCCTCGCCCCACACGGTCCCGGCCGCCGCGTCGGCGAAGGCGCGGGTGCGGGCGTCGGGGGCGAGCGCGCCCTGCCGGCTGAACTCGATGAAGGTCTCCGGGGTGGCCATGACGGCGACGCCGCCGACCAGGGCGAGGCCGGACTCGCCCTGCCTGAGCGACTGGGCGGCCAGGTGCAGCGCCACCAGCGAGGAGGAGCAGGCCGTGTCGACGGACAGTGACGGCCCCTCCAGGCCGAGGGTGTAGGCGACGCGGCCGGAGATGATGCTGCCGGATCCGAAGCTGCCGAAGTAGTCGTGGTACTGGACGCCGGCGAACACACCGGTGCGGCTGCCCTTGAGGCTGTGCGGGTCGATGCCCGCGTTCTCCAGCGCTTCCCAGGACGCCTCCAGCAGCAGCCGCTGCTGCGGGTCCATGACGAGGGCTTCCTTGGGGCTGATGCCGAAGAACGCGGCGTCGAACTCGCCCGCGCCGTGCAGGAATCCGCCCTCGCCGACGTAGGAGGTGTCGGGGCGCTGCCGGGTGGGGTCGACGACGCGGTCCACGTCCCAGCCCCGGTTGGCGGGGAACGCGGTGATGGCGTCGGTGCCGTCGGCGACCAGCCGCCACAGGTCCTGCGGGGTGCGGACGTCGCCCGGGTAGCGGCACGCCATTCCCACGATGGCCAGCGGCTCGTCCGCGCGGGCCTTGACAGTACGACGTCCCCGGCGGGCCCCGGTCCGGGCGCCGCCGTCGACCAGGGTGCCGAGGTGGGCGGCGAGCGCTTCGGGTGAGGGGTGGTCGAAGACGAGGGTGGCGGCGAGCCGCTGGTCCAGCTCGGCGGAGAGGGAGTTGCGCAGCTCGATGGCGGCGAGCGAGTCGAAGCCGAGGTCCTTGAAGGCCCGGTCGGTCTCCACGCTCTCCGGGTTGGCGTGCCCGAGCACGGCGGCGACATGGGTGCGGACCGTGTGCAGCAGCGCCTCGGCGCGCTCCTCGTCGCCGAGGGCGGCCATGCGCTCGGCGAAGCCGGCGTCGGCGCCCTCGGCGACGGCCTCCCGGCGCACCGGGCGGCCCGCCAGCGCGCGGAAGACGGGGGCGAGGCCGCTGCCCTGGGCGCGCAGCGCGGGCAGGCTGAGCCGCACCGGCGCCAGGGCGGGACGGCCGGCGTGCAGCGACCGGTCGAACAGGGCGGTGCCCTCCTCGGCCGACAGGGCGGTCATGCCGCCGCGTGCCATCCGGGCGCGGTCGGCCTCGTCCAGGGAGCCGGTCATGCCGCCCGACGGGGCCCAGGGGCCCCACGCCAGGGACAGCGCGGGCAGTCCCTGGGCGTGGCGGTGCGCGGCGAGGGCGTCCAGGAGGGCGTTGGCGGCGGCGTAGTTGCCCTGGCCGGGGGCGCCGACGGTGCCGGCGACGGACGAGAACAGCACGAACGCCCGGACATCTCCGGCGAGTTCGTGGAGGTGGAGGGCGCCGAGCGCCTTCGGCGCGAGGACCGTGTCGATCCGCTCGGGGGTGAGCGAGGACACCACGCCGTCGTCCAGGACGCCGGCGGCGTGGACGACCGCGGTGAGCGGGTGCTCGGCCGGGATGCCGGCGAGGACGGCGGCGAGGCCGTCGCGGTCGGCGGTGTCGCAGGCGTGGGCGGTCGCGGTGGCGCCGAGGGCGGCGAGTTCGGCGATCAGGTCGTCGGCGCGGCCCGACCGGCTGAGCAGGGCGAGGTGCCGGACGCCGTGGGCGGTGACCAGGTGGCGGGCGAGCACGGGGCCCAGTCCGCCGGTGGCGCCGGTGAGCAGGACGGTGCCCTCGGGGTCGAGGTCCGGCTCGGCTGATTCGGCGGGCACTTCGGCGCGCACCAGCCGGGCGGCGTGGGCCGTGCCGGCGCGCACGGCGATCTGCGGTTCGCCGGTGGCGAGGGCGGCGGGCAGGACGGCGTCGGCGTCCGTGCCCGGTTCGAGGTCGAGCAGGACGAACCGGTCCGGGTTCTCCGACTGCGCGGACCGCACCAGGCCCCAGACGGCCGCGCCGGCCAGGTCGGGCACGTCCTCCCCCGCGACGCCGACGGCGCCGTGGGTGACGACGGCCAGCGGGCGGGGGTCGTCGTCCTGGAGGGCGGCGAGCGCGGTGTGCAGCGCCTGCCGTACGGCTGCGGCGTCCGTGCCGGGCGTGCTGTGCAGCACCCGGTGGGCGGTGTCGGGGGCGTCGGCGTCCAGGGGCAGCGGCTGCCAGTCGAGGGTGAACAGGGCGTCGGCCGTCGTGTCGCGGGCGGCGCGCAGGTTCGTGAGCGGGCGGGAGGCCAGCGAGGTGACCGTGGCGACGGGGGCGCCGGTGGCGTCGGCCAGGTCGACGGCGAAGGCGTGTTTGCCGGTGGGTACCAGCCGGGCCCGCAGCACCGAGGCGCCGACCGCGTGCAGGGTGACGCCCGCGAACATGAACGGCAGCCGGGCGGTGTCGTCCGCCGATCCGTCGCCGAGCAGGGCGAGGGCGTGCAGGGCCGCGTCGAAGGCGGCCGGGTGCAGGCCGAAGCGGGGCGCGTCGGCGGCGGGCCGCTCCGGCAGCCGTACCTCGGCGTACAGCTCCTCGCCGCGCCGCCAGGCTGCGGTCAGCGCCTGGAAGGCGGGCCCGTACTCCAGTCCGGCGGCGGCGTGCCGCTCGTACAGACCGTCCGTGTCGAGGGGTTCGGCGTCCTCGGGGGGCCAGACGTCCAGGCGGCTGCCCGGGGTGCCGGTGTCCGCGGCGAGGAGGCCGGAGGCGTGCAGGGTCCACGGCTCGTCGGCGGGCAGGCTCTCGGCGCGGGCGTACACCTGCACGGTGCGGGCGCCGGACGGGTCGGGCGCTGCGACGGCGACCTGGACGCGCACGCCGTCGTCCGGGGGCAGCACCAGCGGTATTTCCAGGGCGAGTTCCTCCAGGCGTCCGCAGCCGACCTGGTCGCCGGCGCGGACGGCGAGTTCGACCATGGCGGTGCCGGGGACGACGACCGAGCCGCCGACGACGTGGTCGGCGAACCAGGCGTGGGTGCGCACCGACAGCCGGCCCGTGAGCACGGCGCCGTCGGTGTCGGCGAGCACGGTGGCCGCGCCGAGCAGCGGGTGGTCGGCGGGGTCCAGGCCGGCGGAGCCGACGTCGCCGACGGGTGCTGCGGTCTCGGGCCAGAACCGCTCGCGCTGGAAGGCGGTGGTGGGCAGGTCGACGGTGCGGGCGCCGGTGAACAGCGCGGTCCAGTCCACGGCGGCCCCGCCGGTGTACAGCTGGGCCACGGCGGTGAGCAGGGTCTCGGTCTCGTCGCGCTCGCGGCGGGTGGCGGCGGCGAGTACGGCGTCGGTGTCGGTGCCGTCGGCGGCCAGGCACTCGCGGGCCATGGCGGTCAGCACGGCGTCGGGGCCGAGTTCGAGGAAGCGGGTGACGCCCTCGGCGGCGAGGGCGCGTATCCCGTCGTGGAAGCGGACCGCCTCGCGCACGTGCCGCACCCAGTAGTCGGGGCCGGCGATGTCCTGGGTGGCGAGGGCGCCGGTGACGTTGGAGACGACCGGGACGGTGGCCCGCTGGTAGGTCAGGGACTCGGCGACCGCCCGGAACCCGTCCAGCATCGGTTCCATGAGCGGTGAGTGGAAGGCGTGCGAGACCGTCAGCCGGCGGCTCTTGGCGAAGTGGGCGGCCACCGCCTCGGCCTCGGCCGCGTCGCCGGAGATCACCACGGAGCCGGGGCCGTTGACGGCGGCGATGCCGACCCGCTCGGTGAGCAGCGGGCGGACCTCCTCCTCGGAGGCGCGTACGGCGATCATGGCGCCGCCCCCGGGCAGCGCCTGCATGAGCCGGCCGCGCGCGGCCACCAGTGCGGTCGCGTCCTTCAGGTCCAGGACGCCCGCCACGTGGGCGGCGGCGATCTCGCCGATGGAGTGCCCGGCCAGGTAGTCGGGCGTGAGTCCCCAGGACTCCACCAGCCGGTACAGCGCGACCTCGAAGGCGAACAGCGCGGTCTGGGTGCGGGCGGTGCGGTTGAGCGGCTCGGGGTCGTCGCCGAGGACGAGGTCACGCAGTTCGTCGTCGCCGAAGTGCGCGCAGATCTCGTCGAAGGCGCGGGCGAAGACGGGGAAGTGCGCATGCAGCTCCCGGCCCATGCCGGCGCGCTGGGCGCCCTGCCCGGTGAACAGGAAGGCGGTCTGTCCCTTGCGGACCCGGCCCGAGGCGGCGCCCGGACCGCCGTCGGCGACCCGGGTCATGGCCGCCAGGAGCCCGTCCCGGTCCGCGCCGAGGACCACGGTCCGGTACGGGTGGGCGGTGCGGGTGGCGGCCAGGGAGTGCGCCACGTCCACCGGGTCCAGCTCGCCGGCGGCGGCGACCAGGCGGGCGGCCTGCTCGCGCAGGGCGCGCTCGGTCCGGCCGGAGACCACCCACGGCACCAGCGGCGGCGCCGTGCGCGGCTCGGCCTGAGCCGGTTCCTCGGCGGGGGCCTCCTCCAGGATGGTGTGCGCGTTGGTGCCGCTGGCGCCGAAGGAGGAGACGGCGGCGCGGCGCGGGCGGCCGGGGTCGGGCCAGGGCCGGTTCTCCGTCAGCAGCCGGACCTGGCCCTGGCTCCAGTCGACCTTGGTGGACGGCTCGTCGGCGTGCAGCGTCTTGGGCAGCACGCGGTGCCGCATCGCCATGACGGCCTTGACGATGCCGGCGACGCCGGCCGCGGCCTGGGTGTGCCCGATGTTGGACTTCACCGAGCCGAGCCACAGCGGGGTGTCCGCGGGCCGGTCCTGGCCGTAGGTGGCGAGCAGCGCCTGGGCCTCGATGGGGTCGCCGAGCGTGGTGCCGGTGCCGTGTGCCTCCAGCAGGTCCACGTCGGCGGCGGTGAGCCGTGCCCCGGCGAGCGCGGCCCGGATGACGCGCTGCTGGGACGGGCCGTTGGGGGCGGTCAGGCCGTTGGAGGCGCCGTCCTGGTTGACGGCGGAGCCACGGACGACGGCCAGCACCTCGTGGCCGTTGCGGCGGGCGTCGCTGAGCCGTTCCAGCACCAGCATGCCGGCGCCCTCGCTCCAGCCGGTGCCGTCCGCCGCGTCCGCGAAGGACTTGCAGCGGCCGTCGAGGGCGAGGCCGCGCTGCCGGCTGAAGGCGATGAAGTTGCCCGGCGTGGCCATCACGGTGGCGCCACCGGCCAGGGCGAGGGTGCACTCCTTGTCGCGCAGCGCCTGGACGGCCAGGTGCACGGCGACGAGCGCCGAGGAGCAGGCGGTGTCGACGGTGACGGCCGGGCCCTCCAGGCCCAGGGTGTAGGAGATCCGGCCGGAGATCACGGCGGCCAGCACGCCGGTGCCGAGCGCTGCCTCGCTGTCCTCCGGCATCCTCGCCAGCAGGTCCTTGTAGTCCTGGCCGTTGGTGCCGGCGAACACCCCGATCCGGGCGCCGTGCGCCGAGTCGGGGGCGATGCGGGCACGTTCCAGGGCCTCCCACGACACCTCCAGCAGCAGCCGCTGCTGGGGGTCCATCGCGACCGCCTCACGGGGGCTGATGCCGAAGAAGTCCGGTTCGAACCCGGCCGCTTCGGACAGGAATCCGCCGCGCGTGACGTAGCTCTTGCCGGTGGCGTCCGGGTCGGGGTCGTACAGCGCGTCGAGGTCCCAGCCCCGGTCGTCGGGGAAGTCACCGATGGCGTCGGTGCCGTCGTGGACGAGCCGCCAGAACTCCTCCGGGGTGGTCACGCCGCCGGGGAAGCGGCAGCTCATCCCGACGATGGCGATGGGCTCCCGGTCCTGGCCCTCCACCTCGCGCAGCCGCTGACGGGTCTGGGCCAGGTCGGCGGAGACCCGCTTGAGGTAGGAGAGCAGCTTTTCGTCGTTGGTCATCGGGTGTCGCCACTCCTGTGCGAAGAGGTGGACTGCGGTGGGGCCGGGGTGTCGTGGGAGGGTGGGGTCACGCCGAGCCGAGTTCGTTGTCGATGAAGGCGAAGACGTCGTCCGCGGAGGCCTCCTCCAGCCGTCCGGCGACGGCGGCGGCGTCCTGGCCGAGGGTCTTGTTCAGGTCGCCCAGCAGTGACTGGAGGCGGGCGGTGATCCGTCCCTGCTCGATGTCCTCGGCGGTGAGGTCGCCGAGCCGGGCCGCGACCCGGTCGAGGTCGGCGAGGACCGAGTCCACGGAGGTGTCGGCGCCCGCGAGTTCGGTGCCCAGGTGCTTGGCGAGGGCGGCGGGGGTGGCGTAGTCGAAGATGAGCGTGGCCGGCAGCGGCACCCCGGCGGCGCCGCTGATCCGGTTGCGCAGGTCGACGGAGGTGAGCGAGTCGAAGCCGAGGTCGCGGAAGGCGGTGGTGGGCTCGACGGCGTCGGCGCCGCCGTAGCCGAGGACCGCGGCGGCCTGGCCGCACACCAGCTCCTGGAGGGCGCGCTCGCGTTCGCCGCCGGTGAGGCCGGCCAGCTTCTCGGCGAAGCCGTCGGCCGCGCCCGCCTCGGCGGGCGCGGCCGTGCCGCGCCGCGCCTCGGGCAGCTCGGACAGCAGGGCGCTGGGCCGGGTCGCGGTGAACGCGGGCGCGAACACGGACCAGTCGACGTCGGCGACGGTGACGGTGGTGTCGCCGCCGTCCAGGGCGCGGCGCAGCGCGGTCAGCGCGCGGTCGGGGTCGAGGAGGGACATGCCCATCGCGCGGGCGGACGAGCGGACGGTGCCGTGGGCGGCCATGCCGTCGCCGCCCCACGGTCCCCAGGCGATCGAGGTGGCGGGCAGCCCGGCGGCGCGCCGGTACTCGGCGAGGGCGTCGAGGAAGGCGTTGGCGGCGGCGTAGTTGGCCTGCCCCGCGCCACCGACGGTGGCGGTCAGGGAGGAGAACAGCACGAACGCCGACAGGTCCCGGTCCGCGGTGAGTTCGTGCAGGTGGCGGGCGGCGTCGGCCTTCGGGGCGAGCACCCGGGCGAACCGGTCGGGGGTGAGCGCGTCCAGGACGCCGTCGTCGAGGACGCCGGCCAGGTGCAGCACGGCGCTGAGGGGGTGCTCCGCCGGTACGGAGTCCAGCAGCGCGGCCAGCGCTTTCCGGTCGGCGACGTCGCAGGCGGCGAGGGTCACCTGGGTGCCCGCGTCGGTGAGTTCGCGGACGAGGTCGGCGGCGCCGGGCGCGTCCGTGCCGCGGCGGGAGGTGAGCAGCAGGTGGTCGGCGCCCTCGGCGGCGAGCCACCGGGCCACGGCCGCGCCGACGGCGCCGGTGGCCCCGGTGACCAGCACGGTGCCGGACGGCTTCCAGGGGGCGCCGGCGCGGGCCGGGGCGTGCTCCAGCCTGCGGCCGTAGGCGCCGGACTCGCGCACGACGACCTGGTCCTCGCCGCCGGCGTCGCCGAGCAGCGCGGCCAGCCGGGCGACGGTCCGCGGACCGATCTCGGCGGGCAGGTCGACCAGGCCGCCCCAGCGGTCGGGGTGTTCCAGGGCGGCGACCCGGCCGAGGCCCCACACCGGGGCCTGGGCGAAGCCGGTGACGGCGGGGGCCGTGCCGTGGGCGACGGCGTCGCGGGTGACGCACCACAGCGGCGCGGTGATGCCGGCATCGCCGAGGGCCTGCACGAGGGCGGCGGTCGCGGTGAGTTCGGTGGCCGGTGCCAGCAGGGACAGCACACCGTCGACGCCGCCCCGGCCGGCGAGCAGCCCGGCCAGCGCGGCACGGTCGGCCGTCTCCGGTGCCGTGAGGGTGTCGAGGCGCAGCCCCTGGTCGGCGAGCCCGGTCAGGACGGCCGTGGTCCACGGGTCGTCGGCCGCCGGGACCACGGCCAGCCAGTGGCCGCCGAGCGCGGGGGTGGCGGCGGGGGCCAGCGGCTCCCAGGCGACGCGGTGACGCCAGCCGTCGGCGGCGGCGTTGGCCCGCCGCTGCTCGTGCCAGGCGGCCAGGGCGGGTACGACGGCGGCGACGGAGGTCTCGTCGGCGACGCCGAGGGTGGCGGCGACGGCGGTCACGTCCTGGTCCCGGACCAGCTCCCAGAACGGGTCGGCGCCGTCGCCGCCCGCACGGGCCGCCGCGGCGCGCTCGGCCTGGAGGATGGGGGCGTCCTCCCAGTGCCGGTCGCGGCGGAACGGGTAGGTGGGCAGGTCGACCTTGCGGCCCCCGGCGAACACGGCTCTCCAGTCGGGGCCGGTGCCGGTCAGGTGCAGGCGGCACACGGCGTCGACGAGGGCTGCGTCCTCGGCGCGGTCACGGCGCTGGGCGGCGATGACGTGCGGTACGACGTCCTGCGCCATGGTGGAGAGCACCGCGTCGGGGCCGACCTCCAGGAAGCGGGTGGCGCCCTCGGCGGCCAGCGCGGTGACCCCGTCGTGGAAGCGGACGGCCTCGCGGACGTGCCGCACCCAGTAGTCGGGCGAGGTCAGTTCGTCGGCCGGGCGGCCGGTGACGTTGGAGACGACCGGCAGGCGGGGCTCGTGGAAGGTGAGGCCCGCCAGCACCTCGCGGAACGCGTCGAGCATGGGGTCCATGCGGTGGGAGTGGAAGGCGTGGGACACCGTCAGCCGCTTGGTCTTGTCGAAGCGGGCGGCCACGGCGGCCACGGCCTCCTCGTCACCCGAGACGACCACCGCGCGCGGGCCGTTGACGGCCGCGATGTCGACGCCGTCGGTGAGCAGCGGCGTGACCTCGGCCTCGGCGGCCAGCAGGGACACCATCGCGCCGCCGGCCGGGAGTTCCTGCATCAGCCGGCCACGGGCGGCGACCAGGGCGACCGCGTCGGGCAGGTCCAGGACGCCGGCGACGTGCGCGGCGACGACCTCGCCGATGGAGTGCCCGGCGAGCAGGTCCGGGCGGATGCCCCAGTGCTCCAGCAGCCGGTACAGGGCGGTCTCGAAGGTGAACAGGGCGGCCTGCGTGTAGACGGTCCGGTGCAGCGGGGCGGGGTCGGTGTCCTGGTCGAACATCACCTCGCGCAGCGGCCGGTCCAGGTGGGCGTCGAAGGCGGCGCAGATCTCATCGAAAGCGGCGGCGAACACCGGGAACGCGGCGTGCAGGGTGCGGCCCATGCCGGGCCGCTGCGAGCCCTGGCCGGTGAACAGGACGCCGAGCCGGCCGGGTTCGGGGGCCACGACGGCGGCCTGGCTGCCGTCGGCGACGGCGCGCAGACCGGCCAGCAGCTCGTCCCGGTCGCGGCCGGTGACGGCGGCCCGGTGGGTGAACACGGTGCGCGTGGTGGCCAGCGAGTACCCGACGTCGTACGGGTCGAGGTCACCGGCGACGGCGAGCAGCCGCTCCGCCTGCCGCTGGACGGCGTCGGCACCCTTGCCGGACAGCACCCACGGTACGACGGGCAGCGCGGCCCGCTCCGCCGGCGCCCCGTCCGTCCCGACGGGCGGCGCCTCCTCCAGGATGGTGTGGGCGTTGGTGCCGGAGATGCCGAAGGAGGAGACACCGGCGCGGCGCGGGCGGCCGTCGGGGGTGTCCCAGGGGCGGGGCTCGGTGAGCAGCCGGACGTCGCCCGCGTTCCAGTCGACGGCGGCGGACGGCTTCTCGACGTGCAGGGTGCGGGGCAGGGTGCCGTGGCGCATCGCCATGACCATCTTGATGACGGCGCCGACCCCGGCGGCGGCCTGCGGGTGGCCCATGTTGGACTTGATGGAGCCGAGCCAGACGGGTCGGCCCTCCGGCCGGTCCTGCCCGTAGGCGGCGATGACGGCCTGCGCCTCGATGGGGTCGCCGAGCGTGGTGCCGGTGCCGTGCGCCTCGACCGCGTCGATGTGGTGCGGGGCGAGCTGGGCGTCGGCGAGGGCCTGCCGGATGACACGGATCTGGGCCGGACCGCTGGGCGCGGTCAGGCCGTTGGAGGCGCCGTCCTGGTTGACGGCGGAGCCCCGGACGACGGCCAGCACCTCGTGGCCGTTGCGCAGGGCGTCCGACAGGCGCTCCACGAGCAGCATGCCGGCGCCCTCGGCCCAGGCGGCGCCCGCCGCGTCGTCGGAGAAGGAGTGGCAGCGGCCGTCCGGGGACAGCGCGCGGCGCTCGCTGAACTCGATGAACATCTCGGGGCTGGCCATGACGGCGGCGCCGCCGGCCAGCGCCAGGGAACACTCCCCCTTGCGCAGGGACTGGATCGCCGAGTGCAGCGCGACCAGGGAGGAGGAGCAGGCGGTGTCCATGGTGACCGCCGGTCCCTCCAGGCCGAGGGTGTAGGCGATGCGGCCGGAGACGATGCTGCCGGAGATGGTGCCGCCGATGTAGTCGTGGTGCATCAGGCCGACGAAGACACCGGTCGGGGTGCCCTTCACCGTGGTGGGGTCGATGCCGGCCCGCTCGAAGGCCTCCCAGGTGACCTCCAGCAGCAGCCGCTGCTGCGGGTCGGTGCCGGGGGCGTCCTTGGGGCTGATGCCGAAGAAGGCCGGGTCGCACTCGGCGGCGTCGTGCAGGAAGCCGCCGTGACGGACGTAGGTCCTGCCGGGGGCGCCGGGCTCGGGGTCGTAGATCGCCTCGACGTCCCAGCCGCGGTCGGTGGGGAACTCGGTGACGACGTCGATGCCCTCGTCGACGACGCGCCACAGGTCCTCCGGCGTGCGCACGCCGCCGGGGTAACGGCAGCCCATGCCGATGATGGCGACGGGCTCGTGGTCCTGCTCCTCCAGCTCCCGTACGCGGCGGCGGCTGCGCTCCAGCTCGGTCGTGGCCCGCTTGAGGTAGTCGCGGAGCTTGCCGGCCGTGGCCGAGTCTTCCATCACAGGGCTCCCAGTTCGTTGTCGATCCTGGCGAAGAGTTCTTCGTCGCTGGCGTCGCCGAAGTCCGCCGGCGACCCGGGCTCGGTGGGGCGCGCGTGGCTGTCCTGCCAGCCGCGCAGCAGCGCTTCGAGGCGCGCGGTGACCCGGGCGTGGCTGCCGTCCTGGTCGGGCAGGGCGTGCAGGGCGGCTTCGAGACGGTCCAGTTCGGCCAGCGCGGAGCGGGCCTGGTCGGCCGGTCCGGGCACGAGCGCGGTCTTGAGGTGGCCGGCGAGGGCGCGCGGCGTGGGCTGGTCGAACACCAGCGTCGCCGGGAGGGTGAGGCCGGTGGCGCCGGCGAGGAGATTGCGCAGTTCGACGGCGGCGAGCGAGTCGAAGCCCATCTCCTGGAAGGCGCGTTCCGGGTCGACCGACTCCGGCGAGGGGTGCCCGAGGACGGCGGCGACATGGGTGCGGACCAGCTCCAGCAGGGCGCGGTCCCGGTCGGCGTCCGGCAGCGACGCCAGCCGCTCGCGCCAGGAGCCGGCGGGGGCGCCCGCCGCGGGTTCAGTGCCGCGCCGCCGGGCCGGCCGCACCAGGCCGCGCAGCAGGGCGGGTACGCCGTCCGGCCGGGCGCGCACGGCGGCGGCGTCCAGGCGTACGGGCACCAGGACGGCGTCCTCGCCACCGAGGCCGGCGTCGAAGGTGCGCAGTCCCTGGGCCGGGGTGAGCGGTGGCAGGCCGAGCCGGCGCAGCCGCTCCAGGTCGGCGGCGTCGATGCCGGCGCTCATGCCGCCGGAGCCGGACCACAGGCCGTAGGCGAGGGAGACGGCGGGCAGGCCGAGCGAACGGCGGTGGGCGGCGAGACCGTCCAGGAAGGTGTTGGCGGCGGCGTAGTTGGCCTGGCCGCCGCCGACCAGCAGGCCGGCCGTGGAGGACAGCAGGACGAAGGCCGACAGGTCCGTGTCGCGGGTCAGTTCGTGCAGGTTCCAGGCGGCGTCCACCTTGGGCCGCAGCACCCGGTCGACCTTGTCCGCGTCCAGGGTGGCCAGCACGCCGTTGTCGACGACACCGGCGGCGTGCACCACCGCCCGCACCTCGTGCGCGGCGAGCAGCGCGGCCAGGTCGGCCCGGTCGGCGGCGTCGCAGCGGGCGAGGGTCACCTCGGCACCCGAGTCGGCCAGCTCCTCGCGGAGTTCGGCCGCACCCGGCGCGTCCGCCCCGCGCCGGCCGGCCAGCAGCAGGCGCCGTACGCCGTGCTCGGTGACCAGATGACGGGCGATGAGGGCGCCGAGGCCACCGGTGCCGCCGGTGATCAGGACGGTGCCGTCCTGGTCCCAGGCGACCGGGCCGCCGGGCTTGGCACGGGCCAGCCGTGGCACCCGCACCTCGCCGTCCCGCACCGCGACCTCCGGCTCACCGGCGGCGAGCGCGACGGCGAGGGCGGGGCCCGGGGCGGCGCTGCCGTCGCTGTCGACCAACAGGAACCGGCCGGGGTTCTCGGCCTGGGCGGCGCGTACGAGTCCGTACAGCGGGGCGTGGGTGAGGTCCCCGGTCCGCAGGAGCACGGCGAGCCGGCTGCCGGCCCGGCGCTCGTCGGCCGGCCAGGCGCGGAGGGTGTCCAGGGTGGCGTTGACCCGGTCGCGGACGAGGGCGGGCAGGTCCGGCACGGGGGCGGGGGCGGCCGGTACGGGCAGGACGACGAGGTCGGGCAGGGGGCCGGCGGTGACGAGCGCGGCGAGGTCGGGGTGATGGGGGGCGTCGAGGGCGGTGTCGTAGGTGCCTGCCTCCGTCACGCCGGTGTCGCCCGCGCGGGTTTCGCCCACGCCGCTGTCGCCCGGACCGGTGCCGTCCACCTCGGTGTCGCCCGAGCCGGCGCCGCCGAATCCGCAGACGGCCAGGGCAGGGAGGTCGGCGGTCGCCGGGACCGGTGCCGGGACGAGGTCGACCCGGTACAGCGGGTCGTCGCCGTCCCCGGCGAGCTGTTCGGCGGAGACGGGTCGGGCCACGAGGCTGCGCACGGTCGCGACCGGCGCTCCGGCGGCGTCGGCGAGGGTGAGGCTGACGGCCTCGGCGCCGGACGGGGCGAGGTGCAGGCGCAGGGTGTCGGTGCCCGCCGCGTGCAGGGTGACGCCGCCCCAGGCGAACGGCAGCACCGCCTGGCCGCCGGGCAGGTCCAGCAGGTTGACGTGCAGGACGGCGTCCAGCAGCGCCGGGTGGACGCCGAACGAGGCGGCCGTGGCGCGGGCGCCCTCGGGCAGTGCCGCCTCGGCGAACAACTCGTCCCCGCGACGCCACATGGCGCGCAGACCCTGGAAGACCTCGCCGTAGCCGTAACCGGTGCGGGCCAGGCCGGGGTACAGGCCGTCCAGGTCGACGGGTTCGGCGTCCCGGGGCGGCCAGTCGGTCAGGGCGGCCGGGTGCGCCGCGTCGGCGGGTGCGGTGGTGAGGACGCCGGCGGCGTTGCGGGTCCAGGGGGCGTCGGGGCTGTCGGCGCGCCGGGACCAGACGGTCAGCTCCCGCCGTCCGTCCCGTTCGGCTCCTACGGCGGCCTGTACGGCGAGTGCGCCCTGCTCGGGCAGGATCAGCGGGGCGTGCAGGGTGAGTTCCTCGACGGTGTCGCAGCCGGTGCGCTCGGCGGCCTGGAGGGCCATCTCCACGAAGCCGGTGCCGGGCAGCAGCACGGTTCCGTGCACGGCGTGGTCGGCCAGCCACGGGTGGGAGGCGAGGGAGAGCCGGCCGGTGAGGACCGCTCCCCCGGTGTCGGGCAGGTCGGTCGCGGCGGTCAGCAGCGGATGCCCGGTGGCGCTCTGCCCGAGGCCGTCGGCGTCGCCGCCGGCGGCGGTGGCCTCCAGCCAGAGGCGTTCGCGTTGGAAGGCGTAGGTGGGCAGCTCGGTGCGGCGGGCGCCGTGCGGGGCGAAGAACGCCGGCCAGTCCACGGCGGTGCCGGCCGCGTGCAGCCGCGCCACGGCCGTGACCAGGTCGCGTTCCTCGTCGCCGTCGCGGCGCAGCCCGGGGACGGTCACGCTGTCCTCGGGCAGGCAGTCCACGGCCAGGGCGGTGAGGGCCGCGTCGGGGCCGACTTCGAGGAACGCCCGGGCGCCCAGTTCGTGCAGGGTGGTCAGGGCGGGGGCGAAGCGGACGGTCCCGCGGACGTGGTCCACCCAGTAACCCGGGGTGGTCAGCCGGCCGGGGTCGGCGAGGGCGCCGGTGAGCGTGGAGACGATCGGGATGCGCGGCTCCGAGAAGGAGCACGTGGCGGCGACCGCGGCGAAGTCGGCGAGCATCGGCTCCATCAGCGGTGAGTGGAAGGCGTGCGACACCGTCAGCCGCTTGCTCTTCCCGAAGCGGGCGGCGAGGGCGTCGACGGCCTCCTCGGCACCCGAGATGACCACGGACCGGGGGCCGTTGACGGCGGCGACGGCGACCCGGTCGTCCAGGTGGGGGGCGACCTCGCCCTCACCGGCACGCAGCGCGGCCATGGCGCCGCCTGCGGGCAGGGCGGCCATCAGGGTGCCGCGCGCGAGCACGAGCCGGACGGCGTCCGGCAGCGACAGCACCCCGGCGACGTGGGCGGCGGCGAGTTCGCCGACGGAGTGGCCGGCCAGGAAGTCGGGGGTCACGCCCCAGGACTCCAGCAGGCGGTACAGGGCCACTTCGGTGGCGAACAGGGCGGTCTGCGCGTAGTCGGTCCGGGTCAGCGACTCGGCGTCGGTGTCGATCACTTCGGCGAGCGGCCGGTCCAGGCCCCGGTCGGCGAGCGCGCACACCGCGTCGAAGGCCTCGGCGTACACCGGGAAGGCCCGGTGCAGGGCCCGGCCCATGCCGAGCCGTTGCGCTCCCTGCCCGGTGAACAGGAAGGCCGTCCTGCCGCCGGCGGGGGTGAGCGGGGTCGCGGCGGCGAGCCCGGCGAGCAGTTCGCCGGTGTCCCGGCCGACCGCGACGGCGCGGTGCTCGAAGTGGGCGCGGGTGGTGGCCAGCGACAGCCCGAGGTCGGCCGGTCGGGCGCCGGGGCGCGCGTCGACGTGGTCGCGCAGGCGCGCGATCTGGGCGGTGAGGGCCTGCCGGGTGCGGCCGGTGACGATCCAGGGGACGCAACCGCCTTCCCTGACCGGCGCGTTGATGTGGTCCTCGGCGGGAGCCTGATCGGCCGTAGCCGGATCGGTGGGACCTTGATCGGCCGGAGCCGGATCGGCGGGTGCCTGCTCCAGGACGACGTGCGCGTTGGTGCCGCTGATGCCGAAGGAGGAGACGGCGGCGCGGCGGGGCCGTCCGGTGGCGGGCCACGGGCGCCGCTCCAGGGCGAGTTCGACGGCGCCCGCGCTCCAGTCCACCTGGTCCGTGGGGGCGTCGACGTGAAGGGTGGGCGGCACCTCGCCGTACCGCATGGCCAGCACCATCTTGATGACGCCCGCGACACCGGCGGCGGCCTGGGTGTGCCCGAGGTTGGACTTGACCGACCCGAGCAGCAGCGGCCGGTCGGCGGGGTGTTCGCGGCCGTACGTCGCGAGCAGCGCCTGCGCCTCGATGGGGTCGCCGAGCGAGGTGCCGGTGCCGTGCGCCTCGACCACGTCGACGTCGGCGGCGGTGAGCCCGGCACCGGCCAGGGCCTGCCGGATGACCCGTTGCTGGGACGGGCCGTTGGGGGCGGTCAGCCGGCTGCTGGCGCCGTCGGAGTTGACCGCGCTGCCCCGGATGACGGCGAGCACCGGGTGCCCGTTGCGCCGGGCGTCGGCGAGTCGTTCCAGCAGCAGCATGCCGGCGCCCTCGCCCCAGCCGGTGCCGTCGGCCGCCGCCGCGAACGCCTTGCAGCGGCCGTCCGGCGCGAGTCCGCGCTGCCGGCTGAAGTCGATGAACGTCTCCGGGGTGGACATCACGGTGACGCCGCCGGCCAGGGCGAGGGAGCACTCCCCCGAACGCAGCGCCCGCACCGCCCAGTGCAGGGCGACCAGGGAGGAGGAGCAGGCGGTGTCGACGGTGACCACCGGGCCTTCGAGGCCGAAGGTGTAGGCGACGCGCCCGGAGGCGATGCTGGCGGCGCTTCCGTTGGCGAGGTAGCCGTCGAGGTCGTCGGGGACGGAGGTCAGGCGGGTGGCGTAGTCGTTGTACATCACGCCGGCGAACACACCGGTACGGCTGCCGCGCAGGGAGGCCGGGACGATGCCGGCCCGCTCGAAGGCCTCGTACGAGGTCTCCAGCAGCAGCCGCTGCTGCGGGTCCATGGCGAGGGCCTCGCGAGGGCTGATGCCGAAGAAGTCGTGGTCGAAGTCGGCGGCGTCGTGCAGGAATCCGCCGGTGCGGGCGTAGGTCTTGCCGGGCCGGGCCGGGTCGGGGTCGTACAGGGCGTCCACGTCCCAGCCGCGGTCGGCGGGGAAGTCCGAGACCGCGTCGGTGCCCGTCGCGACCAGCTCCCACAGGTCCTCGGGGGTGGTGACGCCGCCCGGGTAGCGGCAGCCGATGCCGACGACGGCGATGGGGCCGTGTGCGCGTTGCTCGTTCTCGCGCAGCCGTCGCCGCGCCTCCCGCAGATCCGCGGTCGTCCGCCTGAGATAGTCGAGCAGTTGCTCTTCGTTGTTCACCAGCGCGCCATCCGATCGAGATCGAAGTGAGGGCCTCGGCCGTGCGGATCGCCTCCGGACGGTTTCCGGTCCGCTTCCCCTCCGCTGTCGGAGGCTAGGCAGGGGCCGATGACGCAGGACACCCCTACAGCCCCCAGGGACCCCTGCCGTCGTTAAGGGGTCCCCACGGGATCACGCGGCACGACGAACGGCGGATCTCACCTGGCGGTGCCGCTTCGGTACGGGGTTCAGCGCAGGGCGATGAGCGCGATGGCGGCGGCGGCGCACAGCAGTCCGGCGGTCTGCCGGCGGGTGAGCCGCTCGCGCAGGAAGGCCAGTGCGAGCAGCACCGGGATGGCCGGGTAGAGCGCGGACAGCACGGTGGCCACGGCCATCAACTGGTGCCGCGTGGCGGCGAGATACAGGATGATGGCCACCGTCCCGACCGCACCGCCCATGGCGGCCGCCGTCGCGGGCCGGCCGGGCATGGTCACCGGGGCCCGGTACGGGACGAGCGCCACGGCGATCACCGCCACGGACGCGACGCGGCTGACGACGACGGGCCACAGGCCACCGTCCGCGCCCACCTGCGCCATCGCCAGGAACTGCACCCCGAAGCCGGCGCTCGCGGCCAGCGCGGCGGGCACTCCCGCGGTCACCGGCACGGCGGTACGGCGGTCCGTGCGCGGCCCCGCGGCCTGCGCGACGAGCCACAGCGCCGGTACGGCGACGGCGATCCCGACCCAGGCGACGGCGGCCGGCCGTTCGCCGAGGAAGGCAACCCCCACCAGGACGGGAAGGGCGACGGCCCCCACATCGCTGACCGGTACGACGACGCTCATCTGCCCCTGTGACATAGCCCGGTACAGGAACGCGACGCCGACGCCCGTACCGACGCCCGACAGCGCCCCGAACCAGTAGTCACCCGCCGTCCCGTCACCGGAGGACGCGAGCGCCGGCACCACCGCGACCGCGGTACCGGCGAGCTGTGCGTAGAGGGCCACGGTGATGCCGTCGCTCCTGCGCGAGACGAGTCCGTTCACGAAGTGGGTCAGACCGAAGCAGAGCGCGGAGGCCAGCGCCGGCGCCTCACCCACGGGCCCGCCCCACCGACAGCGGCAGACCTTCCCGGGACGGCGGGACATCGGCGCACACAGCCATACCGACGGCCCTACCCGGAATCCTGGTCATGATGACAACTCGCCTGACCCCGGCGGGCGTTCGGGGTCAGGGGGTGCCGGCCTCGTCATGAGAACGTCGTGTGCGCCGCCGGAGGGCATGCTTTCGGGCTCACCCGGGGGCGGTCGTACGGAAGCGGGCCCGGTAGACCGTCGGTGAGATGCCCAGTGCGTTCTGGAAGGCCCGCCGCATCGCCTCGGCCGAGCCGAAGCCCGCTCGTGCCGCGACGGTGTCGACGGGCTCGCTGCTCGCCTCCAGGAGAGCCTGGGCCGCTTCGAGGCGGATGGACTCGGCGTAGCGGCCGACCGTCATCCCGGTGTGCGCACGAAAGAGCCGGCTCAGGTGACGTACGCTCACCCCGGCCCGGCGCGCCAGGGCGGTCAGGTCATGGTCGGCGCTCGGATCGGCGCCGACGAAGTCCATGATCCGCCGGACGGCGGGGTGCGCCGACTCGCGCAGGGTCAGCCGCGCGCTGAACTGGGACTGACCACCCGGGCGCGCCATGAAGACCACCAGCTCGCGGGCGACCTCGCGGGCCACGTCGGGGCCGTGGTCCTCCTCGACCAGGGCCAGGGCGAGATCGATGCCGGCGGTCACTCCGGCCGAGGTGACGACGTTGCCGTCACGGACGAACAGGGCGTCCGTCTCCACGGTCACGTCGGGATAGGCGAGCGCCAGTTCCCGGGCCGGTCGCCAGTGCGTGGCGGCCCGCCGCCCTTCGAGCAATCCGGCTGCGGCCAGCATGAAGGCGCCGGCGCACACGGAGGTCACGCGGCGGGCGCGCCCGGCCAGTGCCGCCGTGCCGGCCACCAGCGCCGGGTCGGCGACGGCCTCGCGCCACTCCCGCCGTCCCGGGACCACGAGCGTTCCGAGCTGCGCCGGCAGCTCCTCCCAGCTGCCGCCGGCGTCCAGCCGTACCTGCGCGGAGGTGGCCACCGGCCCTTCGGCGGCGGACACGATCCGCACGTCGTACCGGGCCCCGTAGGCGTTCGCCGTCGTGAAGACCTCCGCGGGTCCGGCCACGTCCAGCAGCTGGACCCCGGGGAAGGTCAGCACGGCCACGACATGCCGCGGGCGCGTGGCGCTCACTCCGGCCACGGCGACTCAAGGATGGTCCGCACGAAGTCACCTCGCTCGAATCCTGGTACGTAGTGCTCCAGGACGTCGGCCTTGACGTTCCCGAAGGTGGTCTCGGGCTTGGGCCGGATGCCTTCGGTGAAGGCCTCCAGGATCTGCCGCTTGAAGTCGGGGCGGGGGTGCAGTGCGACGACGGCCGCGCGGTCGGCGGGGGCGATGTCCTCGTATCCGATGCCCAGCACGTCGTACTCCACACCGGCGGTGACCAGCGCCACCTCGGGTCCCATGAACTCCGGGACGCCGGGCGTGGTGTGCAGGGCGATCGCCGTCCACACGCGGCGAATGCTGTCCTCGGGCACGTCATGGTCCCGCAGGAACCGCCGGGCCGCCTCCGCCCCGTCGACCTCGAAGCGCCGGCCGCTGTCGTGGAAGCGCGCACCGAGACCGAGGTCGTGGAACATGGCGCCGATGTACAGCAGTTCCGGGTCGAAGCCGAGGTCGCGTCGGCGGCCCTGTAGCGCGCCGAACAGATAGACGCGGCGCGAGTGGTGGTAGATCAGGTCGCTCGTCTCGTCCCGCACCAGCTGCGTCGCCTCCCGGGCGAGCTTGGTGTCGGGCACGGTGACTCGGCCGGCCAGGGACTCGTCAGCCATCCTTGCACCTCATGTCTGCCAGTCGTATGCGCGCAACGGCGCCGTGACCTCAGTGTCGTTCCGCGGAACCGGGCGGCACCATGTCCATGGGGACAGGCATCCCACAGATCTGGACATCCGCCGGCGAAGGCACCCCTCCCTCCCATGCGCACGCAGGCGCGACCGACCGAAACCACCCCCGTTTCCTGTCATGTTTCAGACAAGATCCCGCGTCGCCCCGACGCGCGGACCACACCGGACGCGCGCCCGGCGAGGTGGCGCGGCGAGAGCGGAGCGACAGGGGAGACTCCCGCGCCCTGCGCGCCGATCGCCACCCCTGCCTGCGGGAACGGCACTGCGCCCACCCCCTCCCGATCTGCCGCTCCGGAACGCCGTACGCCTCCCCGCCGCGCGCCGCGAAACACCGCCGCAATGTTTCGCCAAGATCCGCCCACCGGCTCCGGTGGCAGAATATCGGCGACCAATGTCCACGGCACCTACCACCGGATTGACGTGGCCTGGACCTGGTTTTAGTGTTGCCCCTCGTGCGGCCAGCAGGTAGCTGAACGAAACGGTCTTATCGCGTCCGGAGGGGCGGTCAGTATGCCCGCAATCTCGTCGCCGACACCCCCTACTCTTGTTCATATACTTCGGGACAGAGCATTAGAAAAGCCAGACGCCACCGCATACGTATTTCTCGCCGACGGCGAGGACGACGAACGCCGGATCACTTACCGGCAGCTGTACGCGGCGGCCGCCGACGTGGCCGACGCGCTGGGCGCTCGGCACGGGCGGGGCGAGCGGGCGCTGCTCCTCTTCGCCCCGGGCCTCGACTACATCACCGCGTTCTTCGGCTGTCTGCTCGCGGGCGTCGTGGCCGTACCGGCCTACCCGCCGCAGGACGCGCGCGGCCTCGGCCGACTGGATGCCATCATCGCCGACGCCGGCGCGAGCATCGCCCTGACCACGAAGGATCTGCTGCCGATCGCCCAGTCGGCACTGGACGCCCCGCTGGAGTGGCTCGCGACCGACGCTCTGGACACCGGCGCCCCGGAGGCGGGCGGGCGGCTCGCGGCCGACGCCCGGCCGGTCGCCGCGGCGTCCGAGGACCTCGCCTTTCTCCAGTACACCTCCGGCTCGACCCGGCTTCCGCGCGGCGTCATGCTGACGCACGCGAACCTCATCCACAATCTGGAAGCCATCTATCAGGCCTTTGCGGGGTCCGCTCACGACGTCATGGTGAGCTGGCTTCCCCCGTATCACGACATGGGGCTTATCGGCGCCATCCTGGAGCCCCTTTACGGTGGATTCCCAGGCATTCTGATGGCACCCCTGCATTTCCTTCAGAAGCCCTATCGATGGCTGAAAGCGATCTCCGTGCACCGGGGCACGATCAGTCCGTCCCCGAATTTCGGATACGAACTGTGTCTGCGGAAGATCGACGACGAACAGCGGGCGTCGCTCGATCTGAGTTCCTGGCGTGCGGCCGTCAATGGTGCGGAACCCGTGCGCGTGGAGACGGTCGAGCGGTTCTCGGAGCGGTTCGCCCCGGCCGGCTTCGATCCCGGTACCTTCCGTCCCAGTTACGGCCTGGCGGAGGCCACCCTGCTGGTGACCGCCGATCCGGTCGGCGAGAGCGTGCGCCGCTTCCCGGTCGAGGGTGTGTCCCGGATCGCCTGCGGGACCGCCCGTGGCGATCAGTCCGTCGTCGTGGTGGACACCGCCACACTGGCGCCGGCCGAGGCCGGGCAGGTCGGCGAGATCTGGGTGTCGGGACCGAGCGTCTCGGCGGGTTACTGGGGCCGTCCCACCGAGAGCACGGCGCTGTTCGGCGCCACGCTGCCGGACGGCCGTGGCCCCTATCTGCGCACCGGGGATCTTGGGGCCCTGGACGTGGAGGGCGCGCTCGCTGTCACGGGCCGGCTGAAGGATCTGCTCATCCTGCGGGGCCGCAATGTGTATCCGCACGACGTGGAGGGCGCCGCCGAGCGGAGCCACCCCGCCCTGCGCCCCGGATGCGGCGCGGCCTTCACGGTTCCCGTGGACGGCGAGGAGCAGCTGGTCCTGGTGTTCGAGGTCGCGGACGGCGCGGACACGGAGGCCGTCGCACTCGCCGCCCGCCGGGCGGTGCGCGAGGAGTGCGAGGCGGACCTGCACGAGCTGGTGCTGATCCCGCCCCGGACCATCCCCAAGACCTCCAGTGGCAAGATCCAGCGCCGCGCGACGCGCGAGGCGTATCTGTCCGAAGCCCTGTCGCGGGTGGGCGGCTGGCGGCCCGAGGGTACGGCGGCGGCATCCGGCGAGCAGGCCGCCGTTCCTCCGCGTACGCCGCTGGAGGCCCTGATCGCGGGCATCTGGGCGGAGTTGCTCGGCCAGGAGGAGGTCGGTGTCCACGACGACTTCTTCGCGTCGGGGGCGCAGTCCCTCCTCCTCTCCCAACTCGCCGTCCGCATCGAGGCGGAGCTGCCGGTGCGGGTCACGACCGGCGACCTCTTCCAGGCCTCGACCGTCGCGAAGCTGGCCGCGCTGCTGGAGAGCAGACCGCTCACCGTGGACGAAGAGCAGGTCGCCGGTCTGATCGCCCGGAGCGACAACGGCTGAACAGCGCAAG
Organism: Streptomyces sp. NPDC029138; assembly: GCF_055564375.1. Classification (NCBI taxonomy): domain Bacteria; kingdom Bacillati; phylum Actinomycetota; class Actinomycetes; order Kitasatosporales; family Streptomycetaceae; genus Streptomyces; species Streptomyces sp. NPDC029138. The sequence goes on from NZ_JBVHWM010000057.1 coordinate 39,387, forward strand.
CACCGACCTCTTGGACCGAAGGTCTCACCGTTCCTGACGCACGCTGATCCCAGCAGGGGGGCACATGGATACGACGGACGTGGTGGAAACGCTGGACAATCTGGTCGCCGACGCGACCGACCACCACTACAGCCCCTACACACGGTTCGACTGGGTGGACGAACTGGCCGAGGAGCAGTGGTGGATGACACCCGACCTGCTCACCGTGGCCGGCACACGGTACGCACGGGAGCTGGACGAGAAACAGCTCATGCGGCTGAGCAAGTGGGAGAGCGTCAACTTCTTCAGCCTCAACATCCACGGCATACGTGAGCTGCTCATCGAGGTGACCCGGCGGATCCACACCCGTGGCTTCGAGCTGCCGTCCGAGTTCTTCCATCGCTTCCTCGGCGAGGAGAACGGGCACATGTGGTTCTTCGCCCAGTTCTGTCTGCGCTACGGCGGCAAGATCTACCCCGACAAGTCGCTTCCGGTCGCCACGCCGGAGGAGGACGCCGCCGTGGCCAACTTCCTCGTCTTCGCCCGCATCCTGATCTTCGAGGAACTGGTCGACCACTTCAACATCAGGATGGGCCGCGACGCCACCCTGCACCCCCTGATCAGGGAGGTGAACCAGGTGCACCACGACGACGAGTGGCGGCACATCATCATGGGCCGCAAGCTCGTGGGCCTCCTGTACGAACCGCTGCGGGAGCGCGGCGACCAGGAGCTGCGCGAGCGCCTCGACGTCTACCTCCGGCGCTACATCACCGCGAGCGTGCAGTCGCTCTACAACCCCACGGTGTACCGGGACGCGGGCATCCCCGAGGCGTTCGCCTTCCGCGAGGAGCTGGTGCGGGACCCGGCACGCGTCGCCTACCACGAGACGTTCTTCAAGCGCATCACCCGGTTCCTGGTGAGCCAGGACATCATCACCGCCTCTCCGTTCCAGGAGGCCGCGGCCTGATGGGGACGGACGTGATCGAGCAGGTGCGGGCGTGGCTGCTGGCGCGCAATCCGGAGGTCACCGCCATCGGCTGGGACGAGGACCTCATCGACAGCCGGCTCATCGACTCCCTCGACTTCCCCCAGCTGCTGCTCCTGCTGGAGGAACTGGCCGGCCACGAGCTGGAGCTGACCGCGGAGAACGTCGTCGGGTTCCGGACCCTGCGCGGCATACGCGACACGGTCCTGGCGGACACCACCAGCGCCGGTGCGGTGAGCCATGAGTGACCTCTACACGGAGCGCGGCGGACTCGTCGCCCTCGGCCCGGAACTTGTCCGCCTCATGGACCTGCTGGACGAGCGCTTCCGGAGCTGGGCGCGGGAGTGCGGCGCGACCCCGATGCTCTTCCCGGCGGTCATCAGCACGACGGACCTGGCGTCCATCGACTACTTCGACAACTTTCCCCAACTCGCCCTGATGACCGCCCCGTTGAGGCTGCCGGCGGAGAAGGTGGCGGACGGCGCGGCGCTGCCTTCCGACCGGCTCGGCGAGAGCGCGTACGGACTGGTCTCGGCGGCCTGCTACAACGTGTATCTGCACCACCGGTCCGAGACCCTCGCCGGACCCCGGTATGTCACCACCGTCGCCAAGTGCTTCCGCAACGAGGACTACTACGACGGGCTGCGCCGGCTGCACGGCTTCACCATGCGGGAGATCGTGTGCCTGGGGCCCCGTGAGGCGGTGCTGGAGCATCTGGCCGCGTTCCGGCCGAAGGTGGTGGAGTTCGCGGCCCGGCTCGGGCTCGACCTGGCCGTTCAGCCGGCGTCGGACCCGTTCTTCGAGAAGAGCGGCGGGCGGGCGCTGCTGGCGCAACTCTTCCCGGTGAAGGAGGAGTTCGTGCACGGGGGCGCACTGGCCATCGGCTCGCTGAACTTCCACCGCAACTTCTTCGGAGAGCGCTGCGACATCTCCCTGGCCGACGGCGGACCGGCCTTCACCGGATGTGTCGCCTTCGGTCTGGAGCGGTGGATCGCGGCCCTCCTGGAGACGCACACGAACATCGACGACATCCTTGAGCGGGTGGCGGAGGCGGCTTCGTGAGCGATCTCCTGGGACACCTTGCCGAGTTGTCCGGGCCGGAGCGCGCGCGCTTCATGGCCCGGCTGCGGCAGCGCTCGGCGGCGCCCGCCGCGCACCCCTTCGACCCCACCGCCGCCTCCGACGCCCAGCAGCGGCTGTGGCTGCTCCAGCGCCTCGACGCGGACAGCCCGGCGTACCACCTCTCCGCCGCGCTGCACCTGGAGGGGCCGCTCGACGTCGAGGCGCTGCGCCGGGCGCTGACCGAGATCACGGCCCGGCACGAGTCGCTGCGCACGGCGTTCCACGAGCGGGACGGCCGGCCGGTGCGGCACGTCATCACGGCCCGGCCCGTCGAACTGCCCCTGGTCGACCTCGGCGACCTGGAACCGGCGGAGCGCGAGCACCGGGCGCGCCGGGCGCACGCGGAGAACGGCAAGCGCCCGTTCGCTCTGGACCAGGCGCCCCTGGTCCGCTTCACGCTCTACCGGTTCACGGCCGAACGGCATGTGCTGACCGTCGTCGCGCATCACCTGGTCTGCGACGGCTGGTCGATGGGTGTCTTCACCGCCGAACTGACCGCGCTCTACGAGGCCTTCGCCGAGGGGCGCCCGTCTCCCCTGCCGCCGCCCGCCGCTCTCCCGGCCGGCGAGCGGCGTCCGGCCGACGCGGAGCACGACCGGTCGGTCGCGTACTGGCGCGGCGAGCTGTCCGGCGAGCTTCCGGTCCTCGAACTCCCCACCGACCGGCCCCGGCCGGCGCGGGAGGCGATCGAGGGCGCCCGGCACGGCTTCCGTGTGTCCGCCGGCCTCCACCAAAAGCTGCGCGCCGCGGCCGGCCGTGACCGGTCCACCGTCTACGGCCTGCTGCTCGCCGCGTACGCCGTCACGCTGCACAGGATCACCGGCGGCCTGGACCTCGTCGTCGGCGCCCCCGTGGACGAGCGCAAGGGAGCCGGCGAACAGGCGCTGATCGGCTTCTTCGTGAACACGCTGCCGCTGCGGTTGCGGCTGCGGCCCGGGCAGACGTTCGCGGAGACGGCCCGGCACGCCGGTGAGGTGGTCAGGGGGGCGCTGACGCACGACATCCCGTTCGGGGACATCGTGCGGGAGACGAACCCGCCCCGGCTGCCCGGGCGCACGGTGCTGCGGCAGACCGCCTTCTCGCTCCAGCCCGCCGTCACCGCGGGCCGGCGCGCCGGACGGCTGACCGTCACCCCGGCCGCCCCGGACGACTTCGACCTCGGCGTGTCCCCCCTCGACCTCAGCCTGCACCTGCGGGAGCAGGACGGCGAGCTGCTCGGCTGCTTCGAGTACCGCACCGACCTGTTCGACACCGCCACCGTCGCCCGCTGGGCCGAGGAGTTCCAGGAGGTGGTCCGGCAGGCCGTGCGGTCGCCGGAGGCGATCGCGGTGACGGGCGGACCGGAACCCGAGACCAACCTGACGGACAGCCAACTGGCGCTGTGGTTCGGCAAGAAGACCGCCGGGGACGTGCGGCTGTACTACGAGAACGTCACCGCCCTCTACACCATCGCCGGCCCGCTCGACCACGACCGCTTCCAGCGTGCCTTCCAGAAGCTGGTGGACCACAGCGACGCCCTGCGCAGCACCTTCCACGAGGTGGACGGCGTCCCGCTGCGGCGGGTGACCGAGACCGTCCCGGCGCCGGTGGACCTGGTGGACCTCACCGACGAACCGGACCCCCACGAGGCCGCCCTGCGCTGGGCCCGGCGGCGCAGCGAGTCCGGGCTCGACCCGGCGCGGTCCGTCTTCGACTCCGCCCTGCTGAGGCTCGGCGACTCGGCGTACGCCTGGTACCTCAACGTGGACCACCTGGTCTGCGACGCGTGGTCCATGTCCCTGTTCCTGCGCACCCTCTCCGCGTACTACGACCTGGACCGGCGCGGAAGCCTCGACGAGGCCACGCCGCTGCCGCCGTTCCAGGCGTACGTCGACCACGAGCGGTCGCTGCGCGGCTCCGAGCGCCTGGGCCGGGCCGAACGCCACTGGCGCGAGACCCTGGCCGAGCCCGTGGAGCGGCTGGCCTTCTACGGCAGGGAAGACGACGTGGCGGGCACGACCCGCACCGCCCGGCTCACCCTGGACCTCGGCGCCGGACGCAGCGCCCGCATCGCCGAGTTCGCCCGGCGGGAGGGCCACGCCTCGCCCGCCGTCGCGTTCGCCGCCGCGCTCTTCGCCTACCTGCGCCGCGTCGGCGGCGGTGAACTCCTGCGCGTCGGCACACCGTTCGCGAACCGTCCGGCCGAGTTCCGCGACACGGCCGGCCTGTTCATGAACGTGCTCCCGCTGCAACTGCGGGTCGGCGGCGACACCACGCTCCGCCACCTCGCCCGGGAGACGCAGCGCGCCTTCCTGCAAGCGGCCCGGTACCAGGACCACGTGCCCCGGCATCGCGGCGGCGCCCGCCTGTACGACGTGTACCTCAACTACCAGAACGCGGTGTTCGAGGGCTTCGGCGGCACGGTCGGCTTCGACCTGCTCGACACCGGCCACTCCCCCGACCGGCTCACCCTCCAGGTCCGTGAGCTGCGCCGGGACCCCGCCGCGCCGCCGCGCTTCGTGCTCGACTTCGACTTCAACACCGTCTGCTTCGACGAGGTGCAGCGGGAGCGCACCACCGGGCACTACCTCGCCCTGCTCGACGCCCTGCTGACCCGGCCCGACGAAGCGGTGTCGGCCCCGCAGATGCTGTCGGACGAGGAGCTGAAGCAGCTCGACGCCTGGAACGACACGGCCCGGTCCTACGACCTCGACATCCCGCTGCACGCGCACATCGAGCGGCAGGCACGCCGTACCCCCGACGCGACCGCGCTCGTCTTCGAGGACCGCTCCCTGACGTACGCGGAGCTGGACGCGGCGGCCGGCCGGCTGGCCCGGCGCATCCGGCGGGCCGTCGGGGAGGACCGCTTCACGCCCGGTGCGACGGTCGCCGTGCGCATGGAGCGTTCCCTGGAGCTGGTCGTCAGCCTGCTCGCGGTCCTCAAGGCGGGCGGGGCCTATCTGCCGCTCGATCCGGCCACGCCCGCGGAGCGCATGGCGTTCATGCTCGCCGACGCCGGCACCGAACTGGTCCTCACCACCGGGTCACCGGACGCCCTCCCGGACGACGTACCGGTCCTGCGGGTCGACCTGACCCAGATGGCGGAGCCGGAGGACGCGGGACCGGACGTGGTGGTGGCGCCCGACCAACTGGCCTACCTCATCTACACGTCGGGCTCCACGGGCACACCCAAGTGCGTCATGCTCACCCACCGGGGCATCTGCAACCGCCTCCTGTGGATGCAGGAGGAGTACGGCCTCACCGCGGCCGACACGGTCCTCCAGAAGACCCCCTTCACGTTCGACGTGTCCGTGTGGGAGTTCTTCTGGCCCCTCATGACCGGTGCGCGCCTCGTCGTGGCCCGGCCCGGCGGCCATCGCGACCCCGGGTACCTGGCCGAGGTGATCCGCCGTGCCTCGGTGACGACCGTGCACTTCGTCCCGTCGATGCTGCGGATCTTCCTCGCCGACCCGGCGGCCCCCGGCTGCGGTGCGCTGCGCCGGGTGATCGCGAGCGGCGAGGCCCTGCCACCGGACCTCGTCCGCCGGTTCTTCGAGGTCTTCCCGCCGCCCGCCGTCGAGCTGCACAACCTGTACGGCCCCACCGAGGCGTCCGTCGACGTGTCGGCGTGGCAGTGCGGGCCTGAGGACGCGGCAGGCTCCGTGCCCATCGGCCGCCCGGTCGCCAACACCACGCTCGACGTGCTGGACGACCGGCTGACGCCGCTGCCCCTCGGCATCGTGGGGGAACTGCACATCGGCGGGGTGCAGCTCGCGGCCGGGTACCGGGGCCGCGACGAACTCACCGCCGAGCGCTTCGTGCCCGATCCGCGCCGGCCCGGCGGACGGTTGTACCGGACCGGCGACCTGGTGCGGCAACGGCCCGACGGCGCCTTCGAGTTCATCGGCCGCGCCGACGGCCAGGTGAAACTGCGCGGCTACCGCATCGAACTCGGCGAGATCGAGGCGCGGCTGGCCGCCCACCCGTCCGTGCAGGCCGCCGCGGTCCGGCTGGTGGACGACCGGCTGGTGGGGTACGTCGTACCCGCCGCCGGAGCCGAGCCGCCCGGGCCGCGGGAGCTGCGGGCCTTCCTGGAACGCTCCCTGCCGGACTACATGGTGCCGCCGGTGTTCGTGCCGCTGGCCGCCCTGCCCGTCACCGCCAACGGCAAGCTCGACCGCGCGTCCCTGCCGGCGCCCGCCCCGGCGCCCGCGGCCACCACCGCCCCGGCCCGCGCGGCCGGGACCGCTCTCCAGCGCACGGTCGCCGGGCTGTGGGCCGAGTTGCTCGGGCGGGACGTGGACACGATCGGACAGGACGACGACTTCTTCGAGCTGGGTGGTCACTCGCTGCTCGCGGCACGCCTGATGGCGGTGGTGGCCCGGCGTTTCGGGGTACGGCTGCCGCTCACCGCGCTGTTCGAGGCGCCCACGGTGGCCCGGTTCGCCGAGCTGATCTCGGCGGGGTCCGAGCACTCGCTGATCCTGTCGCTCCGGGCGCCGGTCACGCCCGCGCCGCTGTTCCTGCTGCATCCCGCGGGCGGTGACGTGATGGCGTACCGGCAACTGGTCACGCTCCTGCCGCAGGGGCGGGAGGTGCTGGGCATCCGGTCGCGTGCCCTGTCCGGCGAGGCCGAGGCGGACAGCCTGGCCGCGATGGCCGCCCGGTACGTGGACGTCATCCGGGAGCGCCGGCCGACCGGGCCGTACCACCTCGCGGGCTGGTCGATGGGCGGTGCCCTGGCGGTCGAGGTGGCGGCCGGGCTGGAGGCGGCGGGCGAGCGGGTCGCGCTGGTCGCCCTGCTGGACTCGTCCGTGCCCGGGGAGGGCGAACCCGATCCGCTGCTCGCGCCGGCCGTCGCCCTGGCGGACTCGCTGCCCGGGCTCGACGTCACCGCCGAGGACACCGCGGCACTCCGTGACCGGCTGCGCGGGCTGCCGCTGGCGGAACGGCTGAAGCTGCTGATCACCTGGGCCGAGGAACGCGGCTCGCGCGTGCTGCCGTCCGAGGCCCTGCTCCGGCAGGCGGAACTGGCCGAGCGGCACGAGCAGTTGATGCTCACGCACCGGCCGTCGGTCGTCGATGCCCCGCTGACGATCTGGTGGGCCCGTGACCAGCTCCGTGAACACCGCGCCTCCTGGGCGCGGCAGACCCGGGGCGGTGTCCGTGAGGAGGCCACGCTCCCCGGAAACCACTTCACCCTGCTGCGCCCGCCCCATGTCGCGCAGGTCGCGCGGCGGCTGGCGGCGGCCCTGGACACCTCTGAGCGAACCGTCCCCGTAGAACGACAAGGAAGTGAACATCTGTGACCTCTGCGCAAGCCAATCAGGGGACCGCTTCACCGGATTCACCACAGACTCCGGCCCCGTCCTCGGGCACGCCGCCGCTCGCGGTCGCGGCCGGGCTGCTGACCGTCTTCCTGTGGGCTTCCGCGTTCATCGGCATCCGCGCGGCCGGAAAGGACCTCGATCCGGGCGCGCTGACCCTGGCGCGGCTGTTCATCGGTGCGGTGCTGCTGGGCGCGGTCGTCCTGGTCCGCAGGGTCCCGTTGCCGCCTCGCTCCGACATACCGCGCCTGGTGCTGTGCGGTCTGCTGTGGTTCGGCGTGTACAACGTGGCGCTGAACGCCGCCGAGCAGCGGATCGACGCGGGCACCACGTCCATGATCATCAGTCTGGGTCCGGTGCTGATCGCCGTACTGGCCGGGTTCCTCCTCAAGGAGGGCTTCCCGCGCCCGCTGGTCGTCGGCGGCGTCGTCGCCCTCGCCGGTGTCCTGCTGATCGGCCTCGCCACCTCCAGCAAGGGCCTGGAGGCCGGGACGGGCAGCGCGCTGGCGCTGCTGGCCGCCGCCGCGTACGCGGGCGGTGTCATCACCGAGAAGCCGCTGCTCGGCAACAGTTCGGCCCTGGTGATCACCTGGCTGGCCTGTGTCGTCGGCGCGGTGCTCTGCCTGCCGTTCCTGCCCCAGCTGATCGACAACCTCTCGCACGCGAGCGGCGAGGCGATCGGCTGGACGCTGTACCTCGGTGTCTTCCCGACCTCGGTCGCCTTCACCACCTGGGGCTACGCGCTGGCCCGCTCCACCGCCGGGAAGATGGGGGCGCTCACTTACCTGTCCCCGCCGATCGCGGTGACCCTGGCCTGGCTGATCCTCGACGAGACACCGCCGTGGCTCGCGGTGGTCGGCGGTGCGCTGTCGCTCGCCGGTGTCGTCTACAGCCAGCGCAAGAAGTGAGGAGCCGGTGACGACGGTCCTGACCGTCGCCGTCACGGAGACGGACCGACTTCTGGCCCTGCCCGGCGCGGACGCGTCGGTCCTGACCGCCGCCGAGCGGCAGCGCCTCGCCGCCGCGCGCACCGGGCGGGCCCGGGCGGACTTCCTCGCCGCGCACGTCCTGGCCCGGATGTGTGTCGCACGCCGGACCGGCGCCTCGGCCCGGGACGTCGTACTGGACCAGCGGTGCCCGCTCTGCGCGGGCCCGCACGGCCGGCCACGGGTCACGGGCGCGCGGTGCGGAGTCAGCCTCTCGTACGCGGACGGGGTGGTGGCGGCCTCGGCCGCCGATCACCTCGTCGGCATCGACGTCGAGCGGCTGCCCGGGCCGGCCGCCCGAAGCGACGGGCCCGACCTGCGAGGGTTCGGGTCCTTCCTGACCCGCGGTGAGATCGACCGGATCCGCGGGTCTCCCGCTCCTCACTCCGCGTTCCTGCGGATCTGGGTACGGAAGGAGGCACTGGTCAAGCTCACCGCGCGAGGCCTGCCCGCGATGGCGGACGTGGACCTCTCGCACCTGCCGCTCACCCCCACGGGCCGGGACCGGCCGTACCGGCTCGGCCGGCGACTCCTGTACGACCTGCCCGACGTGCCGGCCGACGTGGTCGGCGCGGTCGCCGTCACCGCCCCGGACGCCTTGGCCGGCCGGGGTTCCACAGCCGCCTCCGGCATGCAGTCGCTCACCACAGACGACCTGATCGACACCCTCTCATTCCAGGGAGAAGCATCATGACCGAGGTACAGACCCAGCCCGAGAGCGTCGTCCCGGACGCCCTGACCACCGTGCTGCTCGGACACAACGCCTTCCAGTTCACCCGCGCCGGTGTGGAACTCGGCCTCTTCGACCTGCTGGAGCGCAGCCCCGGTACGCCGCGTGAGCGGATCGGCGCCGAACTGGGCCTCGCCGAGCGGTCGTTGGACATCCTGCTGCTCGGTGTCACCTCGCTGCGGCTGGTCGAGCGCGCCGAGGAGGGGTACTTCAACTCCAAGTCGATATCGGACCTGTTCACGGGCGGGCACTGGGAACTCGTCAAGGCGGTCGTCGGGTTCGAGGCGTACGTCACCTACCCGGGCCTCGTCGACTTCACCGAGTCCCTGCGGGCCAACAGCAACATCGGCCTGCGCCGCTACCCGGGCGACGGCGCCACGGTCTACCACCGGCTCAGCCAGGACCCCGAACTGCTCAAGGTCTTCTACCACTTCATGGGCACCTGGTCGGCCGTCGCCAGCAAGCACCTCATCAAGTACGGCGACTTCAGCTCCTCCCGGAAGATCCTCGACGTCGGCGGCGGTGACGCGACGATGGCCATGGCGGTGGCCAAGGCCCACCCGGACGTCGAGGTCACGGTCCTGGAGATCCCGAAGGTGGTCGACCTCGCCCGGAAGCGGGTGGCGGAGGCGGGGCTCAGCGACCGCGTCAAGGTGGTCGAGGGCGACATCTTCGCGGGTGACTACCCGGAGGGGCACGACACCGTGATGTTCGTGCACCAGTTGCAGATCTGGCCGCAGGACCGCATCCGCGTGCTCCTGGGCCACGCCCACGACGTGCTGCCGGACGGCGGCCGGGTGCTGATCCTGAACTCGATGTCCGAGGACAACTACGACGGTCCCCTCATGGCCGCCCTGGCCAGCCCCTTCTTCGCGGCCGTGGCCGGCGAGGGCGGGATGCTCTACTCCTGGGAGGGTTACGAGAAGTCGCTGAAGGAGGTCGGGTTCGACCAGGTGCGGCGCACCCGCTGCACCGAGGCCATCACCCCGCACGGCATCATCACGGCGGTCAAGTGAGCGGGCGGCAGCCCGACCCCGGCCTGGTGGAGGACCTCGTACGGCTGCGTGAGGACCTCCACCGGGAACCGGAACTCGGGCTCGATCTGCCGCGGACCCAGGCCAAGGTGCTCGCGGCGCTCGACGGACTGCCGCTGGAGATCACGACCGGCAGCGGGCTGTCCTCCGTCACCGCCGTGCTGCGCGGCGGGGGCACGGACGCGGGGGACGGCGACCGTCCCGTCGTCCTCCTGCGCGCCGACATGGACGCGCTGCCGCTGACGGAGACGAGCGGCGTCCCGTACGCGTCCAAGATCGAGGGCCGGATGCATGCCTGCGGGCACGACCTGCACACGGCCATGCTGGTCGGCGCGGCCCGGCTGCTCGCCCGGGAGCGGGACGGGCTGCGCGGTGACGTGGTGTTCATGTTCCAGCCGGGAGAGGAGGGGCACCACGGCGCGCGGCTGATGATCGAGGAAGGGGTGCTGGACGCGGCCGGACGGCGCCCGGTGGCGGCGTACGCGGTGCACGTGGCCTCCTCGATGCTGCCGTCCGGATGGCTGCTGACCCGCAAGGGCCCGCTGCTGGCCGGAGGCGACGCCCTGCGGGTGCTCGTCCGGGGCCGGGGCGGGCACGACTCCCAGCCGCAGCTGCTGAAGGACCCGGTCCCGGCCGCGGCCGAGATGATCCTGGCGCTCCAGACGTACGCGAGCCGGGGCTTCGACCCCTTCGACCCGGTGCTGCTCTCGGTCGGCAGCGTCCACGCGGGCACGTCGGCCAACATCATCCCGGACGAGGCGGAGCTGAAGATCGGTGTCCGCACCTTCGGGCCGGGTGCCAAGGCCCAGGTCGTGGACGGGGTGACCCGGGTGCTGGAAGGCGTCGCCGCGGCCCACGGGGTCACGGTGGCGATGGAGCACTCCATGGACTACCCGGTCACGGTCGTCGACCCGGACGAGGCGGACTTCGCCGCGGGCACGGTCGAGAAGGTGCTGGGACCGGGCCGGCTCCTCTGGGCGCCGAACACCCTCAGTCCCTCGGAGGACTTCTCCTTCGTCCTGGACCGGGTGCCGGGGGCGATGCTCTTCCTCGGTGCCTGCCCGCCCGACCGCGACCCGGGGACGGCGAGCTTCAACCACAGCCCCGACGCTGTGTTCGGCAACGAGGTCCTGGGCGACGGCGCCCTGCTCCTGGCCTCCCTGGCCGAGGACCGGCTGGCCGCGGTCGGCTGACCGGAGCCGGGCGAGCGCCGTCGCGGCTCGGGGTCGGGCTCAGGTCCGCGCCCCGAGCCGCGAGCGCAGTTCCCGGTTCTCCTCCTCCAGGCGCACGATGCGCTCGTACACGTTCTCCAGCGCGTCCGCGAGTTCCGCCTCGGAGAACCGCGGGGTGATGTGCTGGGCGCAGTTCCAGGCGAGGCCCTCGACCCGTACGACCATCAGCGACTCCTCGTGCCCGTCGGTGCGCGCGTCCCCCGACCGGCCGGCAAGGCCCTGGAATTCAGCGGCGTCCCTGATCTCGGCCCGGCCGAATACTTTCAGCCGGGTGCGGTGCGCGTAATCCATGAAGAACAGCGAGACCCGGTCGTTTCCGCGAATATTTCCGGCCGTGATGTACTGACGATTTCCGCGCACATCGAGGAAGGCCAGCGTCTGCGCGTCAAGGACGTGCACGAATCCGGGCGGTCCGCCGCGGAACTGGATGTACGGCCAACCGGTCTCGCTCACGGTGCCGAGGTAGAATCCGTCACGGGCCGCGATGAACTCGGCCTCGTCGGCGCCCAGTCGGTCGGCGCGTTCGGGGTCCGAGGCGAGAAGCCGGTGCATCGCGGAGGCGCTTCCCCGCTCTTCCTGGACGCGTCGGACGTTTTCGGTGAAGGCCACGTGGGCGTATCGGCTCATGCGGCGCTGCCTCCCTTTCGAGAAATACAGCCGGGGCAAGCGGAAAGAGCAGCGAAGAACAGCTTGGTCCAGAGCTTAGTTCAGAAGTCCTGGGAGACTCCATGAGTTCGGTGAACACCACCAAGTACGTGTTCGTCACCGGCGGGGTGGCCTCGTCGCTGGGCAAAGGCCTCACGGCTGCGAGCCTCGGCAGGCTCCTCACGCTGCGCGGCCTGAGGGTCACCCTCCAGAAACTGGACCCCTATCTGAACGTGGATCCGGGCACGATGAGCCCGTTCCAGCACGGTGAGGTCTTCGTCACCGACGACGGCGCCGAGACCGATCTGGACATCGGCCACTACGAGCGGTTCCTCGACACCGACCTCGACGCGACGGCCAGTGTGACGACCGGTCAGGTGTACTCCACGGTGATCGCCAAGGAGCGGCGCGGGGAGTATCTGGGCGAGACGGTCCAGGTCGTCCCGCACATCACCGACGAGATCACGTCACGGATCAGGCTGATGGCCGAGAAGGACGTGGACGTCGCCATTGCCGAGGTGGGCGGGACCGTCGGTGACATCGAGTCGCTCCCCTTCCTGGAGGCGATCCGCCAGCTGCGCCACCAGGTGGGCCGCGAGAACTGCTTCTTCCTCCACATCTCGCTGCTTCCCTACCTCAACCCGTCCGGGGAGCTGAAGTCCAAGCCGACCCAGCACTCGGTCGCGGCCCTGCGGAACATCGGCATCCAGCCGGACGCGGTCGTGCTGCGCGCGGACCGCGAGGTCCCGGCCGGGATCAAGCGCAAGATCTCCCTCATGTGCGACGTGGACGCGGACGCGGTGGTGGCCTGCCCGGACGCCCCGTCGGTCTACGACATCCCGGGCCTGCTGCACACCGAGGGCCTCGACTCCTTTGTGGTGCGCCGCGGCTGAACCTGCCGGCCCGGGAGCCCGACTGGGCGGTCTGGGAGGACCTGCTGGACCGCGTGCACCGGCCCGCCCGCGAGGTGACCGTCGCCCTGGTCGGCAAGTATCTCGACGTCCCCGACGCCTACCTGTCCCCCGCGGAGGCGCTGCGGCACGGCGGCTTCGCCCATCACGCGCGGGTCGTGGTGCGCTGGGTGCGCAGCGACGACTGCGCCACTCCCGACGGCGCGGCTCGCGCGCTGGACGGCGTCGACGGAGTGCTGCTCCCGCCGGGTTTCGGCGCCCGTGGCTCGGAGGGCAAGATCGCCGCGTCCCGGCACGCCCGCGAACACGGCATCCCGGTGCTGGGGCTGTGCCTGGGGTTGCAGTGCATGGTCGTCGACGTCGCGCGGCACCTGGCCCGGCTGGACGGCGCCAACAGCACGGAGTTCGATCCGGAGACCGCCCATCCGGTGATCGCGACCATGGCCGAACAGCAGGACGTCCTGGAGGGCCTGCGGGACATGGGCGGCAGCATGCGGCTCGGTGCCGCCCCGGCGGTCCTCCGGGAGGGCTCGCTCGTCGCCGGCCTGTACGGCACGACACGGGTCGAGGAGCGGCACCGCCACCGGTACGAGGTCAACAACGCCTACCGGGAGCGACTTGAGGAGGCGGGGCTCACCTGCTCGGGGCTGTCGCCCGACGGCACGCTGGTCGAGTACGTGGAACTGCCCCGCGCCGCACACCCGTTCTTCGTCGCCACGCAGGCCCACCCGGAGTTCCGCTCCCGCCCGACCCGTCCCCATCCGCTGTTCCGCGGGCTGGTGGCGGCCGCCCTGCGCCATGCGGACAGCCGCCGCGGGGCCGTCACCCGGGCGTCGGTTCCTCGACGCGTGCCCTCGTCCGTGGCGACGGAGAGTCGCTGAGTTCTCGGCCGAGCGGGCCTGTGGCGCGGCGCCGTCTCACGCCGGCTGCGACAGGTCGATCGCCCGGTCGACGTCCTCGGGCCGGAGCACGCGCAGGATGCCTTCGAGGAGGTAGTAGTCGGCGTAGGGCAGCGAGACCTCGATGCCGTCCTCGGCCGGGCGGTTGCGGGTGCAGCGGGCCACGACGGCGTCGGCGCGGGCCGAGTTCCTGGTCAGGCAGGTGTCCGCCAGCGCGGTGAGGAGCCGCAGCGCCACCTCCCGGTAGGTGTGTCTGCCCGTCGCCGCGTACAGGTCGAGCAGGCCGCACGCCATGATGGCGCCGGCGGAGGCGTCCTTGATGTCGTGAGGCTGCTGCGGTGCCCGGTAGTCCCACACCGGCACGTGGTCCGGGGTCAGCGCTCCGATGGCGAAGTCGGCGAGTTTCCGCGCGGTGTCCCGGAACTCCTTGTGCCCGGTGCGCCGGTACATCGTGGTGAAGCCGTAGATGCCCCACGCCTGCCCGCGCGACCAGCAGGAGGTGGGGCTGTAGCCCTGCACCGTGTTGGGGCCGATGGCGTCGCCGGTGTCCGGGTCGAAGTCGAACACATGCGGGGTGGATCCGTCCGGGCGGGGGAAGACGCGCTGCGCGGTCCTCGCGTGCTCGACGGCGATGTCCAGGTAGGTGTCGTCGCCGGTCTGCCGGCTCGCGAACGCCAGCAGATCGAGGTTCATCATCGTGTCCATGATGACGCGGCCCGCGTTGGCGCGATCCGTCAGCGCTCCCCAGGCCCGGATGAACTTCCCGCGCGGGTTGTACCGCTGGATCAGGGAGTCGGCCGCCCGTATCGCGCCCGTCCGCCACTCGTCGTCGCCGGTCAGGCGCCAGGCGGTGACCCAGGAGGGGGAGAAGAGGAAACCGAGGTCGTGCGTGCTCGTGTCGTACTGCCGGGGGGCGAGGTTCCGTGCCGACTCGACCGCCCACGCGCGGAAGGCGTCGTCCTCGCTGTACAGCCAGGCCATCCACAGCGTTCCGGGCCAGAAGCCGCCCACCCAGTCCCCGTTGCGCGAGTACGTCCACTTCTCGAACTTGGTCCCGACCGGGAAGCCCGTCACGCCGGGCGCGACGGTACGGACCTTCTCCACGGCGTAGTCCGCCGCCGCGCGGAGTGTCCGCGGGGTCGCTCCTGATGACTGCCGGTCCGCCGCCGCGGCGGCCGGCACCGCGGAGGCCCCTACGGCCGCCGCACCAGCCGCCGTGGCCAGCAACGCACGCCGGGAAACGCTCATGCTCGCGCCCTCCAACTCCACAGTGGACAAGAGAAGTTGGCTGAGCCTTGCACACCGACCTCAAGCATGTACACCCATGTGTGTGGAGTTCATCAGTGTGAACCAAGTCAGTGGCGCGGGGCGTCGGAGTCATGCCGGAGCCAGACGTAGCCGACCGGCTGAGCGGTGTTCCAGTTCTCGGCGAGGCCGGGATCGACCGGACGGAACCCGGCGCCCAGGTAGCACCTGAGCGCTCGGGCGTTGTCGGGGTGCACCCGCATGTGGACATCCGCGAACCCGGCCCGGACAGCACGCGCGAAGAGCCCCTGGACGAGCACGCGGCCCAGCCCCGTCCCGCGGGCCTCGGGCGCCACGATGATCCGCGCCAGTTCGGCCTCGTCCTCCTCGGCGTCGAGCCACACCTCGCCGTACCCGAGCACCCTTTGCCCGTCCACCAGCACATGGGCCGTGACGTCGTCCGCCTGGTGCCACCCGGCGACCGTCTGCTCGGACACGGGGAACTCATGACTCCCGCACCACATCACGGCCTCCGCCGCCGACGTCGGCCAGGCCGCGACGAGGGCCGCGTGAGCGGGAGCACAGGGAAGCAGATCCATGACGCGCCGACACTACGCGGCCGGGGCGGGCTCCGGACACGTGTTCAGGACGGGCCGCCGGGGACCATGCCCAGTTGCCGCATCTGCGTGAAGACGTCGACGACGCCCCAGATCTCGGCGACGCGGTCGTCCGCGAACCGGACGATGAAGATCTCGTCGTACCTGACGGGCTTCCCGGTGGGCGGGAGGCCCCGGTACTCACCCTGGTGGGTGCCGGTGACCGTGTTCCGGAAGACGACCTTGTCCCCCTCTGCGATCGCGTCCTCGATCTCGACCCGCAGGTCGGGGAACGCGCGCAGAAGCACCTCCCACACGAGTTTGAGGGCCTGCACGCCCGTCCTCCCCATCGGCACCGGCGCGTGGAACACCAGGTCCGGCGCGACCACCTCGTCGATCGTCTTGGACACGGTTTCCGGGTCACCGGTGCGGACGGCCTCGTGCAGGCGACGGAACGTCGCCTTGTTGCGTGCTGCCTGGGCTGTCGTCATGGGGCTGCTCCTCGGGTCTCCGTGAGGCATCGGGTCGGTACTCGCTCGTTCGCCCTCTACGACGAGACAGCCCGCCAGGACGTGACACGGCGCCGTCGATCGACGTGTCCCACTTCGTTCCTCCCTCGCGTCCCCCCGCCGGCCGATGCCGCCGACCACAGGCCCTTGTCCGGTCAGTGACCCGATGACCGGCGTCGAGGCGTCCCCGGCCGACCGGAATTCGGTCGAAGGGCGGGCCACCCGCTGCTACTTTGCGCCCGTGGAACTCTTCTCACGCTCGTGGACGGCCTTGCGTACGGCGGTCGCCGGCCTCCCCGACGAGGACTTCGCGCGGCCGTCCGGCTGCACCGGCTGGCTCGTCCGTGATCTGGTGTGCCATCTGATCATCGACGCTCAGGACGTGCTGATCACCCTGGTGACGCCCACCACGGCGGAGCCGACGCACGACGCGGTGACGTACTGGAACGTCACCGCCACCCCGCCGACCGGCGACGATCCGCTGGACGCGCTGACCGTCCGGCTGGCCGCCGCGTACGAGGAGCCACGGCTGCTGAAGTTCCACCTCGACGACGTCGGTTCGGCCGCCGGGCGCGCGGCGGAACTGGCCGACCCCGGGCAGCGGGTGCGTACGCAGGACATGGTCCTCACCGCGGGCGACTACCTCCGCGCGTACGTCCTGGAGTGGACCCTGCACCACCTGGACCTGATCGCCCACCTCCCGGACGCGGCGGAACCCCCCGCCGAGAGCCTCGCCCGGTCACGCGCCATGCTGGAGGAGATCGCCGGGGCGCCCTTCCCCCCGTCGTGGTCCGACCAGGACGCCCTGCGCGTCGGTACGGGGCGCCGCCCCCCGACCGCCACCGAGCGGACCCGACTCGGCCGACTGGCCGGGAAACTCCCCCTCGTCCTCGGGTGAGCCTGTGGGGCAGGTGTCATCCGGCCTGTTCCGGTGTCCCGCACGGCGGGTAGAACGGGGTCATGCCCGCGTGGGGCAGGGGGGACGGGGGGTCGTAGCCCGTGGCCGGGGTGTCCGTCGTGTAGGTGCGGGTGTCAGGTGCCAGGCCCGTGTGCGGATCGCCGAGGCGGGCCTGGATCTCGTAGGTGCCGTCGCCGGAGTAGGTGTACGCCGTCAGGTCGGGATACCGATCGTGGTTGTAGTCGGCCACGGCGATGTCCTTCGTGGCGCGCAGGTCGAGGGGGACGGTCCGCCGGCTGCGGCCGGTGTCGGAGAACGGGCCCAGCCTCAGCTCGGCCACCCGGGGCTGGATCGGGTCGTCTCCGCCCTGCTCCTCCCCCGCCACGACGACCAGGTCGCTCCATCCGTCCCGGTCGAAGTCCGCCACGACGGCGCTCACATACTCCTGCCGGGCGGCGGTGCGGTCGGCCAACCCCCGTGCCCGGACCGTCGTTTCGTGGGGCGAGCCGATGCCGAAGGTGAGGGTCAGCTGGGCTCCCCGGTGGGACGGGTCGCTGATCCGGTCCGGCCGGCCGTCGTTGTCGACGTCGGCGATCAGGTTCCCGGACCGCGTCAGACACGCGGTGACGGCGGGCGGTGCGGTCGGGCGCGGTGGGGGCTTCCCCAGGGAGTCCTCGCCGCCGGCGAGCAGCAGCACGCCGCCCGCCAGCAGGAACCCCATGCGGGTGAGCCGTCTCGGCCGGAAGGTACCGCTGTGTTCACGCACGGGCATGGGGACGGATCGTAGTCACCGGGCCGGGTGCGCCCGGGGCCGGGGCCTCGGGCGGATGTTCTCCCCTGTGCCATTGACATCAGGAGCCCGTCCTTTCATCCCGTCCGAGGTCCGCCGGCAGGAGAAGGGCATCACCTGGCGGCAGACCACCGAAGACGACCCTGAAGGCCACCCCGGACGACCCGGACGTCATGGCCGTCCTGCACGGGCCGGTGGTGCTGGCCGGGGCGTACGGCGACACGGCCAACCGGTGGCTGCCCCGGCTGGACACCTCCAGCATCCGGCAGGCCTCGGCCGAGCCGCTGCGGTTCACGGCGCCCGCCGACGGGAAGCCGGTCATGCTGCTGCCCGTCGCCCGCGTCCACCACCAGTACTACGACGTCTACTGGCTGACCGGCCAACCTCCGTCCCCGCCACCGGAGTTCGCGGCCTGGCGGGCGCGTCCGCCTACTCGGTGGCGGCCTGGGTGAAGCCGGTCGGGCAACCGGCCGCCTGGGAGCCGGATCTTCGACTTCGGCACCGGGGTCGGCGCCAACATGTTCCTGACCCCGCTCAGCGACGCGGGCACCCTGCGGTACGCGATCACCGCGGCCGGCGGGGGCGCGGAACAGCGCATCGACGCCGACCCGTTGCCGGCGGACCGGTGGGTCCATGTGGCCGTCGCCTACGGCTCCGGCACCGCCGTCTGTACGTCGACGGCCGGGAGGTGGGCCGGAACGCCGGCGTCACCGTCGAGCCCCGCACCTTCGGCAACCACATCCGGGCCGCCTACATCGGCCGGTCCCAGTACCCGGACCCGTGTCTGAAGGGGGCCGTGGACGACTTCCGGGTCTACGGCCGGACGCTCGGCCCCACCGAGGCCGCCGCCCTCGCCCAGGGCTGACGCCCGCCCACGCGGTGCCTTCCAGGACGGGGACCGCCTTTCACCGACCGGCCCCTGACCGTGCACGTCCGCACCCCGAGCGACCGGGTCATGTCGCCCTCACCGCGCGGGCGGCGCCCGGGCCGCGCCCGGCCAGGCTCACCTGCCGGTGACGACAGCGTGACGGCCCACCTGCCCGACCGGGCCCGCACGTGGCGTCACCGGCGGTATGCTGGCGCGCCCGGTAGCGGCCGGGAGCGGGTTGTCGGTCAGCCGTTGCCGCCTCGTCAACGGTGAAAACGGGTTGACCCACCCGTATCATCCAGGTGTCGCACCGTCAGGAGCGGAGGAAATGATGCCGGAAAGCGCCGGGCCCGTCACCGAATTGACCTCTCAGTACGTCAGTCAGGTGACCAACGACCTCGAACACAACCTCAAGGAGCAGGAACGCATCACGGCTGAAATCGCCGTTCTACAGGAGCAGTTGACCACGCTCCAGCACGACCACGGCATCCTGCTGAACATGCGGCAGGCACTCGGCCTCGCCGCACCGGCCGGGCGGGCGGTCGTCCCCGCCCCGCGCAAGAAGAGCGGCGGCACGCGGCGCGCCGACGACAAGAAGCCCGCGGCCAAGAAGGCGGTCGCGAAGAAGACCGTGACGAAGAAGGCGGTGACGAAGAAGGCGACCGCCGGGAAACCGGCGGCGGAGAAGGCGCCGTCCGAGCCCGCTCAGCCCACGCTGATCGAACTCGTCCGCCGGCACCTGGCGGAGCAGAACGAACCCCGTTCCGCCGCGGAGGTCACCGAGGCCCTGGCCCAGGCACATCCCGAGCGCGGAATCCAGACGAAGGTCGTCCGCACCACGCTGGAGAACCTCGTGGCGAGGAACGGCGCCCAGCGCACCAAGCAGGGCTCGTCCGTCTTCTACGTCGTGCCGGGCGAATCGGCACAGGAACCGGCGGAGGGCACCGAGCCGGACGCGTGACCGCCCGCCATCCGCCGTCGGAGCGCGGGGCGGCCATCACGGCGGGGTCGGGCCGGCCGGCGGAGCAGTGCGGCGGCGTCGGGCGGCAGCGGTGCTGGGACGTACGGGGTCTCCTTCAGTCGGACGGCCGGTCGGCGGAGTCGAAGCTGGCGAAGTAGGCGGCGACCATGTCCTCGTCGGCGTGGCCCTGCGCGGCGGCGCGCTCCATGCGCTCGGCGCTCGCGGCGGCCACGTCCAGGCGCACCCCGTTCTCCTCGCCCGCCTGGACGATCAGCCGGGCGTCCTTGGCGGCCGTGGCCACCGCGAACTGCGCCGGGGTCAACTGGTCGTCGAGGACCAGCTTCGACTTGGCCCGCAGGTAGCCCATGTCCAGCGGGCCGCCCTCGATCGCGTCGAAGAAGCTCTGCGGGTCCACGTCGAGCGCCCGCGCCAAGGCCAGCACCTCGCCGGCCGCGGCGGTGACCGCGAGAACCCAGCTGTTCGCGACCAGCTTCAGGCGGCTCGCGGTGCCGGCCGCGCCGTCCTCGCCGGTCCACACCGTACGGGACCCGACCGCGTCGAACACCGGGGCCACGGCGGCGCGGTGCTCGCTCGGCCCCGCGGCGAGGACGAGGAGCTGGCCGGCCTCGGCGGGCTGCCGGGTGCCCAGCACCGGCGCGTCGAAGAAGACGAGGTCGTGCTCGCGGGCGAAGGCGGCCAGGTCACCGATGGCCGCGATACCGGCGGTGGTGGACTGCGCCCACGCGGCGCCCGAGCGCAGCGCGGGTGCGGCCTCGCGCATGACGTCGAGGGTGGCCGGGCCGTCGTAGAGCATGGTCAGGACGACGTCGGCGCCCTCGACGGCCTCGGCGGGCGTGCCGGCGATGTGCGCGCCGTCGGCGGCGAGCGGTTCGGCCTTGGCGCGGGTACGGTTCCAGGCGCGGACGGTGTGTCCGGCCCGCACGAGGTTGCGGGCCATCGCGGCACCCATGATGCCGGTGCCCAGGACACTCACGG
The DNA here is from genome assembly GCF_055564375.1 of Streptomyces sp. NPDC029138. Classification (NCBI taxonomy): domain Bacteria; kingdom Bacillati; phylum Actinomycetota; class Actinomycetes; order Kitasatosporales; family Streptomycetaceae; genus Streptomyces; species Streptomyces sp. NPDC029138. The sequence goes on from NZ_JBVHWM010000057.1 coordinate 60,079, forward strand.
TGAGCTTGTCGGTCATGACGGCAACTCCCTGAAGATCACGAGGATGTGGCGGCGCGGACCAGACCGTCCAGCCACGTCTGACGGCCGTTCAGCATCGGGTTGGGCCTCCGCCGGGCCAGTTCGGCGGCGGGCCGGCCGATCCGCGTCTCCTGGCTGAGGATACGGACCCGGCCGCCAGGAAGATCTTCCACCAGCCAGGCGTGCGGCACGTCGAGCCGCCGCTCCGGCGTGCCGCCCTGCCGGGCCGTCCAGGACAGCCCGAGCCGCTGCCGGCGGAGATGCGGACCGGGCGGCACGACCTGGTCGTCGCCACCCGGCGGCCGAGGGGCCGGGCCCTGGAGTCGGCGCCGCTCGCCGACGAGGAGTACCTGCTGGTCGCCGCACCGGCCTGGGCCGAGCGCGCCGCCGCGCACCCGCGCGCCGACGGCCTGTGCGCCGCCCTGCACGAGGTGCCCCTGGTCACCTACGCCGAGGACCTGCCCATCGTGCGGCGCTACTGGCCAACCGTCTTCGGCAAGCAGCGCACCGCGCGCGCCGCGGTCACCGTGCCGAACCTGTACGCGGTGCTGTCGGCGGTCGACGCGGGCGCCGGCTACAGCGTGCTGCCCCGCTCCCTGTGCCAGGCTCCACGAGCCGGAGGAGGCGCCGCTGAACACCCTGTTCCTCGTCCAGCGCGGCGGTCCGAGGGTCCGCCGTTCCTGTCGGTTTCCTTCGGACACGTACAGTCGAGGGCCGGAAGGGACAGCGGAGGGAGCGGGATGCCACAGGGGGCGTCGGTGCGGTTCGCGGTGCTGGGACCGGTGCGCGTCTGGCGCGGGGCGGACGAGCTGGATGCCGGCGGGCCGCAGGCGCGGGCGCTGCTGGCCCTGCTTCTGCTCCGGGCGGGTCAGCCCGTCCCCGTCCCGGAGATCGTCGACGTGCTGTGGGGACCGGGGCCGCCGCCCACCGCCGTCAACGTGGTCCGCCGGCACGTCGGCTCGCTGCGGCGGCTGCTGGAGCCGGAGCTGCCCGCGCGGGCGCCGGGGCGCCGGCTGGTGCGCGGCGCGGGCGGCTACCGGCTGGTCACCGACGGAGACGACGTGGACCTCGTACGGTTCCGGGGGCTGCGGGAGGAGGCCCGGCGGGCCGTCGCCGAGGGTGCGCCCGGGCGGGCCGTGGAACTGCTCGGCCGGGCGCTGGCGCTGTGGGCCGGTCCCGTGGCCTCCGGAATCGCCCCGGATGTGCGGGAGCGGCTGGTGGCCGACGGACTGGAGCGCGAGCGGCTCGCCGTGCTGCGGGAGGCGGCCGACGCGGCCTTGCGCGCGGGCGTGCCCGGCGCGGTGCTGGCCCGGCTGCGGGAGGCCGCCGCCGCGCATCCGCTGGACGAGCCCCTGCTGGCCCGGCTGGTCCTGGCCCTCGCGGCCACCGGCCGGCGGGCCGAGGCGCTCGCCACCTACCGGAACACCTGCCGCCGCCTTGCCGACGAGCTGGGCATCGACCCCGGGCCCGAACTGCGCGAGGCCCACCGGACGGCGCTGGGGGAGACACGGGACGGGGACCCGGCGGAGCCGCCGCCCGTGGAAGCCGCCGTCGCGCGTGGCGTCGTACCCGCCCAACTGCCGCACGACCTGCCCGCGTTCACCGGCCGGCACGCCGAGCTGGCCGAGCTGCTGGACCCGCTCGCCGGTGCCGGTGAACCCGTCGGCACGGTGCTGATCTCCGCGCTCGGCGGGATGGCCGGCGTCGGCAAGACCACGCTGGCGGTCCACTGGGCCCATCGGGTCGCCGACCGGTACCCGGACGGGCAGCTCTACGTCGACCTGCGCGGCTTCGCCCCCTCGGGAGCGGTCACCGACCCCGGTGAGGCGGTCCGCGGTTTCCTGCACGCGCTCGGGGTGCCGCCCGAGCGGGTCCCCCGGGACCTGGCCGCGCAGGCCGCGCTGTACCGCAGTGTGCTGGCGGGGCGGCGGGTGCTCGTGCTGCTGGACAACGCCCGGGACGCCGAGCAGGTACGGCCGCTGCTGCCCGGCACGCCCGGCTGCCTCGCCATCGTCACCAGCCGGGACGACCTCACCGGCCTGGTCGCCGCGCACGGCGCCCGCTCGCTGACCCTGCGGCCGTTCGACACCGGCCAGGCGCGGGACTTCCTCGTCGGCCGGCTGGGCGCCGGACGGATCGCGGCCGAGCCACGGGCGGTGGACGAGATCATCGCCCGGTGTGCCGGGCTGCCCCTCGCCCTGGCCTGCGTGGCCGCGCGCGCCGCCCTGCGCCCGGACTTCCCGCTGGCGGCCGTGGCCGCCGAACTGGGCGAGGCCCGCGGCAGCCTCGACGCGTTCGCCCGGCCCGGCACGCCCGTGGACGTCGCCACCGTCTTCTCCTGGTCCACCCGGGCCGTCTCGCCCGCCGCCGCCCGGCTGTTCCGGCTGCTCGCCCTGCACCCCGGCCCTGACGTGTCCGCGGCCACCGCCGCCGCGCTCGCCGGGCTGCCGCCGCGCCGGGCGCGCGCGCTGCTCGCCGAACTCTCCGCCGTCCACCTCGTCACCGAACCGGCGCCCGGCCGCTACGGCTTCCACGACCTGCTCCGCGCCCACGCCGGTGACCTCCTCGCCGAGCACCACACCGAGGCCGAGCGGCAGGAGGCCCGCGACCGGCTGTTCCGGCACCACGCGGACCGCGCCCACGCCGCCGGCGCGCTGCTCGACCCCAGCGGGGACGTCCCGGCGCCGCCGCCCGCGCCGCCGGACACGCGGGCCGAGCCGTTCGCCGACGACAGCGCGGCCCTGGCCTGGCTCACCGCCGAGTACCCGGCGCTGCCGGCCCTCGTCCAGGCGGCGGCCACGACCGGTCACGACCGGTACGCGTGCCTGCTGGCCTGGTCCCTGGAGCCGTACTTCGAGCGGCGCGGCCACTGGCACGACGGGCTGGCCGCCCAGCGCACCGCGCTCGACGCCGCGCTGCGGCTCGCCGGCCCCGCCCTGGAGGCCCGCGCCCTGCGCGGCCTCGCCCGGGCGGAGGGCAGACTCGGCCTGCTCGACGAGAGCCGGGCTCACCTCGACCGGGCGCTGACGCTGTTCACCGTCGTCGGCGACACCGTCGGCCGGGCGGGCACCCACCGCAGTCTGGGCTGGACGTGCGAGCAGGAGGGCGACCTGGCGGGGGCGCTGCGGCACAACCAGCTCGCCCTGGAGCTGTTCCGCACCGCCGGATCCCGGCCCGCGCAGGCCAGCGTCCTCAACTCCGTCGGCTGGTACCACGCGCTGCGCGGCGAGTACCGGCCGGCGCTCGCACACTGCTTCGAGGCCCTGACCCTGCTCCAGGACCTGGGCGACCGGTACGGCCAGGCCGCGACCTGGGACAGCATCGCCTACGCCTACCACCACCTCGGCCGGCATCCGCACGCCCTGCTCGGCTACCGCAACGCGCTGACGCTGTACCGGGCGCTCGGTGTGCCGTACCCGGAGGCCGACACGCTGACCCGCATGGGCGACACACACCTGGCCACCGGTGACCGGGAGGGCGCGCGGGCCGCCTGGGAGCAGGCCCTCGCCCTGCTCACCCGGCTCGGTCATCCGGACGCGGAACGGGTCCGGGAACGGCTCGCCGGGCGGGAGGAGCGCTCCGATGCGGGATGACGGCACACCGGTTCCGAGGTGCGAAATGACTTGGCCGCCTGACCGGACGGCTCCCTAGGGTGGCACGGTGACGACTCAGATGATCCTTCTCAACGGTGGTTCCAGCGCGGGGAAATCCGGGATCGCGCGCTGCCTTCAGGCCGTACTGCCCGACCCCTGGCTGGTGTTCGGAATCGACTCGCTGGTCGACGCGCTGCCCCCGAAGCTCCAAGGGGCGGACGGCGGGATCGAGTTCGCCGGGGACGGCGCGGTGCGGGTCGGGGACGGATTCCGGGCACTGGAGGCGGCCTGGATGGAGGGGGTCGCGGCGACGGCCCGCGCGGGCGCCAGGGTCGTCGTGGACGACGTCTTCCTCGGCGGAGCGGCCTCCCAGCAGCGGTGGCGCAAGGCCCTCGCCGGACTGGACGTCCTGTGGGTGGGCGTGCGGTGTGACGCCGAGGTCGCCGCTGCACGGGAGATCGCCCGGGGAGACCGCACCCGGGGCATGGCGGCGGCCCAGGCCGGCGTGGTGCACGACGGGGTGTCGTACGACCTGGAGGTGGACACCACCCACACCGAGTCCCTGATGTGCGCGAGGGCCATCGCGGCCCACGTCGGCTGACCGGCGGACGTGTTCGAGGTGCTGGGGGTCGAGGTGCTGGGGTTCGAGGTGCTCGGCCCGTTGCGGGTGCTGCGCGCGGAGAGCGAGCTGGATCTCGGGTACCCGCAGGCGCGGACCCTGCTCGGCGTGCTCCTGGTGCGGCCGGGCCGGCCCGTGCGGATGAGCACGATCGTCAACGTCCTCTGGCCGGGCCGGCCGCCCGCCAGCGCGCCGAACGCGGTACGGCGCCACGTCGGCGCGCTGCGCAGAGTGCTGGAGCCCGGGCTGCCCCCGCGCGCGCCCGGGCGGCGCCTGCTGGGCCAAGCCGGCGGCTATCTGCTGGAGGCGGCGGCCGACGAGGTCGACCTGCTGCACTTCCGCACACTCAGCCGACGCGGCATGCGGGCGGCCGCCACCGCGCGCCCCGAGCAGGCGGTACGGCACTTCGCCGGGGCGCTGCGGCTGTGGCGCGGCCCGGTGGCGGCCGACCTGCCGGGACCGGTGCGAGCGCATCCGCACTTCGCGGCCGTTGACCGGGAGATCGTCCGCACGGCGCGGATGGCGGCCGACGCCGCGCTGCTGTGCGGCCGCGCGGACCAGGTGCTCCCGAGCCTGCGCCGGGCCGCCGCACTGAACCCGCTCGACGAGCCGCTGCTGGCCCGCCTGATCCTGTCGCTGGCGGCGTGCGGACTTCAGGCGGAGGCGCTGGCCACCTACGAGAACGTACGCCGCGACCTGGCCGCCCAGCTGGGGGTCGCTCCCGGCGCCGAACTGACCGAGGCCCATGCCCGAATCCTGCGCCAGCAGATACGCCCAGCCCGACCCCGGTTCCGGCCCGGCCCACCGACCCCCGCCCGGCCCTTCGTCCACCCGGCCCAGCTACCGCCGGACCTGGCGGTCTTCACGGGACGCGAGAGGGAACTGGCGGCCCTGGACGCGCTGGTGGGTGGGGAGGCTGTGGGGGCGGGGCTGGACGCCGTGTTGGGTGGGGAGGCTGAGGGGGCGGCGCTGGACGCCGTGTTGAGTGGGGAGGCTGAGGGGGCGGCGCTGGACGCCGTGTTGAGTGGGGAGACTGTGGGGGCGGGGCTGGAGAAGTGGGCTGGTGGGGAGTCCGTGCGGGCAGCGCCGGATGTCCTCGCCGACGCGGAAGGCGTACCCGCCGCGCTGGGCACCTGGATCGGCAGGAAGCCCGTACCGGCCGCGTCGGATGCCCTGACCGCCGGGGAACCCCCGCGGGCCGCGTCGGCCCCCGTGACCGGCGCCTGTCCGGCGTCGGCCGTGCTGATCAGCGGCCCGGCCGGTATCGGCAAGACCGCCCTGGCGGTCCACTGGGCGCACCGGGCCGCCGACCGCTTTCCGGACGGCCAGCTCTACCTGGAGTTGAGCGGATCGGCTCCCCGCCGGGCCGCCCTGGACCCCGCCGAGGCACTGCGCCGGCTGCTCGGTGCGCTCGGCGTGCCGACGCGGAGCATGCCGACGGGTGTGGCCGCCCTCGCCGCGCAGTACCGCGGTGTGCTGGCGGGCCGCCGAGTGCTCGTCCTCCTCGACGACGCCGGCCCCGGGCAGCTGCGTCCGCTGCTGCCGGAGGTACCGGGCTGCCTGACGGTGGTCACGAGCCGGGGCAAGTTGATCGGACGGCCCCCGGTGACCGCACCCACCGAGCTGCCCGAACCGACCGGGCTCACCGGACCCGCCGGGGCAACCGGGCCCACGGGACTGCCCGGACCGGCCGGGATGACCGGGGCGACCTGGGCAGCCGGGGGGACTTGGCTCGCTGGGGCAACCAGCCCCAGCGGGATAACCGCATCGGCCCGGATGGCCGCATCTGCCGGGGCGACCGGCCCCAGCAGGCCGACCGGATCGGCTGGCGCGACCGAACCCACCGGACCGGCCAACCCCGCCGGGGACACCGAGCCCAGGGGACTGCCCGGACCGGCCGGGATAACCGGGGCAACCAGGGCGACCTGGCTCACCAGACCCGCCGGAGCGACCGGGGCAACCGGGGCAACCGGGGTGACTTCGCTGGCTGGGGCAACCGGCCCCGGCGGCACAACCGAACCGACCGGGCTCGCCGAACCCGCCGGGGCCACCGAGCCCAGGGGACTGCCCGGGCCGGCCGGGATGACCGGGGCGACCAGGGCGACCTGGCTCACCAGACCCGCCGGCGCAACCGGGGCAACCGGGGTGACTTCGCTCGCTGGGGCAACCAGCCCCAGCGGGATAACCGCATCGGCCCGGATGGCCGCATCTGCCGGGGCGACCGACCCCAGCGGGCCGACCGGATCGGCTGGCGCGACCGAACCCACCGGACCGACCGACCCCGCCGGGGCCACCGAACCCGGCAGGCTGATCAGGCCCGCTGGACTGGCCTGGCCCGCCGAGCCGACCGACTGCACCGGGCTGACAGACCCCCTCGGACTGGCCGAACCCCCGGGACAGAACACCGCAGGCATCCACACGCTGTACCTGGGTCTGCCGTCCGAGGCGGACGCCCGTGCCCTGCTCGCCCGGCGGATCGGTGCCGCGCGGCCGGCCGCCGAACCGGAGGCCGTCGCGGAGATCATCCGACGGTGCGGCCGGCTGCCCTCGGCCCTGGCCCTCGTGGCCGCGCGCGCAGCGAGCCGCAGGGACTTCCCGCTGGCCGCCCTGGCCGCCGACCTCGCCGAAGGCGCAGAGCCCGAAGACACGGAGCCCGAACGCGCCCGCGCCGAAAGCCCGGAGACCGACCTCCCCCACACCAACGGTTCGCAGCCCCATGCCTGACCGCGTCCCCGCCGAAGACACGGGGTCCGACCTCGCCCATACGGAAGACCCGCAGCGCCACCTTCCCCCCGCCGAATGCCCGCAGCCCGGCCTCGCCCCCGCCGAACACCCCGAACCCGACCTCGCCTGACGATCGGCCGGTGGGCCGGTGGGCCGGTGGGCCGGTGGGCCGGTGGGCCGGTGGGCCGGTGGGCCGGTGGGCCGGTGGGCCGGTGGGCCGGTGGGCCGGTGGGCCGGTGGGCGTAC
>NZ_JBVHWM010000057.1:67369-68286 GCF_055564375.1 Streptomyces sp. NPDC029138
TGGGCGTACCGTGCCCGAATGCGGCGGCGGGAAATCCGTGCACTGTGGGGACACCGGCGGTGCGCTGGCGGGCGAATGCCTCGACACCGGCGGTTCTACCGTGGCGGAATCCCCTGAATCCTGAGGAGACAGCCATGTCTGATGCCCAGGCGCCGGTGACCCCGGTGCTGGAACCCGCCGCGGCCGAGTTCGCGGCGGCGACCGCCAACCCGCCCTACCTCTTCGACCTGACCCCCGCCGAGGGCCGCAAGGCCGTCGACGAGGTCCAGTCCGGCGAGATCGACAAGCCGGCCGTCGACGAGGAGTGGATCACCGTCCAGGGCGGTCCCACGGGCAGCGTCCGGGCACGGATCGTCAAGCCCGCCGGCACCACCGGTACCCTCCCCGTCATCGTCTACATCCACGGCGCCGGCTGGGTCTTCGGCAACGCCCACACCCACGACCGCCTCGTGCGCGAACTCGCCGTCGGTGCCCAGGCCGCCGTCGTCTTCCCCGAGTACGACCTCTCCCCCGAGGCCCGCTACCCCGTCGCCATCGAGCAGAACTACGCCGTCGCCCAGTGGGTCGTGGAAGAAGGCTCCTCCAAGGGCCTGGACGGCTCCCGGCTGGCCGTCGCCGGTGACTCCGTCGGCGGCAACATGACCGCCGCGCTGACGCTGATGGCCAAGGAACGCGGCGGCATCCCGCTGCGCCAGCAGGTGCTGTTCTACCCGGTCACCGACGCCACCTTCGACACGCCGTCCTACCACCAGTTCGCCACCGGCTACTTCCTGCGCCGCGACGGCATGCAGTGGTTCTGGGACCAGTACACCACCGACGAGACCGAGCGCGCCCGGATCACCGCCTCCCCGCTGCGCGCCACCACCGAGCAACTGACCGGGCTGCCCCCGGCGTTGGTCATCACCGGTGAGGCCGAC
>NZ_JBVHWM010000058.1:0-67279 GCF_055564375.1 Streptomyces sp. NPDC029138
TCGCCCTCGACCAGCTCCCGGTACCCGTTGCCGGAGATGTTCGAGTAATGGGCGAAGACGTCCGGTCCGCCGCCGTCCTGGGCGATGAAACCGAAGCCCTTCTCGGAGTTGAACCACTTCACGGTGCCGCTGGCCATACTGCGTCCTTCGATCTCGCCGGGGGTGCCGGCCGGAGTGAGTAACGGCATCTTCCACCCTGTGAAGACGCCCGGCATCCGTTCTACCCCGACCAGCGCTCCGTCATACGATCATCCGCCCACGAGTCGGATACGAGCTGGTCCGATGGACGACGTCGGCCCGGTCAGCAGCCGACCCAGGCAGCCGTCGCGACGACCACATCCGGACATTCCCCGCGATCCCCGCCCCGCGGGTCAACAGCGCTGAGTAGGGTGGGTGTCGCCGTCCCGGTGGTCTCCCCCGTACCACCGGGACGCTGCATTGCAGCGGTCCCGGATCCGATGGATGCCGTCGGCCGGAGCCGGACCGCCGGCCACCGGCCATTCCAGGGTGCGCGGCCGTACTGGTGCCTCGGTGCGACCACGATGAGGTCCGCCGCGGCGTCGGCCCAGCCCAATAGCACCGCACGCAACGACTCGGCGGGGCGGGCCAGTTCCATGGCGCGCCGCGGACCGCGGCCGCACCGGTGGACGGCACCGGCCGGTCCTCCCGCCGCAGCCGGGCGCCGACGGTGGAGAACCGCTCCGCGAGAGCGGTGGTGTCACCGTCCGCCGGTACCGCGGCTCGCAGGGCGTGGCAGCGTGTGCGGGCCGGGCCCCACGGTCCAAAGCCGTGCTCCATCGGGACTCCCTTCCGGGTCATCGGGCGGTGCAGCCGCCGTCGACGGTGACGACCGATCCGGTCACCTGCCGTGCGTCGTCGGAGGCGAGATGGACCACCGCGGCGGCGACGTCCTCCGGTTCGAGGAGCGCGTTCATCGGCTGGGCCCGCGTGAACGCCTGCTCGTGCTCGCTCACCGGCACGTCAGGGCGCGGGCGATCTCGGTCGGCATGCGCCCTCGACGTCCGGACGGTCACGCACGGAGCCGGGGCACGCGGCGTTGACCCGTACCCTGAACGGCGCGGAGTCTGGAGCGTCGGCCCGGGTCAGCCCGATGATCCCGTGCTTTGCGGCGACGTGTCCCGCGAAGCGGCGGCACCCGGCCAGGCCCGCGGTGGAAGCCATGTTGGCGATGCTGCCGGATCTTCGGGTGATCATCTGTTTCCCGCCTCGCGGATCACCCGCCAGGCCCCGGACAGGTCGACATCGATCATCAGCGGTGCCGAAATCTTGCCATGGCAGGGTGTAACAGCAGGTCAGCCATGACCCCAAGATGACGGAGAGCCCATTTGTGATCCAGGATGATTGGATGGTCACGCTTGAGACTCCCCGGTTGATACTGCGCCGCTGGCGCGAGGAAGACGTTGCGCCCATGGCCGCCGTCAATGCCGACCCCGAGGTCATGCGGTGGATCCGTGACGGCAGCGTCCGTGACGAACAGCAGACTCGCAGCGGGATCCAGGCATGGGAGAGCGAGTGGGAGTCACAGGGCTTCGGCCTGTTCGCCGTGGAGATCCGGTCCAGTGGCGAGCTGGCCGGGTTCACCGGCCTCTCGGTGCCCGACTTCTTGCCGGAGGTACTGCCGGCGGTCGAGGTCGGCTGGCGGCTGGGACGTTCCCACTGGGGGCAGGGCTTGGCCACCGAGGCCGCTGCGGCCGCCGTACGGTTCGCGTTCGAAGTGCGAGGGCTGGAGCGGATCGTCAGCATCGCTCAAGTGGGCAACGACGCCTCCGAACGGATTATGACCAAACTGGGGATGCGTCCGGTCCGTGAGACCGTCAATCCCACCTGCGGTCGGCGAGTACGGGTGTTCGAGTTGTCGTCGGACCAGTACGTCACCACCACTCGTTGATGGCGGAAACGAGAACGGTAGCCTCGTCGCGGCCGTGTCGTCGCCACGAGGGACTGTCTTCCGGGTTCCCCGTCGCCTCCCTCTCGCAGGACCGCCACGAACACGGCGGAGGAACGGCCGGCGCCCACGCCGCGCGAGGGGTCGGGCGCCGGCCGCTCGGTGAGGGTCATCGGAGGCCGAAGGCCCGGGTGATGGTTTGTGTGATGCCGCCGCCGTTGCGCTGCTTCGCGGTGACGCGCAAGGACACGTAGCCGGCCGGGGCCGGGGCGTGCAGCGGCGTCTGCCAGGTGTCCTTGTTCCGCTTCAGGTCCTGCCGCCGCCACGACACCCCGTCGTCGTAGAAGACTTCGAGCTTGACCGAGGAGACCGCGTCCTGGGCGGCGTCGCTGCCGACGACGACGGGCGTGACGGAGAACACCGACGTGCGCCTGGCCCGCCCCGCGGCGTCAATGTCCGCTCCGTAGTCGAGCTGGCCCAGCGGGATGGTCTGATCGTCCGCGTTGCCGGAGAGGAAGGTCCACTCGATGTGCGTGGTGGTGGAGTAGGGCAGGAGGCCGTTGTTCACCCGCGTGTCGGCGACGAGCCGGTACGGCAGTTTCCGCGGCGCCAGATCGCCCACCCCGAAGTCGGGCCGTGGCCCGTTGCGCATCAGCAGTTTTCCTGGGCGGCAGGCGTTCACCGACACGCCGGGCTCAGCCGAGGCGCCGGCGAGCGGGACCACTCCCTGGTGGCATAGGCCGTCACAAAGCGGGGTAGAGACATGAGTTCTCCCTTGCTGACTCCACTGTTCAGACGGACTCGCAGGCTTAATCAGCGCCGCATGAACTGAAAACACTTGACCGTTGACATGGCCTGAGTCAGTGATCGATGATCACGGCAGTTGTGCGTTCGGCAAGTACTCAGGCGCGGCTGTCCCGCTTGTGGGGAGGGCCGTTCACTTCCTTCCACGGGAAGGTCAGGTTCAGCGGTGCACAACCCACCCCCACCCCGTTCCCATCCGGCCTCGTACGCCCAGCAGCGCCTGTGGTTTCTCGCCCAACTCCCCGGCGGGGACGTGGCGTACAACGAGACCCTGGCGTTCGAACTCGTCGGCCCCCTCGACCGTGACGTCCTGGCGCGCGCCCTCGACGCCCTGACCCGGCGCCATGAGACGCTCCGCACCCGGCTCGTGGCGGAGGACGGCGAGGTCCGTCAGCACGTCGACCCGCCCGGCGCCGGCTTCGCCCTCACTGTCCAGGACTTGAGGGGCTCGACGGATCCGACCAGCGGCGTCCTCGCTCTTCAGGAGGCGGAGGCCCGTACCCCCTTCGACCTGGCGGCCGGTCCCCTCGGGCGCGGCCGGCTGATCGTCCTCGGCGCCGAGCGGCATGTGCTGCTGCTGACCTTCCACCACAGCGTCTACGACGGCCGGTCGATGGACGTGATGATGCGCGAACTGGGCGTCCTCTCCGAGGCCTTGGCGCACGGCGGCGCCGACCCGCTGCCCCCGCTGCCGGCCCAGTACGCCGATCACGTCCGGGCCCAGCGTGACGCCGTACTCGGCGGGGCACTGCGGGCCCAGGAGACGTACTGGCACGACACCCTCCAGGACGCACCGCCGTCACTGGACCTGCCCACGGACCGCCCGCACCCGCCGGAGCAGAGTTACGACGGCGGACGGGCCGCGTTCGCACTCGACGCGGAGACCACGGCGGCACTGCGCACGCTGGCCCGACGGCACGGCGCCACCCTCTTCGTGACGGCCCTGACCGGCTGGGCGATCCTCCTCTCGCGACTCTCCGGGCGCTCTGACATCGTTATCGGAAGTCCGGTCGCCAACCGGCGCGGCCCCGCAGCCGCCGGTCTCATCGGCTTCCTCGTCAACTCCCTGGCCCTGCGCATCGACCTGTCCGGCTCCCCGAGCGCCGCCGAGGCCGTCGCCCGTACCCGCGCGGTCCTGCGGGCCGCCCTCGCCCACCAGGACCTGCCCTTCGAACGCGTCGTGGAACTGGTCAACCCGCCCCGCAGCGCGTCCCGTACGCCCCTGTTCCAGACCATGGTCGCCTGGACGCCCGACCGGCGGAACCTGCTGCGGCTGCCCGGTGTGACGGCGGAGCCCCTGCCCATCCCGCACGTCCCCGCGAAGTTCGACCTCGCGCTGTCCCTGACGGAGTCCGAGGGCCGGGTCGTAGGACACCTGGACTACGCGACGGCCCTCTACAACGCCACCACCGCCCGGCGCTGGGCGGACCATCTGCGCCGCCTGCTCACCGACATGGCCCACCACCCCGACCGCGACATCGCCGCACTGGAGCTGATGGACGCGAAGGAGCGGCGAGCACTGCTGGAGGACTGGGACGCGACGGGGGGTGTGCCGGCGGGCGGCCATGTGACTGGTGCAGCGACCGTCCCGGTGACCGGTGCGGCGCACGGCCCGGTGACCCGTGCGGCGACCGGGCCGGCAGCCCCGGCGCAGGCCGCCGCCCAGGTTCCGGCCGTACCGGCACCGCGAGGGCCCGGCGAGCCGGCCGCGTCCACCGTGCCGGGCGCCTCAGCCGCGTTCGACGCCTCCGCCGAGGCGGGTGGCCCGGCAGTGCCGGGGACCTCTGCCCTGTCCGGTGCCTCCGCCGCGTCCGGCGATCCCGCCGTGCCCGGCGCAGCGACCGTGTCCAGCGGGCCCGCCGCATCCGGCACCTCTGCCATGCCCGGCACCCCCGCCAGCCCCCGGACCCCCGTCCCGGCCCCCAACCCCTTCCCCACCGCCTCCGGTCTCGTCCCCCTCTTCGAGGCCCAGGTCCGTGCCCGTGCCGAGCGGCTCGCTGTCGTGGCGCCGGGTGGGGAGACGTTGACGTACGCGGCGCTCGACCGTCGGGCCAATCGGCTCGCGCATGCGCTCGTCGCCCGCTCCGTGCGACCCGGTGACGTGGTGGGGCTGCATGCCGCACGGTCCGCCGAGCTGGTCGTGGGCATTCTCGGAATCCTGAAGGCGGGTGCCGCCTGGCTGCCGTTCGATCCGGGGCAGCCCCGGGAGCGGCTGGCCGGGATGGTCGAGGACGCCGTCTGCCGGGTCGTGCTGAGCGACCGGCGCACCGGCGACCGCCCGGAGCAGTGGCTGGACCTGGCCGCGACAGAGGCGGAGGGTGCGACCGGTGAGCACCCGCCCCCCGGCATCGGCCACGCGCCCGACCGCCTGGCCTACGTCATCTTCACGTCCGGCTCCACCGGACGGCCCAAGGGCGTGGCGGTCGAACACCGCAGTGTGCTCAGCCTCTTCGCCAACTGGCACGCCCGCATGGGCACCGTACCCGGCGAGGCCGGTTCCGCCTGGTCCAGCATCGGCTTCGACGCCTCGGTGCACGAACTGCTGCTGCCGCTGACCACCGGTGGTGTCCTCCACATCGTCCCCGAGGAACTGCGCGGTGACCCGGAGGCGTTGCTGGGCTGGATGCGCGAGCACCGCATCGCGCAGGCGTTCCTGCCGCCGGCGTACGTGAAGTGGGTCGACGAGGACCCGGCCGGGCGGCTGCGCGGACTGCGGCTGCGCACGCTGCTGACCGGTGTCGAGCCGATCCCGGAGGCGGCCCTGCACCGTATGACCCGGCACCTGCCGGGCCTGCGGGTCTGCTTCGGCTACGGGCCGACCGAGGCCACGCTGTACAGCACCGCCTACTACGATCCCCGGCCGCTGGACCGCCCCTGCCCGATCGGACGGCCCCTGGCCGGCAGCCGCCTGTACGTGCTCGACGCCCGCCTGCAACCCGTCCCGCCCGGCGTGGTCGGCGAGGTCTATCTGGGCGGCGCCTGCCTCGCCCGGGGATACCTCAACCGTCCCGACCTCACGAAGGAACGTTTCCTTCCGGACCCGTTCGTACCCGGCGAACGCATCTACCGCACCGGAGACCTCGCCCGCCGCCTCCCGGACGGCAACGCCCACTACGCGGGGCGCGCGGACGATCAGATCAAGCTGCGCGGGTTCCGTATCGAACCGGGTGAGGTGGAGGCGGCGCTCACCGCCCTGCCCGGCGTGCGCGAGGCCGTGGTCCTCGCCGACCACGACCCCGCCGGACAGCCCCGGCTGGTCGCGGGGATCGGCCGGGGCACCGCCGCCGCCCGCACCACGCAGGAGTGGCGGACGGCCCTGTCCCGGCGGCTGCCCGACTACATGATCCCGGCCGTCTTCCTCGACCTGCCCGCCCTCCCGCTGAACCGCAGCGGCAAAATCGACCGCCCGGCCTTGTCGCGCCTGGCCCGCGAGCACGGTACGGCCCAGGTCAACACGGCCAGCCCCCGCGACGGCGTCGAACACCGCCTGTACCGGATCTGGCAGGACATCCTGCTCCACCCCGACATCGGCATCGGCGACAACTTCTTCGACACCGGCGGCACTTCGCTGTCGGCCATCAAGATGGCGCACGCCGTCACCGAGGCGTTCGGCCGGCCGCTGCCGGTCGCCGAGGTCATGCTGCATCCCACGATCGAGGCGCTCGGCGGACGCCTGCGGGGGCACGGCACGGTCCGGGAGACGGGCAGCGTCATCGAGTTCCGGGCGGGCACCGGGCCCCGGGTGGTCTGCGTCCACCCGGCCGGCGGCACCGCCTTCTGCTACCTGCCGCTCGCCCGGCACCTGCCCGAGAGCGTCGGCCTGTCCGGCATCCAGTCACCGGGCGTGAATCCCGGTGAGGAGGTGCTGCCGACGGTCGAGGCGATGGCCGAAACGTATCTGCGGTTGCTGGAGCCGTTGGGGGAGGGCCCCTTGGTGCTGACCGGCCTGTCCTACGGCGGACTCGTCGCCCACGCGATGGGACGCCTGCTCACCCGGGCCGGGCGCGGTGACGTCAGCGTGGTCCTGCTCGACACCCAGGCCACCGACGATCCCGCCGCCCGCGCCGACATCACCCCGGTGGAGTTCGGCGAGTTCCGCGACAAGCTGGTGAGGTTCAACGGGATGTACCCCGGCATCGACGACGCCCAGATCGAGCGGTACTTCCGCATCTACAACCACAACCGCCTGACCGCCCGCGACCACGACCCGGCCGCGTCCCCGGCCCGGCTGGTCCTCGCGCAGGCCGTACCGGGCGGCGCGGACACCCCCGAGCACGCCGAGGTACGCGACTTCTGGCAGCGGCGCGCCGCCGCCGACTTCCGGGTGGAGACCCTGGAGTGCGACCACTGGGAGGTGCTGGAAGCTCCGCACCTCTCCCGTGTCGCGGACCTGCTCACCAGCGAACTCCGCCATCACGGCGCCCCCTTGGCCGACCCGACGGCCGCGACTGGTCCTGCTGCCGTGGCCGACTTCGGTGGGGAGCCCCGATGAACCACGACTCCACCCGGCCCGGCTCCGACCACGTCGGCTCCGCCCAGGCCGACTCGGGCCACATCGGCTCCGGCCACGCCGAGCGAGGCGACGTCGGCTCCGGCCACTCCGGGGCGCCTGCCTCCGTGACACCGGTTGCTGTGACGCCTGCCGCAGGGTCGGCTGCCACGTCACCCGTTGTCGCGGCGGCTGCCGCCGCACCCGGCGCCGGGGCGCCCCATGCTGGGGCGCATGCTGCTGCGGCACCCGTGGTCGGGGCGCCCGCTGCCGCGCCGCCCGCCACCGTGACGCCCGGCACCCCCGCTCCCGACGCCCCGGCCCCCTCCTCCCTCGCCGACGCCGTGTTCGCTCAGGCCCGCCGTACGCCGGACCTGCCAGCTGTCGAGGACGGGGACGTGATCCTCGACTACGCGGGGCTGGAGCGGGCCGGCGGCCGGGTCGCCGACCGGCTGCGCGGGGCCGGGGTCCGGCCCGGTGACGCGGTCGCCGTGTGCCTGCCCAGATCGTGGCGGCTGGTGTGCGTCATGCTCGGCATCCGCCGCCTCGGCGCGACCGTCGTCCCGCTCGACCGGCTCAGTCCGCCGGAGCGGCAACGGCACATCCTCACCGACGCGCAGGCGGTAGCCGTCGTGTACGACGACGGCCCGCACTCACTCGCCCTGCCGACCGGCGTCCGCGTACTGGAGGCGGCCCGGCTCGTCGGCGGCGACGAGCCGGTCGCGAGCCCCCGTCCGCCGGTCGGCACCCCGGCCGCGTCCCCCGTCGCCTTCCTCTTCTACACCTCCGGTACCACCGGTCGCCCCAAAGGTGTCGAGGTCACCGACGCGGGTGTCCGGCGGCTGGCCGAGCCGGGGTACATCCGGCTCGGGCCCGGCGTCCGTTACGCCTGCCTGGCCAACCCGGCGTTCGACGCGATCAGTTTCGAGGTGTGGGTGCCGCTGCTCACCGGCGGGACCTGTGTCGTCCTGGGTGAGCGCGAGGTGCACGATCCCCTGTTGCTGGCCGCCGAGTTGCGGGACCGCCGCGTCGACACCCTGTTTGTCACCACCGCGTTGTTCAACGCCGTCGTCGAGAAGGTGCCCGACTGCTTCGCCGCCGCCCAGCAGGTGCTGATCGGCGGGGAACAGCTCAACGCCCGCCTGATCCGCCGCTGGTACGAGGCCAACCCCGGCTCCCGGACCGTACTGCACAACGTGTACGGGCCGACCGAGGCGACGACCTTCGCCCTCTGCCATGCCATCCCCCGGGACTTCACCGGCGACCTGGTGCCCGTCGGCACGGCCCTGCCCGGCACCGGCGTGACCGTGCGCACCGCCGACGGACGCACCGCCGAACCCGGTGAGGTCGCCGAACTCCTGCTGTCCGGACCCGCGTCGGCCCTCGGCTACCGCAATCTCCCGGAGGAGACCGCGCGGCGCTTCGTACGGCTGCCCGACCCGGACGGCGGCGAGCGGCGCTGGTACCGGACCGGGGACCTGGTACGGCAGGACGCCTACGGCGTTGTCACCTACGTCGGCCGGGCCGACCGGCAGGTCAAGGTGCGCGGCTTCCGCATCGAACCCGGCGAGGTGGAACGCCGCATCCTGGCCCACCCCGCCGTCCGCCAGGCGTACGTCTGCACCCGCCGCGACGAGGATGGCCGCAACGAACTCCTCGCCTTCCTGGTGCCGGCGGAACAGCTCGCCGAGGACGCCTACGACGCGTACGACCGGCATCTCGCCGCCGCCCTGCCCCCTTACATGCGCCCCCACCACACGCACCTCGTCGACGCGCTGCCCCGGACCGCCAACGGCAAGGTGGACCAGGCCGCCCTGCTGGCCGGTGCCGGGGAGCCGTGGCGGGGGCGAGTCCGGGAGGCCGTACCCGTCACGGCGGCTCAGCGGCGCCTCCTCGACCTCGCCGAGGAGGTGCTCGGGGTCACCGGACTGCGTCCGGACGACCGTTGGATACCCAGCGGCGGCGACTCCCTGAAGGCCCTGCGGCTGCGGTTCGAGATCCAGCGGCGCTTCGCCGTCGACATCCCCCAGGAACTGGTGCTGCGCGGCGACTTCGCCGCCCTCGCCGACGCCGTACGGGATCCCGGCGCGTCCGCCGGCGACCACCCGCCCGTGCCCGCGCCCACCGGCGAGCCCACCGCACCGGCCACCGGCGAACAGGAACGGCTGTGGCTGCTGCACCAGCGCGACCCCCTGGACGCCTCCTACGACGTGCCGCTCGCCTTCGAGGTGCGCGGCCCGGTCGACCCCCTGGCCCTGCGCGCCGCCATCCGCGCGCTGGTCGACCGGCACCCGGCGCTGCGCACCCGGCTCGTGCCCACCGCCCAGGGCCTGCGGCAGCACCTCGACGCGCCCTACGACCCCTGGGAGCCGTGCGACACGCGGCCCGGGGAGCCGTGGCAGGACACCGCCGACCGCTTCTTCGCCCGCCGTTTCGACCTGCGCGACAGCCGGATGCTGCGGGCCGCCTGGCTGCCCGGGGACGACGGCGGCATCCTGCTGCTGCATCTGCACCACATCGCCGTGGACGGCTGGTCGCTGAACATCCTCTTCCGCGATCTCACGGCCGCCTGCGCCGGCGCGGAGGAGCGGCCGGACGCGGCCGCCGTGACCCCGCTGGAGTTCGCGCACTGGCAGCGGGCCTGGCACACGAGCCCCGCCTACGAGCGCCGCCGCTCCCGGCTGCGCGACCACCACCGCCGCCACGACGACCCGTCACCGGCCCTGGACACGGCCGGGCCGGTCGAACGCCCCGCCGCCCGGCTGCTGCGCACCACCCTCGACACCGGACGCCGCGCCGTACTGGACCGGGTGGCCGCCGAGCGCGGCATGACCAGGTTCGAACTGCTGCTGCCCGCCTTCGCCTGGGCGCTGTACGGCGTGACCGGCCAGGCGCGCCCGCTGATCGCCGCGCCCGTGGCGGGACGGCACCGCCCGGAGTTCGAGGACTGCGTCGGCATGTTCGCCAACACCGTGCTCGTGCCGTCGCACCTGGAGCCGCACACTCCGCTCGACGACCAGCTGCGCCGGCACGCCGCGTCGGTGCGCGCGGTGCTGGACGGGCAGGACGTCGCCCTCGCCGACGTACTGGCCGACCAGGCCTTCCGTGAGCGCAGGCCGCTGTTCGACTTCCTGTTCGTGCTGGAGAACACCGAGTTCGACGCGTTCCGGGTGCCGGGCTGCCAGGTGCGGCCGGTGTGGCCGAGGCCGCTGGGCGCCAAGTGCGCGCTGACCCTGTCGGTGGTGGAGCACGAGGCCGGGTTCGACTGCCTGTGGGAGTACCGCGACGACATCGGCGCCGACCGGGCCGAGGCGGCGGCCCGGCTCTTCCGCGAGGCGATCGACCGGCTCGCCGACGGCGCGGACACCACCCTGCACGACCTGGTCGCCTCCTATCGGCGTGGCCTGCCCGAGCCCGGCCGGGGCCCCGAGCCGGCCGCCGGCTTCACCACCGTCGCCGAGGGCTTCGCCGAGCAGGTCCGGCGCACCCCCGACGCCCCTGCCGTCGCGGCCGGTGACCGCACGCTGAGCTACGCCGAACTCGACGCGCACGCGGCGGCCCTGGCAGCCGACCTGGCCGCCCGCCACCACCTGCCCGACGACCCCGCCGCCCCAGCCGCCGTCGCCCTCTACCTGCCGCCCTCGCCGGAACACGTGGTGGCCCTCCTGGCCGCCGCCCGCCTCAACCTCACCGTCGTACCGCTCGACCCGGCCTATCCGCGCTCCCTGCTGCGGCACGTCCTCGACCGGACCGACCCGGTCTGCGTCCTCGTCGCACCCGAAGGCGTCGCGGACCTCGACCCGATAGCACCGCCCCGCCTGGCGCGCCACACCCTCACGCTCACCGGCACCCCGGCGGCAGCACCTGGCGCGGCCACGCCTGCGCACGCGGGCCGCCGCCCGCTGTACACGCTGTTCACCTCCGGCTCCACCGGCACCCCCAAGGGCGTCCAGGTGTACGACCGGACCCTGTGCAACCTGCTGCACTGGCAGCGCGGCCCCGGCGGCCTGTCCCGCCCGGCCGTCACCCAGCAGTTCTCGATGCTGTCCTTCGACGTCTCCTTCCAGGAGATCTTCACCACCCTGTGCGCGGGCGGCCTGCTCCGCCTCGTGGACCCCGCCTGGCGGCAGGACATGCCCGCCCTGCTGGAGCAGCTGGAGACCGGGGGAGCGGAGCGGATCTTCCTGCCGTACGTGGCGCTCCAGCTGCTCGCCGAGTATGGCGTGCGCACGGGCCGCCATCCCTCGGCGCTGCGTGAAGTGATCACCGCTGGTGAGCAGTTGGTGTGCACCGACGCCATCCGTGGCTGGTTCGCCGGCCTGCCCGGCGCCCGCCTGTTCAACCACTACGGCCCGACGGAGACCCATGTCGTCAGCGGTCTGTGCCTGGACGGCGACCCGGCCGCGTGGCCGTCGCGTCCGGCCATCGGCCGGCCGGTCGCGGGTGCCGTGCTGCGGGTGGTGGACGAGGGCGGCCACCCCCTCCCGCCCGGCGCCACCGGACACCTGCTGATCGGCGGGCTCATGGCCGGGCGCTGCTACCTCGGCGACACCGACCTCAATCGCCGTCGCTTCACCGACGATCCCGAACTGGGCACCTTCTACCGCAGCGGCGATCTGGCCCGCTTCGACGCGCAGGGCCTGCTGCACTACGCCGGCCGCGAGGACACCCAGGTCAAACTGAGCGGCCACCGGCTGGAACTCGGCCAGGTCGAGGCCGCGCTGCTGGAGTACCCCGGGATCACCAACGCGGTCGTGACCGTCGTGGACGGCGCCCTGATGGCCTGCCTCCAGTGCCGGGACGACGACCCCGACCCCGACATCGCGGACCTGGCCCGCCACCTGGCGGAACGGCTGCCCGCCCACGCGCGCGCGACCCGGTTCCGGCGGCTGACCGCGCTGCCGCGCACCCCGAGTGGAAAACTGGACCGCCGGGCGGCCCCCGGCGCTCCCGGCCACGACCTGACCCCCCGGAGCGGCACCGCCCCGGAGAACCCCCCGGCCGCGCTGGAGGAACGGCTCGCCGCCCTGTTCGCGGACGCGACCGGCAAGACGGTCGACGCCCGGCAGCGGTTCTTCGACGCGGGCGCCACCAGCCTGGACCTGATGCGCTTCCACCTGCGCTGCGCGGGCGAGGGCGATCTCCCCTTCGACGTGCCCGACCTCTTCGAACACGTCACGATCAGGGAGCTGGCCCAGGCCGTGGAGTCCCGCAGGGGGCCCGCGACACCGCCGTACGCGGCACGGCAGACGGCCGGAGCGGCCAGCGTCCCCGCGGTGTACGACGGTGACGCGCGCGCGTCCGCCCCCGACCGCCCGGAGCCCGTCGCCGTCATCGGCATGGCCGTGCGGCTGCCGGGCGCCCCCGACCTGGCCGCCTTCTGGGACCTGGTCACCTCGGGCGGACGCGGCATCGAGTACTTCCCCGCGTCCGGCGGCCGGGTCGGCGCCCGCAGCCAGCCGGACGGACTGCTGTCCTTCGACCCGGCACGCTTCGGCATCAGCCCGGCCGAGGCCCGGCTGATGGACCCGCAGCAACGGCATCTCCTGCTCAGCTGCGTGGAGGCGCTCGCCCATGCCGGACTCGCCGACCCCACCGCGCGGCGCGTGGGCATCGTGGCCGCCTGCGGCGAGGACACCTACGGCAGACGCATGCTCCACGAGGCCGATCCGGCGGCCCTGCCCGACTCCTTCCGGCTGGCCCTGCACCACGAGAAGGACTTCCTGGCCACCAAGGCCGCCTACCATCTGGGCCTGACCGGGCCCGCCTTCAGCGTGCAGTCGGCCTGTTCCAGCTCGCTCGTCGCCGTGCACGTCGCCGCCGGGCTGCTGCGGCAGGGCGACGCCGACGTGATGCTCGCCGGCGGTGTCCTCGTCGACCCCGACCTGACCGACGGCTACACCTACCGGCCGCAGCACATCTTCTCTCCGGACGGACACTGCCGGCCCTTCAGCGCGGACGCCGCCGGCACCGTCGGCGGCAGCGGGGCCGGCGTCGTCGTCCTCAAGCCCCTCTCCCTGGCACGGCGTGACGGCGACACCGTCTACGCCGTCGTCACCGGCTCGGCCGTCAACAACGACGGTGCCCGCAAGCTGGGGTACAGCGCACCGTCGGTGCCCGGCCAGCGGGACGCGATCGAGACGGCCGTACGGCGCAGTGGGCGCGCCGGTGGCGACCTCGGCTATGTGGAGGCGCACGGCACCGGTACCCGGCTGGGGGACCCGGTCGAGGCCGCCGCGCTGCGCCAGGCGTACGGCCTCGGGGACGGGGTACGGCTCGCGCTGTCCTCGGTCAAGAGCCAGATCGGGCACCTCGGTGCCGCGGCCGGCGTGGTCGGACTGGTCCGTGCCGTGCTCGCCGCGCACCACGGGACCGTCCCGCCCACCGTGGACTTCGACCGGCTCAACCCCGAGCTGGAGGGCGGCCCGTTCCGCGTGCCCACCGAGGCCGAGCCCTGGCCGCTCCCGGGTCCGCGCGTGGCCGCGGTGAGCAGCTTCGGGATCGGCGGGACCAACGCGCACCTCGTGCTGGAAGCGCCGGACCGGACGGCGGGAACGGGACCGGAGTTCCCCGTGCCGCCCTGCCTGGTGCTGTCCGCGGGCAGCCCGCAGGCACTGCGCGCGGACGGCCGCCGTATCGCCGACCACCTGACCGCACACCCCGAGAACTACCCCCGGGTACTGCGCCACCTCCAGGCGGGCCGCCCCGCCCTCGCCCACCGGGCCGCCGCCGTCTGTCCCGACGTGGAAACGGCCGTGTCCTGGCTGCGCTCGCTCACGCCCACCCGTCCGCCCGCGTCCGACGTCCGTGTCGTCGCCGAGCACCACGACCCGCGTGAACTGGCCGACGCCTGGACGACGGGCCACACCATCACCTGGTCCCCGGGCCCGGCACCGGCCCCCTGGAACTTCCCGCCGCCGGCCTTCGACCTGGCCGAGTACGACTTCCCGCGCCGAGTTGTGGCATCGGGTGGGGAGGGGACCGGTGGGGTCGGTCACGAGCGGGCGCGTGGTGCGGGGCGTGAGGTGGCGGGGCGCGAGGGTGCGCGCGGTGATGCCGCTCCGGTTGCCGGTGCCGGTGCAGGTGCTGGTGGCGGCGGGGGTCCCGGTGGGGGTGCCGATGGCGGTGCCGCTGCCGGGTGGCCTGCCCGGCTTCCCGCCGACCGCTGGTTGCATCAGCCGCTGTGGGTGCGGATGCGCAGGGCCAGGGTGCGTACGGGCGAGGGTGCCGTATCGCGCGGTACCGCCGTGGTCGTCGTACCGCCCGGAACCGGGGCCGAGGCATGGCGGGAGCTGGAGCGGCACTACGCGCGGGTGGTGCTGGTGCGGGCCGGTGACACGTTCGTCCGCCGGGACGGCACCGCCTACGAGGCCGACCCGGCCGACCCCGCCCAGCTCGCGGCACTGCTCGCCGAGGTGACCGAGGCTGCCGGCGCCGGTGTCGACTGGCTGCACGCCCTGCCGCTCGCCGTCCGTGGTGAGGTCGGCCGGCGCTCGCTGGAGACCGCCCGGTGGGCATGCCTGGACACGGTGGCGGCGCTGTGCCGGGCCCTGGCGGACGTTCCCGCCGCGCACCGGCCCCGCGTGTGGCTGCTGTCGTACCAGGCACAGCCGGTCACCGGTGAGGTCGCCCGCCCGGAGGCGGGCCTGCTCGCCGCGGCGGTCCGGGTCCCCCGCCAGGAACTGGGACTGCCCCTGCGCTGGGCCGACCTGCCGGGACCCGAGCCGGCCGACTGGGGGGCGTATCTGCCGGATCTGCCGTGTGAGGAGTGGGTCGGGCAGGCGGCGGGGGCCGACGGCGCGGGTCCCGCGTCGGCCGACTGGGGGTCGTATCCGCGCGATCTGCCGCAGGAGGGGCGGGACGAGCAGGCGGCGCAGGCCGACGGCGCGGGTCCCGCGTCGGCCGACTGGGGGTCGTATCCGCGCGAACTGTCGCAGGAGGGGCGGGACGAGCGGGCAGCGGGGGCCGCCGGTACCGGTCCTGCGTCGGCCGGCTGGGGGTCGTATCCGCCGGAGCCGCGCGAGGAGCGGGGCGGGGAGGCGGCGCTGTCCGAGCCGGTGTTCGCTCTGCGGGGCGGGTACTGGTGGCGGCGTACCGCGCAGGCGGTGCCCGTGCCGGTGGGCGTGGGTTCCCGTCCGCGCCCCAGCCGCACCGGGACCCATCTCGTCCTGGGCGGCACCGGGGGCATCGGCAGCACCATCGCCGCCGACCTGCTGCGGCAGTCGGCCGGCAACCGGGTGGTCCTGGTCGCACGCCGGTCCGACCTCCCCGCCGTGCTGGCCCCGTGGGCCGACCGGGTCACCCTGGTGCGAGCGGATCTCGCCGACGAGGCGCCGCAACCGATCGCCGACCGGCTCGCACCCCATCTGGACGGGCTCGTCGGCATCGTGCACGCCGTCGGCATCGCCGCGGGCCGACTGCTCGTACGCCGTGACCGGGCGAGAGCCCGCCGGAGTACGGCGGCGAAGCTGGGCGCCGCCCTGCTCGTCGAGCGCCTGATCGCCGCGTACCGCCCCGACCACGCCGTCTACTGCTCCTCCATGTCGGCCCGGTTCGGCGGCGTCGGCCTGTTCGACTACGCGGCGGCGAACGGCCTCCTGGACGCCTTCGCCCACTACGCGCCCGGCACCGGCGCCGACCGCACGACCCGGGTGTCGATCGGCTGGGACGCCTGGCGGGAGGCCGGTATGGCGTGGGACGTACCGGCCCCGGACGCCCGGCACAAGCACCACCTCGCCGTCGCCCTCACCCCGGAAGAGGGCGCGGCCGTCTTCGGACAGGCACTGGAGCTGGGTCTGCCGCACCTCATGGTGAACACCACGCCGTTGTCCGAGGCCCGCGTGTTCTACGAGCCGACAGCTACGGCAGCACCGGGACGGGCCGCGGCACAGGCGGAGGCACAGGCGCAGGCATTGGCTCCGGCACCGGCTCCGGCTCCGGTCCACGCACCGGCCCCGGACCCAGTACCCATCCCCGCACAGACCACCCCGGCCACCCCGACCACACCCCCACCCCCCGACCCCCTCCCCCAACTCACCACCACCGCGGCCGACTTGCTCGGCCTCCCCGGCATCGACCCCGACGCCTCCCTCTACGACCTCGGTGCCGACTCGCTCACCCTGCTCGACCTCCTGGACGAGGTGAAACGGCGATTCGGTGTCGACCTCGACCTGTCCCGGCTCAGTCACCGCGTCACCCTCACCGAGATCGCCGGTCATCTGCGCGCCCGGACCCGTCCGGCGCCCGGCGGCCCGGCGGCGCCGGTGGACGTCGAGGTGTGGCAGCACGGCACCGGCCCGGACGTGCTGTGTCTCGTCCATCCGGTGGGCGGCGACATCCAGGCGTACCGTCCGCTCGTGTCCGCGCTGCCGCCGGGGCCGACCGTCTGTCTGATCCCCGACCCGGCGCTGCGCGACCCGGACCGGCCCGCCCGGTCGGTCGACGAGCGTGCCGCGCACTATCTCGCGGCCGTCCGCGCCGCGTTCCCGCCGGCCGCACACCGGCTGCGCCTGGCCGGCTGGTCGTTCGGGGCCTGGACCGCGCTGTCGATGGCCGCCCTCGCCGAGGCGGACGGCGACCCGGTCCCCGGCCTCTACCTGCTGGACCCGCCGCCGCCCGACGCCGGACCACGGCTGGCCGCCTACGACGAACGGCAGGTGGACGCCGTCTTCGCGCGCGAACTGGCCGGCAACCGGGCGGGACCGCTGACCGAGCGGGGCCGGGGTTACGCGGAGCGCCTCGCCCACTGCTGCCGGGCCAACCTGGCGGCCATGGCCGGGCACCGGCCGCCACGGCTGACCCGTACCCCGGCCACCCTGTGGCTGGCCGGGCGGCCCGTGCCGGACGCGCACGCCCTCGCCCCGGAGCCCACCGCGGCGGCGCGCTGGCACGACCACCTGCCGCCGTCCGCCCGCGTCCTGCGCGTCGACACCGATCACTACGGGCTGGTCGGCCCGCCCCGAGCGGCCGGGATCGCGTCCCTCATCGGCGCGGACCTCGCCTCGCACGGCCGTACCCCGGAGGCATCCCACTCGCCCGTCCCCGCCGAGTCCCGCCCGCTGTAGCGGATCACCCCGGTCCAGCGGACGACCGGAACACCAGGAGGAACCCCCGCATGCGACACCCCTACGCACGCCTCCCCGACCGCTCCTTCTGGCGCACCGCCGTCGCCGAACGGCCGCCGGCGGACATCCAGGACCTCTGGACGCCGAAGTTCCCCATCGGCCAGGACGCCCCGGTCATCACCGCCGGCTCCTGCTTCGCCCGGCACATCGGACCCGCCCTGCTGCGGGAGGGCATGCACTGGTACGACGCGGAACCCCCGCCTCCTGGACTCACCGAGGAAGCAAGGCAGGCGCGCGGCTACCGCCGTTTCTCCTTCCGCACCGGCAACATCTACACCGCCGCCGCGCTGCGCCAGTGGTTCGCGTGGGCCCTCGGACGGCAGATGCCGCCCGCCGAGGTCTGGCGGGAGGCGGACGGCCGCTTCCACGACCCGTACCGCCCCACCGTCGAACCCGACGGCTTCTCCTCCCCGGAGGAGGCGCTGGCCTCCCGCGAGGTCACCCTCGACGCGATCCGCCGCGCCCTGGCCACGGCCGACGTGCTGGTCTTCACGCTCGGCCTGACCGAGGCCTGGCATGACACCGCGGACGGCACCGTCCTGCCGATGTGCCCGGGCACGGTACGGGGCACCTTCGACCCGGACCGGCACCGGCTGCGCAACCACACGGTCGCCGAGGTGCGGCGCGATCTGACGGCGGCCCTCGCCCTGGCCCGGGAGGCCAATCCCCGGCTGCGCACGGTCCTCACGGTCTCGCCGGTGCCGCTGACGGCGACCGCCACCGGCGGGCACGCCCTGGTGGCCACGACCCACTCCAAGTCCGTCCTGCGGGCGGCGGCGGGGCAGTTGGCCGACGAGCTGGAGCACGTCGACTACTTCCCCTCCTACGAGATCGTCACCGGTTTCCCCTACCGGGCCGCGTTCTACGAGCCCAACCTCCGCACGGTCAGCGCCGACGGGGTGGCCTTCGTCATGCGGCACTTCCTCGACGGGCTGCACGGCCGGCCCGACCGTCCGGAGCACGCCCCCGAACCCACCCCCACCCCCACCCCGGATGCCGGCGGAGAGGACCCCTGGTGTGACGACGCCGTACTCGACTACTACAGCCGCGACCACCGCCCCGGCCCCGCTCCCGGCCCGCTTCCTGCTCCTCGGTGACTCGCACGCGGCGTGCGTCGGGCGGGCCGCCGAAGCCGCCGGGCTGCCCTTCCAGGGCGGTCCGGTGGGCTCCGGGCGCGACTTCCTCGGGCTCTTCTTCGACGCGGACGGCCCCGACGTCGTCTTCCGCGACGCCGAGGCCCAGCGTCTGTACCGCCGGTTCCTCGACGCGCTGGGCGCACCCTCCCTGGACCGGCTGCCGGTGCCGCTGGTGTGCACCTTCGGCCTGAGCGCGCACACCATCGCCACCCGGGAGAACTGGGCCGTCCACCGCGACGCGCACGGCGCCTACGCCCCGGGATTCCTGGGCAGCGACCTGTTCGCCGCGCTGGTGCGGGCCACGGCACGCGGCGCGCTCGCCTTCTACGAGCACACCGTCGCGCTCGGCCTGCGCGTGCTCGCCCTCATGCCTCCGCAGCGGGTCCCCGCCATGTCCGACCCGGCGGTCTTCTTCGCGGCCCAGCACGTCCTGCGTGCCGAACTGGCCGCGCGCGGTGTGGAGATCGTCGACCTGCGCGCCCGGGTCACCGACCGCTCGGGACTCCAGCGCCCCGCTTTCTGCGAGACCGACGACCCCATCCACGGCAACCTCGCCTTCGGCCGCCTGCTGGTCGCCGACCTGCTCGACCACGGCCTGTGACCCGGCCCGACCATCCCCTGGGCATCTCTCGCCCCCCATTCCTGAGGAGGAACCACGTGGAGGAGTACGCGTTGCAGGCCGTCGAGCGCCTGACGACCCGGCCGCCGGAGCCGTACGAGACCCTCTCGGTCCGGACGATCACCCCGGTGCTCGGCGCGGAGGTGTCCGGCCTGGACCTCTCCCGCGAGCTGACACCGCAGCAGGAGAAGGAGGTCAAGCACGCGTTCCTCGCCCATCACGTGCTCGTCTTCCGGGACCAGGATCTCAGCCCCGAGCAGCACAAGCGGTTCGCCGGGCTCTTCGGCGAGCTGCACGCCGTGGCGCTCCCCGCCGAGGGTTCCGATCCGCACATCCTGGAGATCAAGGCCACCGGGGAGTCCCGGATGGTGGCCGGTGACGGCTGGCACGCCGACGGCACCGCCGACGCCGCGCCCTCCCTGGGCTCCATGCTCCACCTCACCACGGTCCCCGAGGGCGGCAGCGGCGGGGACACGATGTTCGCCAACATGCACCTGGCCTACGAACTGCTCTCCCCGGCTCTGCGCGCCTTCCTCGACGGCCTGACCGCCGTGCACGACGGCGCCCTGCCCTGGACGATGGCGGGCCTGACCCCGCCGGCCGAGTACGACGTCCCGCGCACCGAGCATCCCGTCGTGGTCCGGCACCCGGAGACCGGCCGCAAGCTGCTGTTCGTCAACGCCCCCTACACCTCGCACATCCCCCAGCTGTCCCGCGCCGAGAGCACCGCCCTGCTCGACCTGCTGTACGCGCACGTCGCCCGCACCCCGCTGCTCCAGTGCCGGGTCCGCTGGGAGCCCCGCACGCTGGTGTTCTGGGACAACCGCTGCGTCCAGCACCACGCGGTGTGGGACTACTTCCCGCACACCCGCCACGGCCACCGTGTCGCCATCGAGGGCACCCGCCCGCAGGCCTGACTCCCGCCGCACCGGCGGGGCAAGGAGACGAAGACGCAGATGAGCACGGATGCCGCAGGGGCCGAGGCCTTCCTCGCCGCGCTGGCCACCGCCGCCGACGCGCCCCCGGCGGACACCGAGACCGGCGTCCGCGTACCGGACGGGGTGTGGCACCTGCTGACCGCCCTGTACGAGCAGCTTCCGGTCCCCGTCGCCGACGGCTGGGCCCGCGCCGTGCACGACGCCCTGCGGGCCGGGCCGCCGGCGGGCGGGCTGTGGGCGGGCGGGCTGTGGGCGGTGCACGCCTGGCAGGCCCGTACTGTCCTGCCGCTGCTGGCCACGGCGTGGCCGGACGACGGGTCCGGCGCGGTGGCCGGCCTGACCGCGCTGCACCGCGCGGCGGCCCGCGGCCCGGTGCCGTACGGAAGTTGGCAGACGGCCCTGCGGCCGGTGCTGCTGCGCGTCTACGGGGCGGCGTACGACCACCGGTCCGCCTACGCCGAGGCGCACACCAACGCGCGCGCCTACGCCCTGGCCCACGGGCACACCCCGGCCGAGGCCGACGCGTACGGGCACCGGTACGCGGAACTCAGCACGGACGCGAACGCGGCGTCCTTCGCCGAGACCCACGCGCGAGCGGTGGGCGACGCCCTGGCCCACGCCTACGCCGACGACCGCGCCGAGCCCTACGCGGCGACGTACCCGGCCGCCCAGGTCCGCGCGGTGGTCCACGCCCTCGGACACCCCACGCCGGCGCCCTCCGCCGACGCGTCCGGGACAGGCACGGGCGCAGCGGCGCCGCCCGCGGTCGCACTGGCACACGGGCTGGCCGACGTCCTGCGGTTGCATCGCGGCGCCGGTGACGCCGTGCGGTTCCATCGGGGCTGATGATGCCATGTCAGCCGGTGCGCAGCAGGGGAGCCAGAACTGCGTGCCGATCAACGCGGCCCGGCAGCTGGAGGCGGGGTGTCCCAGGGCGGTCCTGCGCTCCTACGCCGGTGTCACTCCCGCCACGGACTTCGCAGAGACACGCACGGGACTGTTCGGCGGCCCCGGTGCGCCGCGTCCGGGTGGGCGTCGTCGTAGTCGATCGAACCGCTGTCGTCGGAACGTCGTGGTGCTCAGGCGGCCAGTCCCCACACTCGTCAGGAACAAGCCAGCGCGTGAGATCCGCACCCGCAGGAGGGGAGGATGCCGCATCTCACGCCATCTCCGCTCGAGACGGTTCCAGGGTTCATGAGACGTGGGAACTGCATCAGCCTGTCAAGCAAAGGAACCGGACCCGAGAGCACCGCGGTCAGGGGTGCACCCCGGCCGGAAAGGCTGTCGAGTACCACCTCCGCGACCCCAGCCAGTCGTGGACCGCCGGCCGCGGCGGCGTCTTGTGTCGTCAACGTGTCCACTGTGACGTTCCTGGCCTCTCCCCCGATTCTGTACCCCGCGTCCGGAGCACTTGTCAGCAGGACGGTAGCCTGCGGCAAGGGGCCTGTTCTCACCGCGACACCCGCGGCCAGAAGCAGCCCGTAGGCAATGACCAAGCGGAGTATGTCGCTGTCCTCCGGTTCGGCTGGTCCGCAGACGGCAGCCAGATCCCGTTCGTGCAACCAGGCGTCCCACAGCACGTGCAGCGAACGGACCGACCAATGCACCGGGTGTTGTGGCACCGCACCCGACAGGTCTGTATCACCTCGGCCGATGCGGGCACCGAAACTCACGTACTCCTTGTCGACGAGCTGCGCGAACGCCGCCAATGTCTCCTGCGGTGTCTGCCGCGCACTACGGGTCAGCCACACCGCGGGTGTGCGGCTGGGGACGAACACCTCTTTCTCGTAGAGGGCAAGCTCTCTGCTTCCGGTGAGCCTTGCGATGTCGTAGCGTCCGAAGTCCACCAAGTGACGCACCACGTCCTGCACGCTCCACTCAGCACACCGAGTAGGGGCAGTCCACTGCTCGGGCTTGAGTTTCTCCAGTTGGGTCACCATACGGCGGCGATGTGCGAGCAGGGCTTCACCTATGAGTTGCGGGCCAGTGTCAAGTCCACTCCGCTCCGACAACTTCATCCAATGTCTCCAATGCACAGGTGGGGATCTGTATCGATCCTTCCAAGCTGAGGCACACGTGGCGGATCGGCACCATGATGCGGTTGTGTCTGCCTGTGCGCGCGAGGTCTCCGGCCGGGGCAGGAGGTCCCGCGGAAGAAGGATGGGCGCTGAGCCTGTACACGGCACCAGCAGTGCGTCCGCGGGAAACACCTGCGGGGTCCCCGCGAGCATGTCGAAGGCCCGAACACACGGCGTCAGGTGGCACCGAGACCTGTCCGTGACCGTGATACTGCCACGGCCCAGTGACCGGGGCCTCCACCATGTGACTGGAATCACCGCGATCAGCCCGACGCCGCACGTCTCACAGACTTGCCGGACCAGCCGTCGAAGTCGTCTCCCTCGGTGTGCGTTGCGTCACGTCCGGCCCGAGTGCTTTTCCACCGTCCGCGACAATCCCCGGCCGGCCCGGGAGAAGGCGGACCATCGGTCGGGGGACGTCACACGTCCACCCACCGCGGTTGACGCGTCCGGTCACCGTGCCTAGCGTCCTTGACACATCCCCCGGTTCCTTACCTACGACGAGGACTGTTGTCATGGGCGCCAGGAAAGTGATAGCGGTGGTCGGCGCCACGGGAGCGCAGGGTGGTGGTGTCGTACGGTCGGTCCTCTCCGACCCGGACGCGGAATTCACGGTACGAGCGCTCACCCGGAACCCTGGTTCGCCCGCCGCCAGGGATCTCGCCGCGCTCGGCGCCGAGGTGGTCCGGGCCGACTTCCATGACGAACCGACCGTGCACGCGGCGTTCGACGGCGCGTACGGTGCCTTCCTCGTCACCGACTTCTGGGCCCATGGCTCGGCGGCGAAGGAGACCGAGGAGATCGGCGTCCTGGCCCGGGCGGCCGGGGCGACGGGCCTGCGACACGTCATCTGGTCGACCCTCGACGACACCCGCGAGCTGCTGCCGCTGGACGACGACCGGATGCCGGTGCTCCAAGGCGGCTACAACGTGCCGCACTTCGACGCCAAGGGCGCGGGCAACCACCTGTTCACGCAGGCCGGCGTGCCCACCACGTTCCTCAGCACCACCTCCTACTACCAGGGCTTCCTCGGCCCCCTGGCCCCGCGCCGCACCGAGGACGGCGTCCTGACGGTGACCATGCCGTTCGAGGACGGCAGGCTCCTGGCCCTCGTCGACGTCGCCGACATCGGCCGCACCGCCCATGCCCTGCTCAAGGGCGGCGAACGGTTCGTCGGCGAGACCGTCTGTCTGGCCGGTGACCACCTCACCGGCGCGCAGTACGCCGAGAAGCTGGAGGCCGCCCTCGGCGAGCCCGTCCGTTTCCGGTCCGTGCCCTACGACGACTTCCGCGCCCTCGACACTCCCGCCGCCCGGGAGATCGGCAACATGTTCCAGTACTACGGCGACTTCGACCGCGAGTTCACCGGTGCCCGCGATCTCGGCAGGCTGCGCGCGATCAACCCGGCGCTGCGCGGCTTCGAGGACTGGCTGGCCGAGAACGCGGCGAAGATCGCGGTGGGCTGACGGACCGGCGGACGCGGCTGCCCGCGCGGGCGGACGCGTCGTCGTGGCCACGGCTGTGCGGGAGCGGCGTCGGGACGTGCGCGGTGGCCGGCCGCCGTGCCTTGGAGCTGTACGCACGGAACCGCGGAGCCACCGGGGCCGCCAGCGGCCGGACGCCTTCGCGCATGCGGCGGAGGGCGGCCTGGATGACGTGCGGCACGCGCACGTCATCGGACGCCGGCAGTGTCGCCGTACGCTCCCCGCGTTCCTCCCGTCGGCCTGCATCACCGTCCGTCGAAGCCCCTTCCTGGCGCGGCACCGACGGGCGCCGTGACGTCCGAATGCGCGTCGGCGTCAGGCTGATTAGGCTCGCTGTGCGGTCCGCCCGGCCGCCGGACGCCGTCCCGGCACCCTGGCAGCAGCGGACCTGACACGACGACAGCCCCGACACGGCTCCCGAGGACCGGATGCCGATGACGGGACCGGGTGCGGCCTGCGGTAGGCGCACCGCGGGTTCCGGCACGGCCAGGAACGAGGCGCCGCGCGGGCCCGGCGAGGAAAGCGACCATGGATTGGCGTCATCACGCGGCGTGCCGCACGCACGACCCGGAACTCTTCTTCCCCATCGGCGATGCCGGGCCGGCTCTCCTGCAGATCGAGGAGGCCAAGGCGGTCTGCCGGGGCTGCCCCGTCGTCGAACGGTGCCTGGCGTGGGGACGTGACACCGGTATGGAGTTCGGCGTCTGGGGCGGCCTCAGCGAGAACGAGCACCGCAGTCTCAGGCGCCGTCGCACGCTCGCTGGTAGCCGCGGAACACGGCGACAGGAGGACGGTGCCGAGCCGCGGCAGGCCTGACCGGGCGAGCTGGGCGGCGGGCTGAAGGGGGAGCGCGCGGGCGCCGCGAGGGTGCGGGTCGTGCGGACCGCTGGGGACGGGCGCGCCCTGTCACGCGAGGACCGTCCCCGGTCTGGTCCCGCGCGCCGGAAACGACCGCCCGAGGTGACGTGGACGCGGGTGACGAGCCGGACGCCGACTCCTTTGAGGACTCGGGTCCCGGGTCCGCCTTCTCCGGAGGCGGACCCGGGAACGGCCTACGCGACCTCTCCGACCGCCCTGCGACAGCGCCCGCACGACTTCGGAGGGGGCGCCAACGGCACTTTCGGCGTCGGCGTGACCGATCCCGGCTGGGGCGCACAGGCCGGTGTATCGGGGGTCACCGGCCCGGGTGAGTCAGCAAGTGAACGGAACGCCCTGGCGTGGAGCGCGCTCACCCGGTCCGAGCTGCGGGCCTGCGGCGACCGGGCCGGCGCCGCCGGCGGCACGGTCCCGGAGGGCCTCACCCCCCACGAACGGCAGGTCGCCGAGCTGGCGGCGGCCGGGCTGACGAACAAGGAGATCGGTGCGCGGCTGACGCTGTCCCCGCGCACGGTCAGCACGCATCTGTACCGGGGCTTCCCCAAGCTCGGCATCTCCTCGCGCACCCAGCTGCGTGACGTGCTGGAGGGATGAGGGGGTCGTGGCGACGGCGACCGGGGTGCTGGTGCTGACCCCGTTCGTCGGTGCGACTGCCGCGTCCGCCTCGCCCCTGCACACCAACCTGTGCGGCTACGCGAGTTCCTGCAAGTGAGACGCCCCGGGAACGCGTGAGCGACGCGCGCCGGGCTGAGCGGGGGCGTGTCGACGCCCCCGCTCAAGGGGTCAGTCCTGCCACCAGTTCAGCACGCCGTCAGGCGCGTCCTGGGCCGCCTCGGCGTACTCCTCGAAGTCCATGTTGGCGACTTCGAGGTTGGCGTGGATCGCGTTGACTCCGACCGGGACGACACGGAATTCGGTGCCGAACTCGATGGTCGATTCCCAGTCCGCGGCGTCCTCGAAATCCTCGCGGCTGCTCGTGAGGACCGCCAGCAGGGCGTGGTGCGGGCCCCGCATGGTCGTCCGGTCGGCGATGAAGGCGGCACCGAGATACTCCCGCAGATGTTCGTGGGCGCGCACCGCCGCCCGGACCTCGTCGGCGCTCGCGCCCGCCCAGGAAGGGTCGTCGATGACGAAGGGGGTCTCCGGCTCGTCGCCGTCAGCGGGCTGCGACAGTGCCTCCCGTACGGCGCGCCAGGCCTCCGCGTCGTCGAAGTCGGTCCGGATGACCAGGGCGTCGAAGTCGTTGCGGTTCTCGATGCCGGTGAGGGTTCTCATTCTCTGTCTTCTTTCGCAGTGGGTGATCAGTACAGCGGCGGACCGGACGCGCCGGCGCGGGATGCCTCCTGTTCCCGCACGTACTCGACGGACCGGACGAGGAGTGTCCTGACGGATTCGCGGCGGCGGGCGTCGCAGTGGAGCACGGGCACGTGCGGGTCGAGGTCGAGTGCCCGGCGCACGGTGCCGGCGTGCGTTCCCGGACCAGCGTGTACGGCCTTACGAGGGCCACCGCCTCGCCGTTCGACCAGGACTCGGGCATGACGTCAGTCGGCCGCTGACGGGGCGGGCGGGCGGGCGCCGACGCCGAGATGCTGTCCGACCCTGCCGACCAGGTGCGCCATCTCGAACGCCACCAGTCCGATGTCGGCGCCCTCCGGCGCCAGGACGGCCAGGCAGGCGTTCTCGCCGGCGGCGCACACGAAGAGATAGCCGCGCTCCATCTCCACCACGGTCTGGAGTACCGTGCCGCCGCCGAAGTGGCGGCCGGTGCCCCTGGCCAGGCTGTGGAAGCCGGAGACGACGGCCGACAGCTGCTGGGCCAGGTCGCGGCCCAGCCCCTCCGATGACGCGAGCAGCAGACCGTCGGTGGACAGCACGATCGCGTGGCCCACCTGCGGCACGCGCCGGACCATGTCGTTGAGCAGCCAGTTCAGGTCGGCGGTCCGGTCCGGACCGGGTACGGACGTCATCGGGGGTTCCCCTCTCGGGTGCGAGGTGCTGGTGGTGTGCGGGAAAGGCGTGCCGGGGAGCGGCGGGAAGCCGGCTCCGGGAACCTCGGCTCGTTCGGCCCGCGCGACCGGCTGGTGGCCGCGACGGCGTCGGCCGACGGCGCCGTCCCGGACCTGCGCGTGCTGCCCCCGGCCGTCCGCCTGTGGCTGGAACGGGCCTACGGTCACGGCATCGGCGACGTCTTCCTGTACTGCGCGCCGCTCGCGTGCGTCGCGTTCCTGGTCACCCTGTTCATCAGGGAGACCTCGCTCCGCGGCTCCGACGGGCCAGCCGGGAGGGCGGATGACGCGGCGTCGGTACCGGCGGTCCTGAGCGGATCACGGTGACTCCTCCGGCGGTTGCCGGACGGGTGAGAGGAGACCGCCCTGCACCACGTGGCCGTCGCCGCCCACCTCTACGAGGCGGCCACCGGCGGCGGCGACAACGCCCTCAGCGAGGTCACGGTCGTGAACCCCGACACCGGCTAGGTGCTCGCCCGGCACCCCGTCGCCGACATCGTCAACTCCCCCCTCGCCGTGTCCGACTTCGAGTCCACGTCCCGCCGGGGTCTGTTCCTCGATCCCGCGAACCGCACGGCCTGCCCGGTCAGTCCCTGGGCCAACCGGCTGGAGCGGCTGAGGTACTGACACCCTCCACGGGAGGGCGTCCGGCGGACCTGCTCCGGTCCGCGACGGACGCCCTCCCGTGCCCGAGTCCCTCTTCACCGCTCCCTGTGGACTCGGGGAACGCCGCTCAGGCCCAGCAGCCGTTCACGGTGGCCGCGAGACCGTCCATGGCGTCCTTGGTGTCAGCCTGAGCGGCCGTCGCGCCGTTCTCGACGAACGAGAAGACTCTCCACTCCCCGTCGTCGGTCCGCGTCAGACCGCTCAGGCCGATCGCACCGGTGAGGGTCCCGGTCTTCGCCCGCACCTTGCCGACGGCGCACTCGGACTGCGGATCGTCGAAGCGGCCGTACTCCGGGCCGAGGGTGCTTCCGGCTTCCCCGGCGACCGGCAGGCCGTCCAGAACGGACTTCAGCGTGTGGGCGTAGCGGGGTTCCGTCACCCGTTCGAGGATCTGCGCGAGAGTGGCGGCCGGGATGCGGTCGCTGCGGGACAGGCCGCTTCCGTCGTGCAGCTCGAAGTTGTCGAGGGATATGCCGTAACGATGGCTGAGCACATGGCGCACGACCTCGGTGCCGCCCTCGAAGGTGGCGGGGCGCCCGGCCCGCAACGCGGTCATGCGCAGCAGGGTCTCGGCGATGTTGTTGTCACTGGTCTTCAGCATGTGCTTGACGATGTCCGCGAGCGGAGCGGACGCGTGGTGCGCGACCGGCACGTCGGACCGGCTCGCCGTGGCATGGGTGACATCCCCGTCCACCGTGACGCCGTCCGCGGTGAGCAGCCGGGCGAAGGCCTGCCCGGCGTCGATGGATGTGTCCATGACACCATGACCGTCGACGACCAGCGCGCGCACCGGCGCGACGGTGTCGGGGTAGTAGCCCTCGTTCCAGCCGTCGGCCAGCGTCGGTTCGGGGAAGAGGCTGTCGTCCACGGCGACCTTCACCGTGGTCAGGCCCGCCTTCTTCAGCCCGGCGACAGCCGTGTGCGCCAGCTGCGCGAGGTCGTCCCCGGTCAGAGTGCGGTCGCCGCCCCCGACGAGGGTGAGGGTGCCGTGGCCGTAGACCACCTTGGTCTCGAAGCGGTGCTCCGGGCCGAGGACGGTGAGGGCGGCGGTCGCTGTGGCGAGCTTGGCGTTGGAGGCCGGCATGAGCGCGGTGGAGCCGTTGTGGTCCCAGAGGGTGGCGTCGGAGTCGGCGTCGAGCACCACACCGCTGACCTCGGTCCCCAGGCGTGGGTCGGCGATGCGGGACTCCAGGTTCGCGATCATCTGCTGATCGCCGGCGTCGACACCGGTGGTCCGGTCGGGACTGCTGTGCCCCGCCGCCGTCGCGCCGCGATTGTCGGCGGCGAATGCCGAGGGGCTCGCCAGCGCGGCCGAGGCGACAGGTACGGCCAGGGCGAGGACGACGGCTCGCCGGGCCCCCTCGCCAGGCTGCTTCGCCTTCCGGTGCCGGCCGCGGCCACCCCGTGCAGAGGTATTGTCACTCATATAATTCCCAACAGATGTGTGATGGCGCGCGCACCATATCACCAGTCAGGACACAGCAACGTCCGTCATGCATCGATGTGCACAGCATGATGCCTGGTCATCCATAAACCGGCACATTCATCATGTCAGCATTAGCAAATACGTGAGGCCGTGGCCTATTTTGCTATGTCCATGAGATGTGTTCGACGAGGAGTCCTGTGGTCAACCATCGCTGCTTGCACCGCCGTGACCGCATGGGGTGTCACCGGGCACAGGATCCCCTTCCGGGACGGACGGCCGAACGACGCCGACCGAGTGACCGCGGGCCGTGTCTGCCGGTCCTCCCTCCCGGGCGGCATGGAACTGTCCTGCGGAACCTACGGCTTCGGTGACTTGCGGTACGTCTGCCCGGTCCCTCACCGCGGTGGGGACACGTGCGTGCCGACGTCAGCGGTGACGGTCCGCAACTCCGGCGACACCACCGAGTACGTCTCCTCCATAGCCGGCTCCCGGCCGGGTGTCCGTGACCAGGACCGGGAACAACGGGTCTCCCCCGGCCGGGAGGTGACGCTCCGCCCCGGCCGGGGACGGCTGCTGTTCGACATCACCCTGCGGAGCGAGGGCGGCGACAAGCCGAGCAGCCTGGAGGTGGTCCGGGTGCGGTGACGCCGTCAGCCGCGCCGGTCCGGCACCCTGGTCAGGAAGACCGGATTGGTCAGCGCCGCCATCGGGCCGAACAGCAGGGCGTCGCCCATGGTGTTGCCCTGCCCCGGGCTGCCGTCCGCCATCGGGTGGCGGACCTCGGCGCGCACGTACGAGGCGAGGGAGGCGGTCGTCCGCCACACCACCGTGCCGGAGCCGGAGGCGTCCACCGACTCCTGGTGCATCTGCCCCTCGTCGGTGAGGAACCGGACCGTGCCGTGGGGCACGCCCCGCACGTCGAGACGGACGTCGACCGGCGCGTCGGCGGGCACTTCCAGGGTCTCCCCGATACCGGCCTGCCTGCCGTGACCGGTGACGGTGAAGGTCAGCTCGACGGAGGCCGACTCCGCGATGTAACTGCGGCCCGCGCGGATGCCGTCCATGATCGAGTCGGTGCTCAGGTCGTCGGCGCGGACGACGTTGTGGGGCAGGCCGATGACCTGCGGCTCGCTGTGCGCGTCACTGTTGCCCATGGCCGGCAGCCAGCGCCTGCCGGTGCGGACCGCCTCACCGAGCTTCTGGTCCCAGGTGCTGACCGCGTGCTCGTCGTCGTAGGTCCACGGGCCGGTCCACACCTCGGTGGCGTCGGCGTCGTCGAAACCGAACTTCCACTGGCAGGCGACATAGGCGCAGTACATGTGCGCGGGGACGACGAGGCCGCCGCCCCGGCGCACCTGGCGGGCGAAGCGGCCGAAGGCGTCGTCGCGTGAGCGGTAACGCCAGTCGATCCACTCGCCGGGCGGCAGGCCGAGCGCCAGCCAGTGTCCGTTGCGGGTGGTGACCTCCTCGCCGGTGATGACGAGCAGGTCCGGTCCGGCGTACTTGCCCCACACGCCGTGCGAGGCCGGGGTGTTGTGGTCGGTGGAGACGATGAAGTCCAGCCCGGCGGCACGGGCGCCCGCCGCGACCTCGCCCGGCAGGCGCTTGCCGTCCGAGTAGACGGTGTGCAGGTGGCAGTCGCCGCGGTACCAGTCACGGCCGCGCCCCTTGGCCCGCTGCGGCGGGTACGTGGTGACGTACGCGGGGCCGGGCTCGCCGTACGTGAGCGTCACCTGAACCCGGTAGTTCATGCCCTGTGGGGCCACCTGGTACGGCCCGAGCACGACGTGCCAGGTGCCGGCGTTGACCGGGCCGGGCAGGTAGCCGGGCGTGGCGTCGCTGTTGCTGATCTCGAACGAGGTGCGGAAGCCACCGGACCAGCCGCGGAAACCACGGCTGCCGAGCGCGATGCCGCGCTCGTCGAACACACCGATGTCACACGAGTTGCCCGGTGTCCCGGCGGGGACGGCCGGCTTGTCGTAGGAGTAGGAGACGGCGATCTTCCGCACCCCCTCGGGGACTTCGACGGGCAGGTAGACGAAGTCCGCCGCTCCGGTCTCCAGGAAGCCGGTGATGACGCGGGTGGCCTCGCCACCGGCGGGCGGGGTGCCGCCGGAGGGGCCGTCGGCGGCCTGCGCGAAGGAGACCGGGGGCAGGGTCAGGGCGGCGGCGCCGGCCAGTCCGGCGGTGAGCAGCCGTCGCCGGCCCACTCCGGCTTCTGGAGTGAGGGGATCGGCGTTGTGCTCGCAGTGTCCGTCAAGGCACATGGTTGTCCTCGGCAAGGTCGGGGAAAGGGGTGAACGGGAAAGGTGCACGATGAATGCACCGGAAGCGTTCAGACCCTGATACGCCTTGGTGGACTCCCGATGATCACGGGCTGAAGGCCGCGCGGCACGTGGGTATCGGCCTGCCCACGCCGCGCCGCCCGGTCGCCTCGCCACGGCCGGTCTCACCGTTGCAGTCATATGACGGATGACCGAAATGTCCCTTTGCGCGAAGTTTGATGCGAGGAACCGTCACCCGTTTCCTGACCGGCCGCGGCGACTATGAGGGGTGTACGCATGATCACCGAACAGCTATGGCTCGTCGGCCTCGGATTTCACACAGAGCGGGGCCGGCCGGTGCGCCACTACTACGTCATCGCGCACGTCGCCGATGCCGAATCGGCCCGGGCGGCGGCGCTGCGGAAGGCCGAGAGCCCCCGGGAACGCGAGGAACGCGGCGGCCGGGACCTCGACGGAAGCCCGGTCGAACTCCGCCTGGTCACCGTCGACCCGCTGGGGGTGCTACGGCTCTCCGCCCCGGCTCAGCCGGGGCCGCACTTCCGTGAACCCGGGGAGCCCGCCAGGGACATCCGGGCAGACTCGCGTGCACAGAAGTACCTTGCGTAGATCTTCATCATGCCTTTGAGGTATTTAGCATGATCAGATGCTCATGTCCGTTTTTTCCTCACTGGAATTGAGTTGATCACTATGCGTCGCCTGATCGCCACGTGCCTGCTTGCCCTCGGTATGGGTCTGCTGGGCGCGACCCCCGGTTTCGCCGCCACGAGCACCGGGGTCCACACGGACGGTTACTGCAGCGGCGAGACGGGAGGCTGCGCCTCGTGGTGACCCCTTGCGGCGGCGGGCACGCCCCGTGCGGGCCCGCCGTGCGCGTTCCCGACTACCCCGCCGTGCTGTGCGACCCGGTCATCAGGGCGGCGAGGTCCTCGGGGGAGAGGAAGGACGGCGGGGGCGGCGGCCCCCAGCTGAACAGGCCCTTCGCCCCTTCCAGGACCTCCGGCTTCCACAGCTGGTCGTCGATGACGCAGTCCATGTCGGAGTAGTACTCGCTGAAGTTGCCGGCCGGGTCCTTCAGGTACCAGAAGAAGTTGGACCCGGCATGGTGGCGGCCCAGGCCCCAGACGTGCCGCTCGGGGTGGTCCTCCAGCATGGCGAAGGCGCCGCGGCCGATCTCGTCGACGTCGTCGACCTGCCAGGACGAGTGGTGCAGGAAGGCGACGGGCATCTTCAGCACGAAGACGTTGTGGTGGTCGGTGGAGCAGCGCAGGAACGCCCCGTGGTCCTTGACGTAGTCGGACGCCTTGAAGCCGAGCCCGTCGCGGAAGAAGGCGGTCGTTCCCTCGAAGTCCGTCGTGCCGAGCACGGCGTGTCCGAGCTTGCGGGGGCGCACCCGGCCTGTGCGCATGACACCCGCGGCACGTGAGCCGGTGCGCTCGGCGCGGCCCGGGCCGTTGTAGAGGGGGGCAGGCACCGGGTCCTGCACCAGCCGAGGGGCGACCTCCAGGACCGCGCGGACGCCCGTGGCCCTGTCGTACGCCGTCAGCGTGGTGTCCTCGACGCGGGACTCGACGCCCAGACGGCGCAGCCGGGAGGCCGCCGCGGCC
This sequence comes from Streptomyces sp. NPDC029138, assembly GCF_055564375.1. NCBI lineage: Bacteria > Bacillati > Actinomycetota > Actinomycetes > Kitasatosporales > Streptomycetaceae > Streptomyces > Streptomyces sp. NPDC029138. Next base: position 32,442 of record NZ_JBVHWM010000058.1, read on the forward strand.
AGGTCGTCGGGGTCGTCGACACCGACGCGCACCTCGACCAGGCGGCGCGTCGGCGTGCGCACGATGTGCAGCTGACGGCCGGCGTCACGCGTGGAGAACCAGCTGTCGGCTTCCGGGGTGAGGCCGAAGTCGGTGTAGTAGGCCGCGGTCTCGGCAACGTCGGGGACCCCCATCGTGATGGAGGCCAGACGATGCAGTGCCATGGGACTCCTCTTCCGTCGGGCCGGGCCGGCGGGCTCAGGCCACGAAGTTCTGACGCAGTTCACCGATGCCGTCGATGGTGCTGACGAGTTCGTCTCCCGCCGCCAGCCAGCGCTGCGGATCGCAGCCCAGGCCCACACCGGCCGGGGTGCCGGTGAAGATGACGTCTCCGGGCAGCAGCGGCAGCACCGCGGACAGCCGGGCGATGAGCGTGGGCACCGAGAAGATCAGGTCGCGGGTACGGCCCTTCTGCACCTCCTCGCCGTTGATCGTGCAGCGCAGTTCCAGGTCGTCGGGGTTGTCGAACTCGTCCGGCGTGACCAGCCACGGGCCGATCGGCGTGAATCCGGGGTAGGACTTGCCCAGGCTGAACTGCGGTACCGGGCCCGCCAGTTGCACGATCCGCTCGGAGATGTCCTGTCCCACCGTCAGCCCGGCCACATGGGCCCAGGCCTCGGCCTCCGGCACGGCCTCGGCCCGGCGGCCGATGACCGCCACCAGTTCGACCTCCCAGTCGGTGTGCCCGTCGGCGGGGAGCCGCACCTCGGTGACGGGCCCGGTGATGCTGGTGACGAACTTGGTGAACACCGGCGGCAGTCCCTCGGGGACCGTGAAGCCGGACTCCGCGGCGTGAGCACGGTAGTTGAGACCGATCGCGAGGGTCTGCCGGGGCGCGGGGACCGGGGAGCCGAGCGCGGTGGGTTCGAAGGGCTCACCAGCCGGCAGTTGCGCGCCCTCGGCCCAGGAACGGAACTCCTCCCAGCGCTCGTAGACGGCCTGCGGATCGGCCGGGAAGGCGCCGTCACTGGCCCGTTCGACATCGACGGCCAGGCCGTCGCGGATCAGGACGAGACGGCCGGAGAGGTTGGCGATGCGCATGGGTGACTCCCGAAGAAGAGGGTGAGAGCGACGGCACTCGCAGGGACGCGTGGGTCGGGCGCCGCCGGCGTGGAAGACAGGCCGAACACCGGGCGACTGCGAGGCCTTGCCCGCCCACCGGCAATTCAGCATGATGAATACCTCGATGGTGCGCCCAGTGGTCCAGGGCGTCAAGAGCACGGAGGCGAAAAGAGCATGATGAATACCAATTCCGGCCACGGAAAGCGGCGGTGACCCTGGTGGCCGGCCCCGGCCGTGGTGCGGCCTCCGGTCGCGCCGAACAGGCGGCCGAACGGGTCGCCGAGCTGGTCGGGAGCGTGCCGCCGGGCTCCCGCCTCGGCACGAAGGAGGAGCTGCGCACGCTCTGCGCGGTCTCGGTCGGGACGTTCAACGAGGCGCTGCGGCTGCTTCAGGCCCGCGGTCTGGTCACCGTGCGGCCGGGTCCCGGCGGCGGTCTGTTCAGCGCCGAGCAGTCCCCCATCGTGCGCCTCGGCAACTCCGTACTGGCCCTGGACGCCCGGCAGCACGACGTCGCCGAGGCCGTGCGCATCCGGGACGCCCTCGAACCCCTGCTCGTCGAGGACGCGCTGTGGCACGCCTCGCCGGCCGACGTCGCCGGTCTGCGCGAGCACATCGCCGCCATGGCGGCGGCGGTGGACGCGGCCGACGCGGTCGCCTTCGTCCACACCAACTGGCGGTTGCACGCCGCCATCGCCGCCATCAGCCCGAACGCCCTGCTCAGCTCGCTCTACGCCAGCCTGCTCGACCTCATCGAGAGCCACACGCTGTCGGTACTGCCCGCCGGCGATCAGCCGCTCGGCGAGTACATCGCGCAGCGCCTGGAGCTGCACCGGGAGCTGGTCGACGCCCTGGACCGGCGCGACCGCGAGGAAGCGCTCCGGCTGGTCCGCGAGCACGGCACGAGCCCCGGCCACAGCGGTGACGCACCCCCGCCGCACTCGTGACCACCATCACGCATGTACTTGGCTTGTTGTCACCCATGTGAGGACAGCAAGGAATATGTACTGCCTAACGTGCTCTTAGTTTCACTAAGTCTTCGGAGAGGCAGGCTGACACACATGAGCAAGCTTGAGATCATCGTGGCGAGCACACGTCCCGGACGCGTCGGTCCGAGCGTCGCGGACTGGATCGAGAAGGAAGCGGCGGAGCACGGGGGGTTCACGGAGATCGAGGTGGTCGACCTCGCCGAGGTGAACCTGCCCTTCATGAACGAGCCCCATCATCCGCGGCTCGGCCGTTACACCCAGCAGCACACCCGCGACTGGAGCGCCAAGGTCTCCGAGGCGGACGCCTTCATCTTCGTGATGCCGGAGTACAACTTCGGCTACAACGCGGAGCTGAAGAACGCGATCGACTACCTGCACAGTGAGTGGCAGTACAAGCCGGTCGGCATGGTCAGTTACGGCGGTGTCTCCGCGGGGACCCGGGCGGCACAAATGATCAAGCAGGTGGTGACCACCCTGAAGATGACCCCGGTCTTCGAGGCCGTGTCCATCCCCTTCGTGCAGCAGTTCATCGACGACGACAAGCGTCTGGTGCCCAACGAGATCATGCGCGGCGCCGCCAAGGCGATGCTCGACGAGCTGGTACGGATGACCGAGGCACTGCGCCCGCTGCGGGAGTCGGCCGCGTCGTGACGTCCGCGCAGGTGCCGGCGGGCGGGAACGTCCACGTGGTCTGCGCCCCCTTCCACACGGCGATCGGGATCCGGTACCCCGCGGCCGCCTGAGGGCGCCGCGCACCGCCGCCCGCCGGACGCCCGCCCGAGCCTGCGCGTAGGGCGTTCCCCACGTGTGCCGGGGCGTGTTGCTGGTGCTCTCTCCATGGCTGACCGGCCGCGGCGCGGGAGAGGGTGGAGGACGGTCCGAGCCCGGCTCCGCCGGAGTGGTGCTGCACCGCCCCGGGCGACCGCGCCGTCGCGGCGCGGGAGCCGGTTCGGTGCCGTTGTCCGGTCCGGTCAGCCCTCGGAGTGCGCTCGATGAGTTACGACGTCCACGACCACAGCCCCGCCGCGACGGCCCACGACGGCGCACCCCGCGCGCGAGGCGACGGCAGACAGTGGTGGGTGCTGGGCGTCATCGCCCTGGCCCAGCTGATGGTGGTGCTGGACGCCACCATCGTGAACATCGCGCTGCCGTCGGCCCAGAAGGAACTCGGCTTCAGCGACGGCAACCGGCAGTGGGTGGTCACCGCCTACTCCCTCGCGTTCGGCAGCCTGCTCCTGCTCGGCGGCCGGCTGGCCGACCTGATCGGCCGCAAGGCGGTGTTCCTGGCCGGCGTGGTCGGCTTCGCGGCCTCCTCGGCACTGGCCGGCGCCGCCCAGGACTTCACGGTGCTGGTCGTCGGCCGCACGCTCCAGGGCCTGTTCGGCGCCCTGCTCGCCCCGGCCGCCCTGGCGCTTCTCAACATCACGTTCGCCGGTACACGGCACCGTGCCAAGGCCTTCGGTGTCTACGGCGCCATCGCCGGTGCGGGCGGCGGCATCGGCCTGCTGCTGGGCGGGGTGCTGACCGAGCACCTCAGCTGGCGCTGGACCCTCTACGTCAACCTGGTCTTCGCCGTGCTCGCCGTGGTGGGAGGCAGTGTCTTCCTGCGCGGGGGCCGTCCCACCGACCGGCCCTCCCTCGACATACCCGGCACGCTCCTGGCGTCGGGCGGGCTGTTCTCGCTGGTCTACGGTTTCTCGAACGCCGAGAGCCACCACTGGTCCTCCCCGCTGACCTGGGGCTTCCTGGCAGCCGCCGGGGTCCTGCTGGCCGCCTTCGCCGTGTGGCAGGGCAGGGCGGGACACCCGCTGCTCCCGCTGCGGGTACTGGCCGACCGCGACCGCGCGGCCTCCTTCAGTGTGGTGGCGGTCTGCGGTGCCGGACTGTTCGGTGTGTTCCTGTTCCTGACCTACTACTTGCAGACTTCTCTCGGATTCGACCCGGTCAGGACCGGCCTCGCCTTCCTGCCGATGATCGGCGTGCTGATGGTCACGGCACAGGTCTCCACGATCGTGCTCGTGCCCCGCCTCGGACCCAAGTACGTCATCCCGGCCGGTGCCCTGATCGCGGCGTTCGCCCTGACCAGGTTCACCGGACTGGGCCTGCACAGCACCTACGCCGCCGACATCCTGCCCTGGCTGATGGTGATGGGCCTGGGCATCGGTCTGGTCCTGCCGCCCGCCGTGAGCCTGGCCACCAGCGGCCTCGTTCCCGAGGACACCGGTGTGGGCTCGGCCACCGTCAACACCATGCAGCAGATCGGCGGCGCGGTCGGCACCGCTCTGCTGAACACCCTGGCCACCAGCGCGGCGACCGCCTACGCGCGCGGCAGGCAGCCCACGCCACAGGTCCTGGCACAGGCGCAGCTGCACAGCTACGCCACCGCCTACTGGTGGTCGGCCGGCTTCTTCCTCGCGGGAGCGGTCATCAGCGTCCTTCTGTACCGCAGGGGCCGCTCCGACGTTCGGTGACATCAATACATGCGATGCACCTGCTCACCTATCTCGCTCAACTGACACTTAGTGATATCAACTACGATCACTCACTATGAACCACTCCCCCTCCGAGGCAGTCGGCATCGTGTCCGCGACCGCCGAGGCACTCAGGAAAACCCTGTACGAAGGCCGCTTCGACACTCTGCACAAGCCCTGGCGCGAGCTGTTCGCGACCGCTCCGTTCCTCTTCCAGGAAGGACTGTCCCCCGAGGAGCGGACCGAACTGTCCTATGACCGGCTGCGCCTGGTCAACAAGAACGTCGACAAGCCTGAAGACCTCGTGCGCGACGCCGAGGCGCTGAGCGCGCTGCACGAGTGGATCGGCGTGTCCGACGTGGGGCTGTGCACCGTCAGCTCGATCCACTACAACCTCTTCCTGGGCAGCCTCGTCGATCACGACGGTGAGCGGCGGGACCTCACGCCGTACACCGGCATGACCAGGATCGGCACCTTCCTGTGCACGGAGGCGGGCCACGGCAACAGCGTCTCGCAGCTGGAGACCACCGCCACCTACGACCCCGCCGAGGGCGTCTTCGAGCTGCACACCCCGACGCCGGCCGCGGCCAAGTTCATGCCCAACACCAGTACCACCGGCGGGCCGAAGGACGCCGTCGTGGCCGCCCGGCTGATCGTGGACAGCACCGACCACGGCGTCTTCCTCTTCCTCGCGCCGCTGCACGACGACGCCGGCCGCCCGCTGCCCGGCATCACCGTCACCCGGCTGCCGCAGACCTCCACCAGCCCCGTCGACCACTGCCGGACCGTCTTCGACCGGGTCCGGCTGCCGTACGAGGCAATGCTCCAGGCCGACCACGGCCGGCTCGCCCCGGACGGTACCTTCACGAGCACCGTCGGAAGCAAGCGGAAACGCTTCCTCGCCTCCGTGGGCCGGGTGACCGCCGGCAAGCTGTGCATGAGCGCGTTCAGCCTCGGCGTCACCCGCAACGCCCTCGCCGTGGCCGTGGCCCACGCGCACAACCGGCGGACGAGCGGTGTCCGCACCGGCGAGACCGTGCCGCTGTTCGCCTACCGCAGCCACCACGCCCCGCTGATCGAGGCCCTCGCCACCACCTACGCGGCGTCGTTCCTCCAGCGCTCGGTGGTCCGGCAGTGGGCCGAGGCCACGGAGCCGGAGCAGCAGGAGGACGCCGAGCGCGCCATCGCCGTCGCCAAGGGCTGGATCACCTGGCAAGGACGCGCCGTGATGACGGAGTGCCGGGAACGGTGCGGCGCGCAGGGCCTGTTCCTCGTCAACGGCATCGCCGGGCAGATACCGGCCCACGAGGGCGCCATCACCGCCGAGGGCGACAACCTGGTCATCTGGGCCAAGGCGGCGGGCGAGCTGCTGCTCGGCCATTACACCGCGCAGCCGCCGACGCCCGTACCGGACGGTGTGGACCGGCTCGCCTCCCCTGACCATCTGCAAGCCCTGCTCGCCGACGTCGAACGCGTCTGGCACCAGCGTGCCCGGACCCGGCTGCGGGCCGGCCGGCCCGGTGACCCGCTCGGCCGCTGGAACCAGGCAGTCACCCCGGCGCTGCGGCTGGTCGAGGCGCATGCCCGGCGGCTGGCCGGCGCGGCCCTGCTGGAGGCCGCCGACCGTACGGCCGACGAGCGGGCCCAGGCCCTGCTGTTCGCCCTGCACCGGCTGTTCGCCCTGCGGAGCATCGCACCGCACACGGGAGACCTGCTGCTGACCGACCGGCTGCGCCCCGAGGACGCCGTCTCGCTGCCGGACGCCACGGACGCGGTCATCGGGGAACTGGTCCCCGCCGCGCCCACGCTGGTGGCCGGCTTCGGCATCGCCGAGGAGGTGCTGAGCGGCCATCCGATCGCGACGCGGGGCACGGGAGAGCTGCCGTACTGACGCCGGCGGGCGCGGTTGTCAGGGGCAGCAGGGCTCAGGCGGCGAAGCCGATGTTGGTGACGTACTCGTACTGGCCCCACTCGGAGCCGAGGTCCACCACCGCGTCGTTGATCCAGGCGTCGTCCAGCGCCTGCGCGTCACCCGCCGCCCAGGCCTCCACGATGCGGTCCCAGCGGCGGACGTTGAGCGTGCGGTAGGAGACGACCCGCTGGCGGGGGCGGAGGACCTGGGACTGGTTGAGCGGGTGGAATTCCACGCGGGTGCCACGGCCCTCGCGGTTGAGCCGCGCCAGCAGGTAGCGGGAGACGTTCTGGCGGCGGACCGCGCGATAGGCCGTCTCGATCCGCTCCAGGTTCCTCTTCGAAGGATTCCGTTCGCCGCGCAGCCAGGCCCTGAGCGTGCGGTCGGTGACGGTCAGGCCGGCCTCGCGGGCCGCCTGGCGGGCCTGGTCGCTGCGGGTGAGGTAACGCAGGCGGGCGAGCAGGCCGCGCCGGGCCGTGACCGGGGTGGCGACGAATCCGGCCAGCGCGTCCAGCTGCCGGGCGACGGCCTCGTACCCCTTGATGCCACGCGCCCCGTACGCACCGAAGTTGAGCGTCCTCTCCGGCATCTCCCTGTCTCCTACCGCCCCTCGACCCCGTACGACCTCACGTACGCGTCACGCTACACGTCCTGGTCGGCCGCCACCGGGGTGCCGACTCTGTACACGTCCTTGACCTTCACTTCGCTGACCCCGCGCCCCTCGGGGAACACCGCGCGCCAGTCGCCGATCACGTGGAGTTCGTCGGTGCCCATCGCGCGGACGACCATCAGCCCCTCGTCGTAGGCCCGGTGCGCCTTCCACCACAGGTTGGCGAAGGCCTGGGAGCGGATCAGGTGCATCCAGTCGGTGCGGTACAGCTCCCGGTTGTAGTTCGACTCCCCCATCGTGGAGACGAACTTGGAGTACATGGCCTTGACGTACTCCAGCGTCACGTCGTCGTTCCGGGCGATCGCGCCGTCCCGGGCGTCCTTCAGCGCGACGCGGAACTTCTCCAGCAGTCCCTCGGTGGCCCCGGAGGTCCAGGACTCGTGGATCTCCGGGGGGTCGCACAGGCCGTACTTCGGTCCCGCCAGGCGCAGCAGCAGGCGCAGGGTCGGCTCGGTCACCCAGAGCGGGCCCGGCTCGTCGCGGCTGCCGATGGGGTTGGGCAGGTAGGCGTCGTGCTCCCAGGCGGGCGGGGTGATCAGGTGGACGCCGGCGCGGCGGCGGTCGTGCTGGTTGCCGGTGGAGTGCTCCAGCTGGCCGAGCGGCAGATGTGTCTTGAGGGCGGACAGGTAGGCGCCGTTGACGTCGAGCGCGGTCACCTCGTGCTCGCCGGGCGGCAGTTCGGGGCGGGTCCACTTGGGGCGGGCCTCCCAGACCTGGTCCGGGCCACGGGAGGTCTGCTTGCGCAGGACATCGGGCAGCCAGGGGTGCGCGACGATGTCGTACCGGCCGCCCTTGCGGGTCTGGTCCAGCAACGCCATCGCGTCCGGGATGGCCCGCCTGACCAGCGCGGCGGTGGCCGCCTCGACATCGCCGCCGTGCTGGTCGAGGGCGGCCGACACGGCGGCGGCGATCAGGTCCGGGTTGTCGGCGGTCTTGAGCCGGCGACCGGCGGGGACGACCTTCACGCCGCTGCCGCCGTCTGTCTGTCGGCGGGGGTGGGCGGGGCCGGGCGGGCGTGCGGGCGTGGGTTCCGAGGTAGGCCTGTGCTCGGGCCTGCCCGCGTGCCCGGGTGTGTGCGCGTGCTCGGGTGTGCCGCAGTGCGTGGGGTCCAGGTGCTGGGGGAATCCGGCGACCTCATGGCGGGCGGGTTGTCCGCACAGGACGCAGGGCTGGGGGGTGGGCAGGGCCACTACGTCGTCATCGCCGGCGTCGTCCTGGGCGGGGTGCTGGTCGGTCTCCGCCGGGGCGGTGGCCACCGGGGCGCCGGCCGTCGGTTCGGCTTCCTTCGGGGCGGTGGCCGTCGGTTCGGTTTCCTCCGGCTCCTCGGCCGGGGCCGCCCCCAGTTTCGTCCGCGCTCCCTTCAGGAAGTACGCGTACTTCTCCCGGACTTCGCCGCTCGGGTCCCGTCCGGACTCCCAGCCCGCCACCGTGGACGGGCTGACGTTCAGGGCCCGCGCGAGCTGGGTCCGGGAGAGGTTCAGTCCCTCGCGCAGGGCACGCCGTTCCTCGGCGGGCGGCAGCGGGGCCTCCTGCTTGGCCTCGGCGAGCAGGGCGTCGATCGCGTCGAAGTCCGTCATCGGGTTCCCCCGTCCGGTACGGCCGCGGGGCGGGCGGTGGTGGCGCGGCCACCGGGGAGGCGGCGGCGTGCGGCGGGCAGCGCCTCGACGGCGCGGGTGGGTCCGGCCAGGAGGTCGAGGACGTCCACTCCGTAGTGTGCGGCGACCGCGTCGCAGTCGGCCAGGCTCCAGGCCGCGCTCCCGGACTGACGGCGGCTCACCTGGGCCTGGCTCACCCCCAGCGCGGCGCCGAGATCGCTCTGCGACTCGCCGGTCGCGTGCAGGAGCGCGGCCACCGCGGACCGCACACGCTCGGCCAGACCCATACTCATGATGCTGAAGGTACCACAGACACCGCATGTTTCATGAGTATTTCGCATGAGAAGCCAGGCTGGTCGACGTCTCGTTTCACCTATTCATGTCATGAGCCGACGCATGACACCGCCGTACGTTGACGCGATGAGCGAGCATGACGGGGATCGGCCGGCTCAGGTGCGCCGGAGCCGGTCCGGCCGCGCGAACGGGCCGGTCGTCTCAGGTCACGAACTCGCGGGCCATCGCGATCATGGCGCGCGCCGCCGCACCGGGCCGGTACTCGCTCGGCACGGCGAGGGACAGGGGCCAGTTCAGGTCGGCGTCGCTCACGGTCAGGGTGGCGATGTCCGCGGCCTCCCGGAGGGCGAACCGGGGCAGCAGCGCCACCCCGAGACCGTGCCGTACGAAGTCCACGCCGGTGGCGACGTCGGTGATCTCGACGGCGACGCGGCGGGGCACGGACGCGGCGGCGAAGGCGCGGTCGGCCACGGTCCGGTTGCCGTACCCCACCGGGGAGTCGACGAAGTCGAGACCGCTCAGTTCGGCGATCGACACGCTGCGGCGCCCGGCCAGCGGGTGGCCGGCCGGTACGACGAGGTCGAGGACCGAACTCGTGAGGTCGGTCAGCGTGACGCCGACGGGACACGGCCCCGGCACCGAGACGAAGGCGAGGTCGAGGCGCCGTTCGAGGAGGGCGTCCACCAGCCCCTGGGAACCGGAGGGCACCGCGCTGGTCTGGAGCAGCACACCGGGGTGACGGCGGTGGAACTCGCCCAGCAGCGCCGGGAGGTCGAGCAGCCGGACCGAGGTCATCGTCCCCAGCCGGAGGGTGCCGCGCAGTCCGCCGCGGACTTCGGCCACCGCGTCCGCGGCTTCCCGGGCGGCGTGCAGGGTGGCGCGTGCGCGGGGCAGCAGGGCGGCGCCGGCGTCGGTGAGCAGCACGCGTTTGGAGTTGCGGTCGAGCAGCGGGGTGCCGAGTTCGCGTTCGAGGCTCTTGATCGTGCTGGAGACCGCGGACTGGACGATGTGCAGGCGGGCCGCGGCGCGGGTGAAGTTCGCCTCGTCGGCCACGGCGACGAAGCATTCGAGCTGGCGCAGTTCCATGGTTCAAGTATCTCTCTCAGAGATCGTCACGCTCTCCAGGTTTCGTTGGACGAGATAGTTGCGGCGGTCCACTCTGTTAAGCGTTCAAGCAAAACGCCTCAGCCTGGAGAGTCCCCCATGGCACAGTCGATATCCGCACCCCGCCCGCGCGTGGCAGCACCCGCCGGCACCCGTGCCAGTGCCCGCCGCCACGGCGTCGGGTTCTCGCTCATCGCGTTCGCCTTCCTGACCGCGATGGCGTTCTCCACGGTCCCCACGCCGCTGTACCCGCTCTACATGGCGAAGGACGGGTTCTCCACCTTCATGGTCACCGTCGTCTTCGCCGCCTACGCGGTCGGCGTGGTGATCAGTCTCATCCTGGCCGGTCACATCTCGGACTGGGTCGGACGCAAGAAGATCCTCATCCCCGCGATCGGCCTGGAGCTGATCGCCGCGGTGCTCTTCCTGACGAACACGTCGCTGCCCGTCCTGCTCGTCGCCCGGCTCGTCACGGGCCTCGGCGTCGGCATGGTCACCGCCACCGCGACGGCCCACCTGCACGAACTGCACACCGCGCACCGACCCGGTGCCTCCGCCCAGCGGTTCGAGCTGGTGTCGACCGCGGCCAACATCGGCGGCCTCGGCATCGGACCGCTCGTCGCCGGCCTCCTGGCCCAGTGGGTCACCGGCCCCCTGCGCACCCCCTACATCGTCTTCGCCGCCCTGCTGCTGGCGAGCATCGTCGCCATCGCCCTGACGCCCGAGACGGTCGAGGAACAGCTCGTCCGGCCCGCCTACCGGCCCCAGCGCATCTCGGTCGACCACGGTGACCGCGCCGGATACACCGCCGCCGCTGCCGCCGGGTTCGCGTCCTTCGCCGTCTTCGGCCTGTTCACCTCGGTGGCTCCGGGCTTCGTCGCCGGCGCGCTGCACCACCCCTCCCGCGTGCTGGCCGGGCTGATCGTCTTCGCCGTCTTCGGTGCCGCCGCCGCCGCGCAGAGCCTCACCACCCGGCTGACCACCGCCGCGAAGCGCAGGCTGGGACTGCTGGCCCAGGCGGCCGGTGTCGCGACACTCGTCATCGGGATGCACACCGCGAACCTGGCCGCGTTCCTCGTCGGCGGCATCGTGGCCGGCATCGGCGCGGGCGTGCTGTTCAAGGCGTCCCTCGGCACGGTCGCCGCGCTGGCCGTCCCCGCCAAGCGCAGTGAGGCCCTCGCCGGACTGTTCCTGATCTCCTACCTCGGCCTGACCGCGCCCGCCGTCGGCATCGGTGTGGCCACCCGCTCCTTCTCCGCCACCACGGTCATGACCTGGTTCGCCGGCGTCCTCCTGGTCCTGCTGGGCACGGTCGCCGTCCTGGCCCGGCGCCGCTCGACCACCGGCTGACCCACGTCACCGAAGCCCCCCGACCCATCTGACCTGACAGGATCGGCACAGCCGTGAAGATCGCCATCATCGGAGCCTCCGGCCGGCTCGGCGGAACGATCGCCCGCGAGGCGCTCGCCCGGGGCCACGAGGTCGTCGCCATCGGCCGCGACCAGGCCGCGCTCGCCGCGCTGGAGGGGGCCCGCGCGGTACCCGCCGACCTCGACGACCCGGACTCGGTCGTCGACGCCGTCGCCGGCAGCGACGTCATCGTCTCGGCGGTGACCGACCGGACCACCGCCGACCGCTCGCGCATCCCCGCGACTGCGACCCTGCTGCTCGAACTCGCCCCCCGGGCCGGCGTCCGGCGCGTGGCCTTCGTAGGCGGGGGCGGCAGCCTGTACATCGCCCCCGGCCTGCGGGCCCTGGACGCGCCCGCGTTCCCCGAACGGTTCAGGGCCGAGGCACTCGCCCAGGCGGAGGCCCTGCGCATCCTGCGGGACACCGGGGACGGCGTCGAGTGGACCTATCTCAGTCCCCCGCCGCACTACCTCCTCCCCGGGGAGAAGACCGGCCACTACCTGGTGCGGGCGGGCGACGACGCCGTCGTCAACGCCGACGGCGAGAGCGCCATCACGGAAGGGGACCTCGCGGCGGTCCTCGTCGACGAACTGGAGGAGAACCGCCACCCCCGGCGCCGGTTCACCGCCGCCTCCTGAGCCCCGCCCAGACCCTCCCGGCCCGGGTACGGCCCCGCAGAAAGGACATCTCCGTGAACGACATCCGCTTCGGCGTCTTCCTCAGCCCCCACCGCGACAACGGCCTGATCACCGACAACGCCCAGGCCGCCGAGAGCAGCGGGTTCGACTTCGCCGCCGTCCAGGACCACCCGTACGTCCCGGACTTCCTCGACCCCTACGTCCTCATCAGCCACCTGGCGGCACGGACGAGCACCCTGCGCTTCCTCACCGACGTCGCCAACCTTCCGCTCCGCCCGGCTCCCCTCCTCGCGAAGACCGCGGCCAGCCTGGACGTCCTCTCCCGGGGGCGGTTCGACCTCGGCCTCGGCGGCGGCCGGTCCTGGCCGCAGATCGCCGGCCTCGGCGGACCCACCTGGACCCCCGGTCAGACGGTGAACGCGATCGACGAGGCGATCACGGTGCTGCGCGCGATGTGGGAGCCGCGCCCCTCCGTCACCTTCCCGGGCAAGACCTACTCCCTCGACGCGGTGGCCACCGGTCCCGCCCCCGTCCACCCCGTCGGGATCTGGCTCGGCGCCTCCGGCCCCCGCATGCTGGACCTCCTCGGCCGCCGGGCCGACGGCTGGATCGCGCCGCTGGCCACCCCGTTCGAGACCAAGCCGGCCGCGCAGGACGCCATCGACGCCGCCGCGCGCGCCGCCGGTCGCTCCCCGCGGGACATCCGCCGGGTGATCCAGCTGGTCGGTTCCGTCACCGGCTCCACGGCCCCCGTCGACGTCCCGCTGTCCGGGCCCAACGGCCGGCCCGTGCACGCCAACCCCGACCAGTGGGCCCGCATCATCGCCCACTTCGTCACCGAGCAGCGTTTCGACGCGGTCAACCTCGTGCCGGAGCGCGAAACCCCCGACCAGATCAGCCTTTTCGGCGAGCACGTCATCCCCGCCGCACGGCAGCTAGTCGCCGACCAGAGCCGCGCCGCCTGAGCCGTCCCGCACTCTCCAGGAGCCCTCCGTGAACCCCGTCGCCACACCCGCCATCGACCTCGCCGGCCTCCCGGCCGGGCTCTCCGGCATCGCCGTCACTCCCGGCGACCCCGCCTACCAGGACCTCCGTTCCAGCCGCGTGCGCGGCGGACGGCCCGCGCTCGTGCTGCGTCCCCGCGACGCCCGGGAGGTGGCCGAAGCGGTCGTCTTCGCCGGCACCCAGCCGGTCGCGCTGTCCGTCCGCAGCGGCGGCCACGGCTTCAGCGGCAGGTCGACGAACGACGGGGGCATCGTCATCGATCTGTCCTCGATGCACCGGATCGACGTCCTCGACGAGAGGACCCGGCTGGTACGGATCGAACCGGGAGCTTCCTGGGGCACGGTCGCGACCGCCCTGCATCCGCGCGGATGGGTGATCACCTCGGGGGATCACGGCGCGGTCGGCGTCGGCGGCCTGGCCACAGCCGGCGGCATCGGCCTGCTGGGCCGGCAGCAGGGCCTGACCATCGACCGGCTGCGGGCCGCCGACATCGTCCTGGCCGACGGGCGGCGGCTGCGGGTCAGCGCGGACGAGAACCCGGACCTGTTCTGGGGCGTCCGGGGTGCGGGATTCGCCCTCGGCGTCGTCACCGCGTTCGAGTTCACCGCCGGGCCCGTCGGACTGCTCGGCCACGCCCGCCTGGTGCACGACGCCACCGACACGGCCGAGTTCCTCCAGGACTGGGCGGCCGTCGCCGGGGCGGCACCCCGCGACACGACGGCCTTCCTCACCATCGGTCAGCCCTACGGCAGCAAGGTCATCGCCCAGAGCGCGATCCTGGTCGACTCCGAGGACCCCGGTGTCATCCGGGACCGGCTCCAGCCCTTCGCCGACCTCGCACCGCTGCTGGCCCAGCACATCGGACTCGTGGACTACTCCGACGTCGTCTCGGAGACCGGCTCCTCCTCCCCCGCGTACGGCGAACCGGTCAGCCGCAGCGGCCTCCTCGACCGTCTCACCCCGGCCGCGGCACGGGCCGCCGCCCGGCTGGTCACCAGCGGCGAGTCGTACTTCTTCCAGCTGCGCGCGATGGGCGGCGCCATCGCCGACGCCGACCCCGCGGCCACCGCCTTCGCGCACCGGTCGGCCGCCTTCCAGGTCGTCGCGATGGGCAGCGAGCCCGACGCGCTGGACCGGTACTGGGAGCCGCTGCGCTCCCAGCTGTCCGGCCTGTACGTGAGCTTCGAGACCGACACCCGCCCCGAACGCCTGGCGGAGGCCTTCCCGCCGGACACGCTGGCCCGGCTGGTCGCCCTCAAGCGACGGTACGACCCGCGGAACCTGTTCCACGACAACTTCGACCTCGCCCCCGTCCTGTAAGAGCGCTGTCGCACGCCGTACCCCCTCACCGGCCACCTCAGCCGCACCGGCGCACCGCGGCCGTCACGCGTCGCGCCCGCCGGCCACCGGCGCTCCGCACCGATCGGACTTCCGTCATGACACACCCGACCCCCGGGTACCGTCCCGCCTCCGGCCACGACCAGCCGGGCGGCCGGCCGGACGAGTCCCCGAACGACAGCGGCACGGCCGCGGCAGCGGGCACGGCCTGGGTGCTCGCGCTGGCCGCCGCCGCGCAGTTCGTGCTCCAGCTCGACTTCAGCATCATCAACGTCGCCCTGCCGGCGATCCAGCGCCGGCTCGGTTTCACCGCCGCCGGACTCCAGTGGGTGGTGACCGGCTACGCCCTGACGTACGGCGCGCTGCTGCTGGTCGCCGGGCGCGCCGCCGACCTGATCGGCCGCAAGCGGGCGCTGCTCGTCGGACTGACGGCGTTCGGACTCAGCTCGCTCACCGGCGGCCTCGCCACCTCGGCTCTCATGCTGGTGGTCTCGCGGCTGGCGCAGGGAGCGAGCGCGGCCCTCGTCGCACCGGGCGCGCTCGGCGTGCTCACCGACGCCTACACGACCCCCCGGGCCCGGGCGCGCGCGCTCGGCGTCTTCCAGGGCAGCAGCGCCGCCGGAGCCACCGCGGGCATCGTGCTGGGCGGGGTGCTCACCGAGTACCTGGGCTGGCGTTCGGTCCTGCTGGTCAACCCGCCGGTGATCGCGGTCCTGGCATGGCTGATGGCACGCAGGCTCCCCGCCGACCGCCGGGGACCGGCCGCCGCCCGGCTGGACCTGCCCGGTGCCGCGCTGGCCACCACGGGGGCCGGCGCGCTGATCTACGGACTGAGCGAAGGCCAGCAGCGCGGCTTCGGCAGCGCGCTGTCGCTCGTCCCGCTCCTCGCCGCCGTCCTGCTGACCGGTGTGTTCGTCCTGGTCGAGAGCCGGTCCTCCGACCCCATGCTGCCCCTGACCCTGCTGCGGGACCGGGCACGGCGCACGGCGCTGGTCGTGATGCTGCTGCTGGGCGGAGTGGTCGCGGGCTACGTGTACTTCGTGTCCCTGTACCTGCAACGGGTGCGCGGCATGTCCACGTTGCTGACCGGCCTGGCCCTGATCCCGGCGACGGCGCTCGTGATGGCCGTGTCCATCCTGCTCACCCGGCGAGTCCAGCCGCGCCTCGGGCTGCGCCGGACGCTCCTGCTCGCGCTGGCGTTCGTCGGCGTGGGCCAGCTGTGGCTGTCGACGCTCACCGCGCACAGCGGCTACGCCACCCACGTCCTGCCGGGCATCGTCCTGACGGCGATCGGCATGGGACTGGCCTTCCCCACCAGCTCGGTGGCGATCACGTCCGACGTCCCGCCGGCTCTGCGCGGCCTCGCCGGCAGCATGTTCGTGACCGCCCAGCAGCTGGGGTCGGCCGTGGGACTGGCCCTGCTCGCCACGATCGCGGCCGCGCGTACGGGCAGTACGGGTTCGCCGGCGGACGGGTACGCGCTGTCGTACCTCGTCGCCACGGGCGTCGTGGCGTTCACCGCCCTCGCGGTCGCCTTCCTCTTCCCCGCACAGACGACCGGCGGAGCTGATCGGACGCGCCGTACGCACAAGGTCTGAGCAGCGCGTTCTCGGGCTCTCCCCACTCCCCCGCCTGGGGGCCGCCACGGCCGCCCGTACGACGGTCCCGCTCCGGGACCTGCGGCCGGCCCTACAGCCACGGCGGGTGCGCGGTTGACACAGTCGTCACATCCTCGCGCGGCCGGCTCCGTGCCCGGGGCCGCCGGCGCGCCGCATGCCAAGGAGTGAACATGACCGACCTCGCCACCGCAACCGCGTCCCGCGGCCTCCTGATCGGGGGCAAGGATGTGCCCGCCCTGTCCGGACGTACCACCGACGACCTCAACCCCGTCACCGGCGAGGTGTACCTGAAGGTGCCCGCGGCCGGCCCCGAGGACGTCACCCGGGCCGTCGACGCGGCGCACGCCGCCTTCCCCGGGTGGGCCGGCACCGCCCCGTCGGTGCGCCGCGGGCTGCTCCAGAAGGCGGCGGATCTGCTGGAGGCACGGGTCGCCGAGTTCACCGACATCATGATCAGCGAGACCGGCGGCACCCGGACGTGGGCCGCCTTCAACATCCGCATGTCCGTGGACCTCATCCGGCAGGCGGCGACCATGGCGACCCGTCCCACCGGCTCGCTGCTGGCCAGCGACGTCGCGGGCGAGTGGTCCGTGGCGGTGCGCGAACCCGCGGGTGTCGTCGCCGCGTTCGTGCCCTGGAACGGTCCGCTGATCCTGTGCACCCGGGCCATCGCGGTCGCCCTGGCCACCGGCAACCCGGTGGTGATCCGTCCCAGCGAGGACGCCCCCGTCACCTCCGGGTACTTCCTGGCCGACATCCTCGCCGAGGCGGGTGTGCCGGACGGTGTCGTCAATGTCGTGACCAACGACCGCGCCGACGCGCCCGCCGTGGTCGAGGCGCTCATCGCGGACGACCGGGTGCGCCGCGTCAACTTCACCGGCTCCACCCCGGTCGGCCGGATCGTCGGACGGCTGGCCGGCGAGCACCTCAAGCCCGTCATCCTGGAACTCGGCGGAAAGAACCCGATCGTCGTGCTGGACGACGCCGACCCGGCCTACGCCGCCTCCGGCGTCACCGTCGCCAAGTTCATGAACGCGGGTCAGATCTGCCTGTCCGTCGACCGGGTCATCCTCCAGCGCGGCATAGCGGACGAGTTCGTCGCGGCCTTCCTGGAGAAGGTCCGCGCCCTCGGCCAGGGCGACCCGGAGGGCGAGCACACCCTCGTCGGCCCCATGATCAACGCGCGCGCCGCCGAACGGGTCGCCGCTCTGGTCGCGGACGCCGTCGAGAAGGGTGCCACCGTGCTGCACGGCGGCGGGCCCGCCCAGGGCGCGTTCTATCCGGCGACCGTCCTCGACAACGTCACGCCGGACATGCGGATCTACTCGGAGGAGGTCTTCGCCCCGGTCGCGACGATCTTCCGCGTCGACACCGTCGACCAGGCCGTCGACCTGGCCAACGACACGGCGTACGGCCTGTCCAGCGCGGTCTACACCGAGAACGCCAGTGCAGGTCTCGCCGTTGCCCGGCGGCTTCGGCACGGCAACGTCCACATCAACGACCACTCGGTCGCGGACGAGCCCCAGGCCCCGGTCGGCGGCGTCAAGGACAGCGGCTTCGGCCACTTCGGCAGCGACTGGGGTGTGGAGTTCTTCACGGAGACGCGCTGGGTCACCCTCGCCGACCGGCACTCCGTCTACCCGCTCTGAGCCCGCCGGCCCGGTATGCCGAGGGTGGCCCGCACGGCCGTCCCTCGGCGACCGGCCCGCCCGCCGTACGTCCGGCGCCCGTCCCACGCCCGCCTTCCGAGGAACCCGGTCCCGATGATCCACACGCACCTTCCCGGCCGACACCGGCACGCGGCACCACGCCCCTTGCGGGAACTGTTCGTCCTGCACCCGATGCCCTCCCGTCGCCGCAGTGCCGCCATCGCCGCCGTGTGTACGGCCGCTCCCATCCTGGCCGGGCAGGCTCTGGGGCAGCCGGTCCTCGGTCTCGTCTCCAGCACGGGCGCGCTGGCCGCCCTGTACGGCGGGCGAGGTACGCCACGCCAGGAGGCCGGTGCGGTGGCGGGTGCCGCCCTCGCGCTCGCCGTGGGGATGACCATCGGCAGCTCACTCGCCGGGCACGACCGGCTGGCCGTGCTGGGCACCGCCCTGTGGGCGGCTGTCGCCGCGCTGTTCCTCGCGCTGGCCCAGGCCCGGCCGCCGGGCATCGTGATGCCGGTGCTGGTCTGCTCGGTCGGGACCGGGCTCCCGCCCGGACACACCGGGCTGCGGGTCCTGGCCGTCGCCGGCGTGGGCTGCTGTGCGACGGTTCTGTCCTGGCTCGCCGCCAGGGTCTTTGGTGCCGGCGGGTCCGCTCGGCCGGCCGCGGCGGAAGCCGCGTCGGGGAACCGGCTGCTGTCGGCCGCGAGATCCTTGCCGTCCTCGCCCCTGCCCTGGATGGCCGTCAGGACCGGAGCGGCCGTGGGCCTCGCCGGTGCCGCGTCCCTGCTGTGCCAGGTGGGGCGTCCCTACTGGGCCATGGCCGCCGCGGCGGCGGTGCTCGCGCGCGGCAGTCACGCCGTCAGCGCGAACACCCGGGCCGTGCTGCGCGGCGTGGGTACCGCCGTGGGCTGTCTGCTCGCCGGCGCCCTGGCCGCGACCCATCCGCGGGGCGTCGCGATCGCCGTCCTGCTCGCCGCGCTCACCTTCGTCATCGAGCTGGTCGTCGCCCGCAACTACGCCATCGCCATGGTCTTCGTCACCCCTCTCTCGGTCCTCCTCGTGACCTCCGCCACCGGAGCGACAGCGGTGCTCACCATCACCGCCGACCGTCTTCTGGAAACGGTGCTGGGCTGCGCCGCGGCCGCCGCGGCCGGTCAGCTGGTGACCCGGCGCTGGGCCGTGCGGCACCGCCGGGAAGCCGTCGCCGCCGTGCTCACGGCGGCGGCCGGGCTGATCGAGGCGGGGCCGGAGCCGGGGCGCGCGGCTGCGCTTCGCGACGCGGTCGCCCTGCTCCGGCTGTTGAACGAGCGCACCGCGGGCGAGCGCCGCGGCGTGCGCGTCGCCGCCGCCCCGCTGGACCAGGTGTCGGCGGCCACGCTCAGCCTGGCCCAGCAGGTGACGGACCAGCCGGACGGCCTGCGCACGGACGCTGCCGGTACGGCCCGTGCGCTACGGCGTCTGGCGGGACTGGTGGACCCGTGCGAACCGGAAGCCGCCGACCGCTCCGCCCCCGACGTCCCGCCCCCGCTGACCGAACTGGCGCGTGCGCTGGACGACTGGCTGGCGGGCAGCAGGACACCGGTGCCACGCTCCATGCCGGCGCCCGGTCCGCTCCCGGGCGGGGCGCCGCGCTGACCTGGGGCGTCCCGGGTCAGCGGGTCGCGGGCGCCGTGCGGGCGCCTGCGGTGCACGACCTGGTGAGGCGCGGGTACGGCTGACCTGGGCGGGCGCGGGTACGGCTGACCTGGGGACGCGCGGGCACGGCACTGGACGCCGGACGAACGCCGGCACCGAGAGGGCCTGTTGCTCAGGGTTCTAGGGCCGGCAACCCCGCAGGACGGACTCGATCACGTCGTCCAGGCCGTGTTCCGTCAGTTCCGTCGGCAACACGCCGCCGACCGCCAGGCGGGCGTAACCGTGGAGCGCCGCGAGCACCGGAAGGGCGACATGTTCCGGCGCCCCCGTCCGTACCTCGCCCCCGCTCTGCCCGTCGGCGACGAGAGCGACCAGCTGCCCGGACCAGCGCCGGGCGGCCTCACGCAGCTCCGCTGACGTCCTCGCCCCCGTGGCCGCCTGGCACATCAGGTCGAACAGCGCGCCGTTGGCCAGCGCGAAGCCCAGGTAGGCACGGGCCACGGCACCGAGCCGTTCGGCGAACGTCCCGCCCGCGCCGTTCCGGGCGTCCTCGGTCGCCGCGGCGAGCCGTTCGAAGCCCCGCAGCGCCAAGGCGTCGAGCAGGGCCTGCTTGTTCCTGAAGTGCCGGCTCGGCGCGGCGGGGCTGACACCGATGTCGCGGGCGATTTCCCGTAGGGACAGGGCGCCCGCTCCCCTCTCGCGCACCGTCTTCTCGGCGTGGGCGAGCAGTTCCGCGGGCAAGTCCCCATGGTGATAGGGGCGACGTATCATGTCAGGAGCTTAACTCTTGCCGAAGACAGCTGATATCAGCATCCACTCATGTCACACCGTGTAGCGTGTCCACCGCTCCACTGTGCGGAACCCCAGGGACGTGTAGACGGACAGTCCCTTCTCGGACGAGAGCAGATACGCCAGTCGCGCACCCCGTTCCCGTTCGGCCTCCAGGATCGCCGAGGTGACGGCGGCGCCGTACCCCTGCCTGCGTCGCCCGGGCGGAACCGAGATGTTGAAGATGCCGACGCAGCCTTCGGCGCGCAGTGCCAGCCCGGTCGCCACGACCTCGCCGTCCACCTCGGCCAGGTATCCGGTCGCGCAGGGCAGGCTCAGTACCTCGGCGCCTCCGAGCAGGCTCATCACCTTGGTCGGCGCCTCGAAACCGGCTGCCAGAGCCGCGGCGAAGACGGCACTGTCCTCGGGTCCGACGTGCCTGAGAGCGAACCGCGCGGGCGGGACGAAGCCGCCGAGTGGCCCACGACCCGCCAACTCGCGGACCATGAGCGGGGTCCGCACCACGGTCGTCATGCCATGAGCGGCCGCCGTCTCGGCCATCCCGGCATCCGGCTCCGCCCTGACCTGGATGCACCACGGCACTTCGATCTCATCGGCGGCGCGTTCGGCGAGACCGGCGATCAGTCCGGGACGTGGCGAGGAACGGACGTCGAAGACACCGTTCACCGACGCGAGCGGGGCACCACTGCCCAGCAGAGCCATTCCCGGCTCGGCCCGCACACACAGGCCTCCCGGCAGGGCTTCGGCGATGGCCGCGACATTCTCGAGCCACGCTTGTGCGGCGGCATCCGTCATGTCAAGTGTTTTCATGCCTGCGACTGTAACAGTGACTATGAGTGAGCATGACTCATTCCGGGGGCACTACTTGCTTCTCCTCGGCGAAGTGACAGGCCGAGGGGTGCGCGGCGGGGCCGGTGGTGTAGCGGAACTCCGCCGGAACGGCCAGCAACGGGTCCTCGTGGGCGCAGCGGTCCTGTGCTTTCCAGCAGCGGGTGCGGAAGCGGCAGCCGGAGGGGATGTTCGTCGGGGACGGCACGTCGCCGGTGAGGATGATGCGTTCGCGGTGTTCGCGTGCGTCGGGGTCGGGTACGGGGACGGCGGAGAGCAGGGCCTGGGTGTAGGGGTGGGTGGGATGATCGTAGATCTCGGTGTCGCGGCCGGTCTCCACGATGCGGCCGAGGTACATGACGGCGATGCGGTCGGAGATGTGGCGGACGATGGACAGGTCGTGGGCGATGAAGACGTAGGAGAGGTCGAAGTCGCTCTGGAGGCGGGCGAGGAGGTTGATGACCTGGGCCTGGACGGAGACGTCGAGGGCGGAGACGGGTTCGTCGGCGACGATGATCTCGGGGCGCAGCGCCAGTCCGCGTGCGATGCCGATGCGTTGGCGCTGGCCGCCGGAGAACTGGTGGGGGTAGCGGTTGATGTACTCGGGGTTGAGGCCGACGACGTCGAGCAGTTCCTGGACCCGGCGGCGACGGTCGCCCTTCGGGGCCACCTCGGGGTGGATGTCGTAGGGCTCGCCGATGATGTCGCCGACCGTCATGCGGGGGTTGAGGGAGGTGTAGGGGTCCTGGAAGACCATCTGGATGTTGCGGCGGACCGCTTTCAACGCCTTGCCGGAGAGCCGGGTGATGTCCTCGCCCTTGTAGCGGATCGTGCCGGCCGTCGGCTTCTCCAGGTTGACCAGCATCTTGGCGACGGTGGACTTGCCGCAGCCTGATTCGCCGACGATGCCGAGGGTTTCGCCCTTGGCGAGGGTGAAGTCGACGCCGTCGACGGCCTTGACCGCGCCGGTCTGCTTCTTGAGCAGGACGCCCCGGGTGAGGGGGTAGTGCTTGACCAGGCCGCTCACTTGGAGAATCGGTTCAGTCATCGAGGCACTCCCTCCAGAAGTGGCAGGCGCTGGTGCGGGTGTCGGAGACCTCGTGGAGCGGGGGTTCGTCGGTGCGGCAGACGTCCCTGGCCATGGGGCAGCGGGGGTGGAAGGAGCAGCCGGGCGGGATGTGGGTCAGGTTCGGTGGCAGGCCCTTGATGGCGTAGAGCTGCCGGCCCTTCTGGTCGAGGCGGGGGATGGAGTCGAGCAGGCCCCGGGTGTAGGGGTGGGCCGGGGCCTTGTAGAGGTCGTGGACGGGGGCGGACTCCACGATCCGGCCCGCGTACATCACCGCGATCCTGTCCGCGACGTCGGCCACCACGCCCAGGTCGTGGGTGATGAGGATGAGTCCCATGCGGTACTCGCGCTGCAACTCGGCGAGGAGGTCCATGACCTGGGCCTGGACGGTGACGTCGAGGGCGGTGGTGGGCTCGTCGGCGATGATGAGGGCCGGTTCCAGGGCCAGCGCCATGGCGATCATGATGCGCTGGCGCATCCCGCCCGAGAACTGATGCGGGTAGTCGCGGACGCGCTGGGCGGCGGCCGGGATGCGCACCCGCTCCATCAGCTCGACGGCCCTGGCCCGCGCGTCCTTCCTCGACATGCCCCGGTGGACGACGAACATCTCCCCCAGCTGATCCCCCACGGTCATCACCGGGTTGAGGGCGGACAACGCGTCCTGGAAGATCATCGCCATCTGCCGGCCCCGTACCCTGCGGCGTTCCTCGGCGGACAACGTCAGCAGATCGCGGCCGTCGAAGACGATCTCCCCGCCGGTGATCCTGGCCGGGGGCGTGTCGAGGATGCCCATGACGGCCTGCGCGGTGACGGACTTCCCGGACCCGGACTCGCCGAGCACGGCGAGGGTCTCGCCCGCGTCGACGGCGTAGCTGACGCCGTTGACGGCGTGGGCGATGCCGTCGCGGGTGTGGAACTCCACGTGGAGGTCCCGGACTTCGAGGAGCACGGTGAACGTCACCTCAGCTTCGGGTCGAGGGCGTCGCGGACCGCGTCGCCGAGCATGATGAACGCCAGCACCGTCACCGCCAGGGCGCCCGAGGGCCACAGCAGGGCGTGCGGGGCGTTGCGGATGTAGGGCGAGGCGGCGGAGATGTCGATGCCCCAGGACACGCTGGGGGGTTTGAGGCCCACGCCGAGGTAGGACAGGGTCGCCTCCAGGGCGATGTAGGTGCCCAGCGCGATGGTCGCGACCACGATCACCGGTGCGACGGCGTTCGGGGTGATGTGCCGCAGCAGGATGCGGGAGTCGGAGGCGCCCAGCGCGCGGGCGGCCTGGACGTAGTCGTTCTGCTTGGCGGTGATCACCGAGCCGCGCGCGATCCGGGAGATCTGCGGCCAGCCGAGCAGCACCATGAACCCGATGACCGGCCAGACCGTATTGGAGGTCACCACCGAGAGCAGGACCAGACCACCGAGGACCACCGGGATCGCGAAGAAGATGTCCGTGATCCGGGACAGCACCGAGTCCCACAGGCCCCCGAAATAGCCCGCCAGCCCGCCCAGGACCGACCCGAGCAGGGACACCCCGAGCGTCGCCAGGACGCCGACCGTCACCGACGTACGGGCCCCGTACACGGTCCGCGTGTAGACGTCGCAGCCCTGACCGTCGAAGCCGAAGGGATGCCCGGGAGCCGAGCCGTCCTGCGCCTTGGCCAGGTCGCACTGGAGCGGGTTCCCGGAAGCGATCGCCGACGGCCAGACCGAGATGAAGACGAGGAAGAGGATGACCAGGGCGGAGATGATGAAGACGGGGTTGCGGCGCAGGTCGCGCCAGGCGTCCGACCACAGGGAGCGGGGTGCGCCGCCTCCGGGCCCTCCTGCGGGTCTGTCCAGGCCGGCGGCCTCGTCGGCCGCGAGGTCCATGGCGCCGCCCATCCCGGTACCGGCGATCGCGCCCTCGGCCTCATAAGGCTGTTGTTCAGGCATAGCGGATCCTCGGGTCGAGTACGGCGTACAGGAGGTCGACAAGGAGGTTGGCCAGAAGGAACACGAGGACCAGGACCGTCACGAAGCCGACGACCGTCTGGGTGTTCTGGCGCAGGATGCCCTGGTACAGCTGATAGCCCACCCCGTGGATGTTGAAGATCCGCTCGGTGACGATCGCCCCGCCCATCAGCGCCCCGATGTCCGTGCCGATGAACGTGACCACGGGGATGAGCGAGTTGCGCAGCAGGTGCCGGACGACGACCCGGCGCCGGGGCAGGCCCTTGGCGACGGCCGTACGGACGTAGTCGGCGCGCTTGTTCTCCGCGATCGAGGTCCGCGTCAGCCGGGTGACGTAGGCCAGGGACACGGAGGCCAGGACCAGACCCGGCACGATCAGCTCGCCGAAAGGCGCCTCCGGGGAGACGGACGGCTCGATCCAGGCCCACTGCACGCCGAGGAGCAGCTGGAGCAGCAGACCAGTGACGAAGGTGGGGACGGAGATGACGACGAGCGTGATCAGCAGGACGGCCGTGTCGACGGGCCGGCCGCGCCTGAGGCCGGTCAGCACGCCGAGCGTGATGCCGATGACGATCTCGAACAGGAACGCCACGATCGTGAGCCGGATGGTGACGGGGAACGCCGTGCCCATCAGCTCGGTGACCTTCTGCCCGTTGAACGCCGTACCGAAGTCGCCGGTGAACAGGTGCCCCATGTAGGTGAGGTACTGCTGCCAGACCGGCTTGTCCAAGCCGAACTCCCGCTTCAGCTGCGCCGCCGTCGCCGGGTCGCACGCCCGCTCCCCGCACAGGCCCGCGACGGGATCGCCCATCACGTTGACCATGAGGAAGATCAGCAGGGTGGACCCGACGAACACCGGCACCATCTGGAGCAGTCGCCGGACGACATAACGCCCCATGGCGGCTCAGCTCACCTTGATCTCGTCGTAGACGGGCACGCTGAACGGGTTGAGCGCCACATGCGACAGGCGGCTCGACCAACCGGCGCTGCCGTTCTGGTACCACAGCGGGATGGCGGCCATGTTGTCCCGGACGACTCCCTCGGCCTGCTGGAACAGCTTCACGGACTTGGCCTGGTCGGTCTCGGCGTTCGCCTCGTTCACGAGCTTGTCGAACTTCTTGTCCGACCACTTGCCGTCGTTGGAGGAGGCGTTCGTGTAGTACAGCGGCTGGAGGAAGTCCTGGATCAGCGGGTAGTCCATCTGCCAGCCCGCGCGGAACGGGCCGGTCATCTTGTGCTGCCCGATCTGGTTGCGGAAGTCGGCGAACGTGCCGACCGGGTTGCCCACACACGCCTTGTCGTTGCCGAGGGCGTTGTTGATGGAGTTGCACACGGCGTCCACCCACTCCTTGTGCGAGCCCGTGTCCGCGTTGTAGGTGATCTTCAGCTGGCCGCCGGGGATGCCGCCGCCCTCCTGGACGAGTTTCTTGGCCTCGGTGGGGTTGTACTCGCAGGCCGTGCCGCACAGGCCCGCCTTGTAGCCGCCGGCCGCGCCGAGGACCGGCGAGGTCCAGTCGGTGGCCGGGGTACGGGTCTTGTCGAAGATCGTCTCGGTGATCTGCTTGCGGTTGATCGCCATCGACAGGCCCGTACGCACCTTCACCGCGCCCGGTGTGTTCCACGCCTTGTCATAGAAGGGGAACGCGATGGTCTGGATGATGCCGGCCGGAGTGTTCAGGTAGCGGCCGTTCAGATCCTTGTCGACGTTCTTCAGCTGGGCGGCGGGCACGTCGTCCACGAGGTCGAGATTGCCCGCGAGCAGGTCGGTGTAGGCGGTGTTGTTGTCGGTGTAGACCTTCAGGTCCACGCCGCCGTTCTGCGCCTTGTCCGGGCCGGGGTAGTCCTTCCACTTCCGCAGGGACATCTGCGAGCCCTTGGCGTACGACTGGATGGTGTACGGGCCGTTGCCGACCGGCTTCTTCAGCCAGGCCGCGTGGTCCGTGAAGAAGACACGGGGCAGCGGGTCGAAGGCCGCGTAGCCGAGGGTGTCGGGGAAGCCGGAGAACTTCTGGCTCAGCTTGACCGTGAAGGTGTGGTCGTCCACCACCTTCAGCCCGGAGAGCGTGTCGGCGGTCTGCTTGCCGCTCTCGGGGTGGACCTTGTCGTAGCCGTCGATGTAGCCGAAGAAGTAGGCGTTCTTCTGGTTGTTCTTCAGGCTGGCCCCGTAGTTCCAGGCGTCCACGAAGGAGCGGGCGGTCACCTTCTCCCCGTCGGAGAAGGTCCAGCCCTTCTTGATCTTGATGGTGAAGTTCCGGGCGTCCTTGGTGTCGATGGACTGGGCGAGCCAGTTCTCCGCCTTGCCGGTCTTCGGGTCGTACCTCTTCAGGCCCCGGAAGATCATGTCGAGGACCTTGCCGCCCTGCACCTCGTTGGTGTTGGCCGGCTCCAGGGGGTTCTGCGGGTCGCCCCAGGAGGAACTGAGTACGGCGTCTCCGCCGCCGCTGCCGCTGTCACCTCCCCCGCCCCCGGAGCACGCGCTGAGCGCGAGGGCCATGGCGGCCGCGCAGGCGGGCCAGGTGGCGTAGGTGACTGCACGCATGAGATGCCTCCTTGAAGTGCGCTGTGCCGTAGCCGGGGGCACGGACCCTCGAAAGGTAGACATTGAGACATCGCCGACACATCACATGTTCAAGTGAGAAAGACATAAGGGCGCTGCCCTTAACATCAGCGTGTGTGCCCTTGTGGGAAAGACGAGAAGCCCTTCGGTGCGCGTGTGCGCAGGCGACTGGAGGCCGCCGCCGCGGGCGCGGCGCTGCTGCTGGCCGGCGTCTACGGGGCGTTCGTGCGGACGGCGACCGGCCAGCGCTGGGAGAACGCGGTGCTGGCCGGGCGGCGCGAGGACGAGACCCTGGCCGCCGCCCGGGCCGCGAACCGCATGCTGGATCACATCACCCTGTCCTCGCTCGGCGTGGCGGTGGCGGTGCTGGTCCTGATCGGGCTGGCGCGGCGCCGCTTCGTCCTGACGGTGGTCGCCGTCGGTACGGTGGGCGGCTCCCTGCTGCTCGCCGAGGTGCTGAAGCGGTATGTGCTGCGCCGTCCGGATCTCGTGGCCGCCCCGGAGCGGCTGCTGGGCAACAGCTTTCCGAGCGGGCACACCACCATCGCGATGAGCGTGCTGTTCGGGCTCACCCTGGTGGTTCCCTACCGGTTGCGGGGCGTCGCCGTCGGCGTCTGCGCGCTGTGGGCGACCTTCGTCGGCGCCTATACGGTGGCGGCGGGCTGGCACCGGCCCAGTGACACCATCGGGGCCGACCTGCTCGTGCTGGCCGTCGCCTGCGCGCTCACCACGCTCCTGGCGCGGAGCGGGCGGGTGCGTCCCGTCGCGGACCGCCCTCGACCGTTGCGCGCGCTGTTCGTGATCGCCCCGCTGTGCGGTGTGGCGCTGGCCGGGCTCGGCTGCGGCGCGCTGCTGCTGGTGGAGTCGATGTTCCGGCTGCCGCCCGGGGATCCGGCGGTGCCGCGCCTGGCGTACGCGGGCGGGCACGCGCTGGCCGCGGGGGCCAGTGCGGCGGTCACCCTTGTGCTGCTCGCCCTGCTGCACCGGGTCGATCTGGACCGGCCCCGGGACCCGGATGACGCACGAGCCAGGCCATAACCGTGGTTTATGAGGTCATACAGCGGAGGGTGCTGTCGCCGCCGGACGGCCGGTGCCAAGGTGACGTCATGACGGCTTCATCACAGTCGATCGCCGAGAACGCGACGCGCGGCCGCGACGTCAGGCGGAAGGGCACGGACGCCGCGGCGCTGTCCGCCGCCGACGCCGCGGCGGAGCGACGCCGCCAGGCCGCGCGTGTGTTGCGGGACGGGGCCCAGGAACGACTGGTGTCCCTCCTGCTCGGTCTGCGGATGGCTCGCGAGCAGCTGGACGAGGCTCCCTCACCGGTCGCTGCCGAACTCCTCGACGGCGCGATCCGGGACGCCGAGGCGGCGCTCGCGCAGGTCCGGGAGGTGGCGGCGGGGCTGTGTCCGCAGGTGCTCCAGTTGCGCGGAGTGGGCCCGGCCGTCGCCGCGCTCGCGGCGGCGAGCCCGGTTCCCGTCACCGTGACCGTCCGCTCCGGTCGGATCCGGCTGCCACGGACGGTGGAGACCCATGTGTACTTCCTGGTCGCGGAGGCGCTGGCCCACGCCGTGGAGGACTCCGGCGCGAGCCGTGGCGAGGTGGAGCTGACGCATATCGGCTCCGGCCTCGTGGTGAGCGTGATCAGTGACGCGTGTCCGCCGCGCGGACCGGGCGCGGATGCCCGGGTGAGCGCCATGACGGAGTGCGTGACCCTGCTGGAGGGCACACTGACGGTGACGTGTTCCTCGGCTGCGGGCACCACCGTCCGTGCCGTGCTGCCGGTGCCGGCCGGGGCGGCGTGACACCACGACAGTGGTTCACCCGACGGTGACCCGGAGGTCCCCCTCGGAAGGGGTGCCTCCCAGGTCACGCCGCCCGTGACGCCGTAGCCCTCAGGCCGCCGGGGCGATGACCGCGGCGGTGCCGTAGGCGCAGATCTCGGTGCCCGAGTCCTGAGCCGCCGTCACGTCGTACCGCACGGCGAGCACCGCGTTGGCGCCGCGGGCGCGGGCCGCCTCCACCAGGCGGTCCATGGCCTCGGTGCGTGCCTGCACCAGCGTCTTGGTCAGGCCTCGCAGCTCGCCGCCGATCACGGCCTTCAGCCCCGCGCCGATCTGCGCGCCCAGGTGCCGGGTGCGCACGGTCAGCCCGAACACCTCGCCGATCACCTGCTTCACGTCATGGCCCGGAACGTCGTTGGTCGTCACGACCAGAACGCCCGCGTCCTGTGACGACCCGCCGGTGTAGTCCTCTATGGACATGGATCTGCCTTCCAACAGAGAGTCATGTTTGCGTGGCCATGCCACCGCAACAAGGCGATACGTTACATGAGTTGGGAGTCAGTATTGACATCAGCTCAGTGCCCGTACAGGTCGGCCACCGCTGCTCTGTCCAATGCCCCCTTCGCCGTGTGCGGCAGGGACGCCACGATGGCGAGGCGCTCCGGCACCTCGTAGGGGGCCAGCTGGTCACGGCAGTGGGCGAGGAGATCCCGCTCGGTGGTGGTGTCGCCGTGGGCGAGCACGACGGCCGCACCGACGCGCTGGCCGTAGGTGGGGTCGGGGACGGCGAACACGGCGGCCTCGTTGACGCCGGGGGCGGCGGCGAGGATCTCCTCGACGTGTTCCGGGGAGATCTTCTCCCCGCCCCGGTTGATCAGGTTCTTGATCCGGCCGGTCAGGTAAAGCCGGCCCGCGGTGTCCTGGAAGCCCAGGTCACCGGTGCGGAACCAGCCGTCGTGGAAGGCAGCGGCCGTCTCGGCGGGCTCGGCCAGGTACCCCCGCGCGACCGCGGGTCCGCGCACCCAGACCTCGCCCTCGGCGCCCGCCGCGCTCGGCTGCCGCCCGGCGTCCAGGACGCGGATCTCCCCGGCGGTCGCCCGTCCGACGGAACCGGGGCTGCGGTCGCGGGGTACCGAGAGCGGTTCGCTCGCGGCCTGGTGGGTCGTCTCGGTCATCCCGTAGGCGGACAGAACCGGTGCGTCGAGCAGGCCTTCCAGGGCGCGTGCGGTGGCCGTGGGGAGCGGCGCGCTGCAACTGCGGGCGAACCGGAGGGGAAGGGCCAGGGGGCCGGGGTACTCCTCGGGCGCTCGCTGGAGCAGGATCTGGTGGATGGTGGGCACGGCCGTGTACCAGGTGGCGGACACCGCGCGCATGTCGTCCCAGAAGGTGTGGGCGGTGAACCGGCCGCGGTCCGGCAGCAGCAGGCACCCGCCGGTGGCGAGCGTGGCCAGCAGCCCGGCGAGCAGACCGTGTCCGTGGAAGAACGGCATCGCCGCCACCGTGGCGTCCGCGGGGGTGAGTTCGTACGTCGTCGTGATGCCGTGCAGGGACGCGGCCACGTTGGCGTGGGTCAGCGGGACGATCTTGGCCCGGCCCGTGGTGCCGGCCGTGAACAGGGCGAGAGCGTCGTCGCCGGTGAGCCGGTCGGCGGCACCGTGGGGGGCGCCGTCCGCCGGGGTGTCCGCGTCCAGCGCGACGCCGTACCGCCCGCCGCCGGGCCGACGCACCGTCAGCGGCCAGTGCGGCGGGCCGTCGTCCGGCCGCGCGGGCGGGGACACCGGTGGGCCGGTGAGGACCGCCTGGACCCCGAGCGCCGTGTACCGGTGACGTCGCTCCGCTTCCGGCAGGGCAGGGTCGACGGGGGCGAGGACCAGGCCGGCGCGGGCCACGCCCAGCAGGGCGACGACGAACTCCAGGTTGTCGGCGCTCACCAGGCCGACCGGCCGGTGCGGGTGCAGGCCCGCTTCCAGCAGGCGCTGGGCCAGTTCGTCGGCCAGGGTGGTGAGGGTCCGGTACGAGACCGCCTCGTGGGCCCCGCCGAGGACGAGTGCCGGGGCGTCCGGGCGGTCCCGGACCTGGGCGTCGATCACGTCGTACAGGCCGGTGATCCGTGGCGGGCGGAAGCCGCCGGTGGGACCGTGGTGCGGGGTGATGGCTAGAGGCATGTCTCCCCCTCATCGTATGTCCGAAAAGAGTGTCTCGATGTCACTCACATAGAGTGCGCCTTTTCATAACTGATGTCAGCATGAGTGAGACATGTGGTGAATACAAGGAAGCAGGACTGACATCATGAGCAGCACTGAGTTGACCGACGGTGCGCACCTTGTGGTGGACGCGCTCAAACTCAACGGCGTCGACACCATGTACGGGCTCGTCGGCATCCCCGTCACCGACCTGGCGCGGCTCGCCCAGGCCTCCGGCATCCGCTTCATCGGCTTCCGGCACGAGAGCAGCGCGGGCCGGGCCGCGGCGGCGGCGGGTTTCCTCACCGGACGTCCCGGCGTGTCCCTGACGGTGTCCGCGCCCGGGTTCCTCAACGGGCTCGTGGCCCTGGCGGAGGCGACCACCAACTGCTTCCCGGTGGTGCAGATCTCCGGCTCCAGCGAACGGCGCATCGTGGACCTCAAGCAGGGCGACTACGAGGAACTGGACCAACTGGCCGCCGCGAGGCCCTTCGTGAAGGCCGCCTACCGCGTCGACCGGGCCGAGGACATCGGTCGTGGTCTGGCGCGGGCACTGCGTACGGCGGTGTCGGGTCGGCCCGGCGGGGTCTACCTCGACATCCCGGCCGCCGTACTCGGTGAGACCCTGGACGCGGCCCGGGGCGCGGCCTCCCTGTGGCGGCTGGTGGACCCGGCGCCCCGGCAGCTGCCCGCCCCGGAGGCGGTGGACCGGGCGATCGAACTGCTCGCGGGCGCCGAACGGCCCCTGGTGATCCTCGGCAAGGGCGCCGCGTACGCCCGCGCGGACCAGGTGATCCGCGAGTTCGTCGACTCCACCGGCCTGCCGTTCCTGCCGATGTCCATGGCCAAGGGGCTGATCCCGGACGACCATCCGCAGTCCGTGGCCGCGGCCCGCTCGCTGGCGCTGAAGCGGGCCGACGTGGTGCTGCTCGTCGGGGCGCGACTCAACTGGCTGCTGGGCCACGGCGAGCCGCCGCAGTGGAGCCCGGACGCCAAGTTCGTCCAGATCGACATCGAGCCCACCGAGTTGGACAGCAACCAGCCCATCGCGGCCCCGCTGGTCGGCGACATCGGCTCCGTGGTCGGCGCGCTGGTGGAGCGACTGGAGCCCGGGAAGATCGCTGTCTCCGAGGCGTGGCGGGCCGAACTCGCCGAGCGCACCGGGCAGAACGCGGCGAAGATGGCGGAACGGCTGGCCGCCGACCCCCACCCCATGCGGTTCTACGGCGCCCTGCGAGCGGTCCGCGACGTGCTGCGCGCTCACCCGCACGCCTATCTCGTCAACGAGGGCGCCAACGCGCTGGACTTCGCGCGCAACGTCATCGACATGCAGGTGCCCCGGCACCGTCTGGACAGCGGCACCTGGGGCGTGATGGGCGTCGGTATGGGTTACGCCATCGCCGCCGCCGTGGAGACGGGGCAGCCGGTCGTCGCGGTGGAGGGCGACAGCGCCTTCGGCTTCAGCGGCATGGAGCTGGAGACCATCTGCCGGTACGGCCTTCCGGTGGTCGTCGTGATCCTCAACAACGGCGGCGTCTACCGCGGCGACGGCGTCAACCCCGCCTCCGCCGACCCCTCCCCCACCACCCTCACGCTCACGGCCCGGCACGACAAGCTCATCGAGGCCTTCGGCGGGCGCGGGTACCACGTGGAGTCTCCCGTGGAGCTGGCCTCGGCGCTCACCGAGGCCTTGGCGTCCGGGCGGCCCGCGCTCATCGACTGCCTCATCGACCCCGCCGCGGGCACGGAGAGCGGTCACCTCACCAACCTCAACCCCACCGTGGCGGTGCGGCCGTCCGCCGCCGGTCACTGACCGGCCCCCCTCGCAACGGTCACTGAACTCGGGAAAGGAAACACGACCATGTCACAACTGCCCCTCACCGGCATCAAGGTGATCGACTTCACCGGCGTCCAGGCGGGCCCGGCCTGCACCCAGATGATGGCCTGGTTCGGTGCTGACGTGCTGAAGGTGGAGCGCATCAACGGCGGTGACGTCACCCGTCACCAACTGCGCGACATACCGGACGTCGACGCCCTGTACTTCACGATGCTGAACAGCAACAAGCGCTCCCTGGCCATCGACACCAAGACGCCCGAGGGCGAGGCGGTCATGGAGAAGCTGATCCGGGACGCCGACGTCCTGGTGGAGAACATGGCCCCCGGTGCCCTGGACCGGATGGGCCTGAGCTGGGAGCACTGCCAGGAGCTGAACCCCCGGCTGATCTTCGGCTCGGTCAAGGGGTTCAACGACGACTCGCCGTGGTCCGACCTCAAGGTGTACGAGAACGTCGCCCAGTGCGCCGGCGGTGCCGCCTCCACGACCGGCTTCTGGGACGGTCCGCCGACCGTCAGCGCCGCCGCGCTGGGCGACAGCAACAGCGGTATGCACCTGCTGATCGGCATCCTCACCGCGCTGCTGGACCGCGAGCGCACCGGCCGGGGCCAGCGCGTGGCGGTGTCCATGCAGGACGCGGTGCTCAACCTGTGCCGGGTCAAGCTGCGCGACCAGCAGCGGCTGGAGCGGGTGGGCTACCTGGAGGAGTACCCGCAGTACCCGAACGGGACGTTCACCGACGTCGTCCCGCGCGGCGGCAACGCCGGCGGCGGCGGCCAGCCCGGCTGGGTGCTCAAGTGCAAGGGCTGGGAGGAGGACCCCAACGCCTACATCTACTTCACCGTCCAGGAGCAGGACTGGGGACCGACCTGCCAGGCGCTCGGCAAGCCGGAGTGGATCGACGACCCGGCGTACAGCACGGCGCAGGCCCGCCAGCCGCACATCTTCGACATCTTCGCCGAGATCGAGCAGTGGCTCGCCGACAAGACCAAGTACGAGGCCGTGGACATCCTGCGCCAGTACGGCGTGCCCTGCGCGCCGGTGCTGAGCATGAAGGAGATCGCCTACGATCCGGCGCTGCGCAGCAGCGGCAGCGTCGTGGAGGTCGAGCACAAGGAGCGCGGCACGTATCTCACGGTCGGCAGCCCCATCAAGTTCACCGGGTTCACGCCGGCCATCACCGCCTCTCCGCTGCTGGGCGAGCACACGGACGAGGTGCTGGCGTCGCTGGGCTACAACGCGGAGCAGATCGCCGCGCTGCACGAGAAGAAGGTCGTCGTCTCCCACGACTGACACGGCACGCACGGCGGAACGACGGCGCTCCCGGGGTCCTTCCCGGGAGCGCCGTGACGTGTCTCAACCTTGGGAGAACCCCCACACATGAATCACTTGATCGAGTGATGTCATGACGGTTCGGTGTTGTCAGCATGGGCGTCACATGACCGTCGAGGCGCCGCATGTCCCGCGGCCTCAGGCAGGGAGAGGACCAGAGGAGATGACCAGGATGACCAGGCCACGCCGGGGCCGCCTCGGCTATGTCGCCGCCCTCGCCGTCGGCGCCTCGCTGTTCGCGGCGGCCTGTGCCGGTGCGGGGCAGGAGCGGCAGAGCGCCGGGAGCGGCCAGGAGAGCCGGTCGGGGGGTTCGGCCGTGCCTGCCGTGAGCCTCACCTCGCGGCAGGCGCGGCACGCACTGCTCACGGAGGCGTACCTGGGGTCCCAGTGGACCGAGGCGGAGGACTCCGGCGACCGGCGCGACGGTCTGCTGCGCGGCACGGTGAACACCCAGGACTGGCTCAGCCACAAGGAGGACGCCGCCGTCTGCCAGCAGCTGCTGGACCGGCTGGGCGGCGACCGGATTCTCGGCGCCCCGCTCTCCGGCACACAGGCCGTGGCCGTGTTCGACGCCGACAACGGCAACCGGATGCGCTACGAGGTGGGCACCTACCCCGCCGCCGAACTCCAGGCCGCACGAGGGTGGTTCGGCACCCTGACGCAGAAGTGCGGTGTCTTCACCGCCACCCGGACCGACGGCAGTACCGAAGACGTGCGGGTCACGTCCCTGCCGGTGCCGGAGGGTGACGGCACGCGGCAGGCGCTGTCGGTCGTCGCGAAGGGGACGACGGAGGGCGTGCCGTTCACCATGTCGCTCGACGTGGCACTCGTGACGTCCGGTGACAGCGCGGTCACCGTGGTCAACGGCGGCCTCGCCGACGCGTCCCACCTCACCACCGGGCTCGCCGTGCGGCTGGGGGCACCGCGGCTGACGACGGTGCTGGCCGGCGGGACTCCCCCGCCCCAGCCCGCGGGCATGCTCGACTGACCGCCTGACGCGGGGGGGGGGGGGGGGGGGGGGGGGGGGGGGGGGGGGGGGGGGGGGGGGGGGGGGGGGGGGGGGGGGGGGGGGGGGGGGGGGGGGGGGGGGG
>NZ_JBVHWM010000059.1:0-58449 GCF_055564375.1 Streptomyces sp. NPDC029138
GCCCTCCCCTCCCTCTCCTTTCTTTCTCTTCTCCCCTTTTTCCCTCTCTCCCACCCCCCCCCCCCCCCCCCCCCCCCCCCCCCCCCCCCCCCCCCCCCCCCCCCCCCCCCCCCCGCGCCCGCAGTCACACCTCGACTACAACCCGTTATCTCCCGCTGCCCTTACCTCTTCTCCAGGGCGACGGGCACCGCGCTGCGGAGCCGGGCACACCGCGGACACCGGACGAGCCGGCCGGGGCCGAGCCGCTCGGCCTGCTGCATCGGGAACGAAGCGGTGCTGAAGACGTGCCCGTCCGCGCATCGGACGACGGTGCGTTCCATCAAGTCCCTCAAGTCCCTTCCCCAAGAGCCTCGTCCGGCGTTGCTGCCCGGACGACAAAAGCCACATTACGGGATCAAGGAGACGACTCTCCAGGCGGCACTCCGGCCCTCCCCCAGGCCTCCACGGTACGCCCCAACTCCGGCCGCCCGCAGCCGGATCCCCCTCTGAAACGCGTCCGACCCCCGGGGTCCGGACACCGGGGGTCGACGATGATGTAGAGTGAGCAAGCGTCCGGACACCGGACCCTCCGGGGCCGTTCCGTCCGTATTACGCGGGTGTAGTTTAATGGTAGAACATCAGCTTCCCAAGCTGAGAGCGCGAGTTCGATTCTCGTCACCCGCTCTGTGAGAAACCCCCAGGTCATAGGCCCGGGGGTTGCTTGTTGTCTAAACCACTGTGCGGGCCGCGCACCACATCCGCACCATAAGCAGCGGCTAGCTGCCGGTGGGCTTCTCCTTCGAGAGTTGCGTGATCGGTGCTGAGCCCGTCGCCGCTGCTCTCGACTCCGCGACTCAGTTGATCACCGTGGTTATCGTGCTGGTTCTCGTGCGGGCGCAGCTTCGTCGAGGCGAGACCACTGGCCATGAGAAGTGTCAAGCTGCCGGTTGATGTCTGACACCAGCCCCTGACACCAACAGGGACGGACAGCGGCGGTCGACGCCGAACCTCAACGGGCAACCAATCACAGCGCAGAGCCGGTTGGGCAACCTCGCCGACTCCCTGCGATCGACCTGATAGGGATGAGGCCACAGGTTCAAATCCTGTTAGCCCCACCAGCGAGAAGACCCCCGGATCATCGGTCCGGGGGTCTTTTGACACCAGTGGTTGACACCAACGGCGGCGGTCAGCCGATGAGCGGATCTTCCAGCAGCTTCGCGAGCATGCCGACCGCTTCAAGCTCACTGTCGCCGACCACGTGCATGTACACGTCCATGGTCATGCTGATCTGGCTGTGCGAGCCGATCGAAGGTCCGGGAGAAGCCCACCGGGTCGATCATGCCGCCGTGCTCGGAGGAGAAGATCAGGTCATGGTCCGGCTCCTGCGACCAGTGCTCACCGGCGATCTTCCGCTCCAGCCCTTGCAGCTCCCGCCGCTCCTCCAGGGCGCGAGCGCAGAACTCCGGGAGGAAGCACCGCCTGTGAGGACTCGGTCTTGAGGTCCTTGAGGACCAGGCCGACGCCCTTGACCCGCTGCACCTGTTTGAGCGGGGTGATCTGGCGCGCGTCGAAGTCGAGGTACTGCCAGCGCAGACCCAGGACCTCACTGCGACGAGGCCGAGCACGAGGACCAGGACGCAGGCCGCGTAGAGGCGGTGAGCACGGGCCGAGCGAAGGAAAGTGATCGCTTCCCGAGCGCTCCACGCCTTGCCCTTGTCCTTGGCGACCTTGGGCATGTCGACCAGCAGCGCGACACTGCGCGTCAGCAGCTCCTCACGGATGGCCCGGTTGAGCGCGTTCCGGAGGACACGGAGCGTCTCGAAGCGGGTGGCCGCGCCGACCTGCTCGCGCTTCAGTGTGGCCATGAACGTGCGGAGCTGGGCGGGCGTGAGCTTCACCAACGGCTTCTTGCCGAGATGCGGCAGCAGGTAGAGCCGGACCTTGGACTCGTACTTGACGTAGGTGTTGTGCTCCCGCTCCGGCTCCACGATGTGCTCAAGCCAGTACGTTAGCCACTCCCCGACCGACCACGCACGGGAAGGCACCGGGACGCCGGTGGGTTGGGGAAGGGGTTCAGCTATGGGGCATTTCGGGAGCGACCAAGTCGAGTCAGAGCGGCCCGTTCGGCGATTACCTCGAAGGTAATCGCGGCGTGCGGGGCGCGCGGCTACGTTCAAGTCGTCGTACCGGAGCGAACGAAGGGAAGGGGACGTGCCTGCATACGGCTTTGCCCACCTACGTGATCGCCGTCATCACCCTGATGTCCTTGAGTACTTGGAACGCATCCAAGACACCCTTGATCCATTTCACGGCCGCTTCCTGATCCACGGCCCGCCGACTGAGGTGGTGGAGGGGAGCTGGCCAGGCAGCATGGTGCTGATTGAGTTCCCCGGCCTAGCCGAGGCCCGCGCCTGGTACGCGTCCCCCGCGTATCAGGAGATCCTGCGGCTGCGGACCGATCACATCGATGGGGACGTCGTGCTCGTCGAGGGCGTTGGTGTTGGGTACGACCCGCGTGAGCGGGCGGTGAAACTCAGGGCAGAGACGACCGGGGAACAGGCCTAGTACGCTGCGCAGGCATTGTCAACGGTGCTTGTCTCTGGTGACACCAACGTCTGACACCAACAAGCACGGACACCGGCGGTCAGCTCTGGACCTCAATGAGCTTCTTCAGCGTTGCCGCTCCAGGGTGAGGACGGCTTTGGTGATTGACGTCATGCGGTTGGGGCTGCATCGGGATCTGCGGAAGATCCGCCAGGACTTCAGGCGTGCGATGCCGCGTTCGACCGGTGCCCGTGCTGCGGCCAGGGCCCGGTTGAGGGTCTTTTCGGTGGGGGTGAGTTCTTGCAGGGGCCTGCGTTTGATGCCCGTGGTCACCCAGGGGCCGCCGCCCTGGTAGGCGAGATCGGCCAGGATGGGGACGCCCTGGCGCTCGCAGATGCGGATGATCCGGTGAGTGCGGGCAGCAGTCAGGTCGTGAGCCCGGCCCGGCAGTGCGGGTGAGAGCCACAGCAGCTGGCCGCCCGGATCGGTGACCACCTGCACGTTCACCCGTGCCGGCGGTGTTTGGCCGAGTAGTCGGCCCGTCCGTCGCCGACCCGGTCGCACTCGGCGATCGTGCCGTCCAGCAGGACGAAGTCCGAATCGGCCTCGCGCAGGACCTTCAGCAAGCCCGGGGCGCGTTCGGCGAGCAGGTGGATGACCGCGCTGGTGTAGGCGTGGGCGGTGGACTGGCTGATCCCGAACGCGGCAGCGATCTTCGCCAGGGGCGTGTGTTCGCGCAGGTACACCAGTGCCACCATCGCGCGCTGGGACGGGCGGAGCTTGCAGCGCCGGTCGCCCTCACGGGTGACAACGAGCATGGTTACCCACTCCACGAGCGCATGGGGCAGGTCGAGTGCGGCAGGATAGATGACCAACGAGGCCCCCGAACAGCGTGGTTGAGACGTCAGACATCTCGATCAACTGCTCGGGGGCCTCGCTCGTTGCGCTTCGTGGGCCGTCACCTGATCGGTGGCCAACTCGAAGAAGCTCAATGAACGATCGGCCGAGGCATAGAGCGGAGTGACCGACACCAGCGAGCCCCCATGATCGACCTGAAAAGGATGAGGCCAGACCTCAAAGCCTGGTCCCGGCACGGGCGCCGTGCGCATCAACGGGCGCCGTGCGCATCATTGGCGGCGCCCGTGGCCTTGACTAGGTCATTGAGACTCCGCCGACGGTTGGGTGGTCCTCACGCATCACCCAACGCCCCACGTGCAGCTTCCACGAAGAGGTCTCGAAGCCTGCGCGACTCATTGCGAATCGTGATCATTTGCTGTCTGCGATCCTGTGTCGCCTCGTCATTTCCGCCGCAGGCAGCCGCGTGAAGCCTGTCCACCGAAGCCCAGTAGCGATCGACGCTGTTGTATAGGTCTCGCACCCGCTCCCCTACTGGGGCAGGCCCATCAGGACAGCTCGATCGGCACGAGCCTGTTGCTGCTTTTCGTGGAACACAGTGGCGCTGCCTGCCACTGCGGCCATGTCAGCCAGGCGCGAATGGAGGATGCCAACCGACTTAACGAAATCCGCGTATGCCTGCCGTCGCTGCGTATACCGGTCTTGAGCCTTGGTGTGGTCCAACTGTGCCAGTTGAGTTTGGTGACTCGCCCGAGCTTGGATCTGTGCCGCAAGGGCGGTAGCCAAGCCCGTTGCGGCGCTCGCCAGCACGGCTGCGCCAGCGGCGATCAGTGCGGCCCCATTGCCATCCATACCCCGAGACTATGTTCCGCAAGAACACGTAGGGACGGCTTCGCAATGATCGAAGGTGCCCGTGCCCCATCCGTGCCCGATCGTGCGGGAAACCACGGTGTACAACGGTGGTGAGCGGGGGTCACGCAGCACAACGACCCCCGACCGTATCGCCTGGTCAGGGGCCGTTCTCCTGCGCGGTGGGTGTGCGATTTGAACCCACGGTGGCTCCCGCCACGACGGTTTTCAAGATCGCGTACCTGATTGATTCAGCCCACGCCGACCCGGTGGTCGCCTACAGGTGGCGGCGATCAGTCGAGCCACACGAGCATGGCGTCATCCGCCGCCGCGGCAGCCTCGAAGAACTGCGTCAAGCCGTCGTACCGGTCATGCCCCCACTCGAGCGCTCCAGGCGCATTCCATCCGAGGGGATACGCCCCAGCCAGGGGATACACATCGGCCTTCGTCAGGTCGGCCGGATTCACGCCGCTAACGAGCTGGTCATACGTGGTGGCGCGCAGCGCCCGCGCTGCAAGACGCACCCGCTCCGAGCGCAGGTACCTCGGCGGCCCATAGCCCCAGTCCTCATCCTCGGCAAACGGCTCCTCGCCATGGATGACATCCACCGGAAAGTCGGCACGCGTCAAGAGGAAGCCCAGCATGTCCCAGGTCTTGGAGGTGCTGAAGTGACGCGCTTCGGTCGGCGCAGGTTCTGACTCCTCCTCTGCGTCCTGGACCTCTTCGGCCAAATCCAGCGCCCAGTCAGGATCCTGAATCGCCCGGTCGAGCTCAGCAGCCGTAACGCGCAGGTACTCACCGATCATGCTCATGGCCGGAAGACTAGACGAGCCCTCTGACAGCGGTGGGCGGACAAACCGTCTCAGTTTCCGTCTCATTCAGCCCCGTTCGGCATGGTTCATCTGAGCCCCCGGTATCAGTTCCCAGCGGATTGCGAGCCACCCATGAACCCAGCTGAACGCCCCCCACCACCCCACCAACAGAGTTGGAAAGCGTGCGCTTGCGCCCGGGGTACCGTGCTGGTCATGTCAGCCAAACGTGTCTGTCCACGCTGTGAGCAGGACTGTGTCCAGACCTACCGCTTCAAGGCCGATGGGGCATGCTTCACGATCTGCACTGAGTGCGACTCGTTGTGGTGGCCCCACGAGGCGGTCAGCGTCGCGCAAGCGCACTTCCTCGACGATGTCGTCGCGGCACGCCTGGGTACAGAGGGCAACCCATGGGGTGACCGCGTCTGGGCTGACGTCATCGAGCCGGCACCTGGACTCCAGCGCTGAAGTCCGCCGCACCACAAGCGCACCAGACCGAGCGGGGAACAGCGGGGAACCACGGTGAATACAGCGGTGCCAGGCGGGGCCCTCTGTCACCCATTCGCCCAGGTCAGCGCCTGGCGAGACGGCGGATGATTCGCAGCTTCCCAAGCTGAGAGCGCGAGTTCAATTCTCGTCACCCGCTCCATGAGAAGCCCCAGGTCAGCGGTCTGGGGTTTGTTTGTTGTCAAGAGCGGGTTGGGTATCGCTCTTGACAGTCCATGGCCGGGACACCGGCAAAGCCTTCGGGCATAACTACGCCGCCGCACTGCCCTGATCACCACTTGCCGGCATCCGTAGCGTGTGATCACCGAAGTCGGCAACCAAATCCAACCTGCCGCCGAGCGCTTCGACGTAACGTGCGATGACATCGAGAGTGGCGACCTCGCCGTGCTCGATCTGGGACACGCGAGCGATGCTCACACCCATACGGGCAGCCACGTCCCTCTGGGCCAGCCCGTACTGCTTGCGCGCCTCAGCGAGTTGATGACCACGGGCTTCCGCCAGCAGTCGACGTGAACCGGCTTCCACCTCAGCGGGATCCACACCGGCCGAGTACAGCTCCTGCTCCAGGGTCTCCCAGTCCTGCGGGGTCTTCTTGGGCATGCTTACTCCTCAGTCTTCCGTGTCACCGGTGTAGTCGCGGTAGAGCTGTTCAGCCAGGGGAATGTTGTAGCGGTACCAGCGCTCCCAGTTTCCTGCCTTGTCGCCCCCGAGGAGTAGCAGGGCTGAACGAGTCGGATCAAAGGCGAAGATGATCCGGATCTCGGACCGGCCACCTGACCCCGGCCTCAGCTCCTTGAGGTGATGCAGTTCCGATCCCTTCAGCCGGTCCACGAGGGGACGCCCCAGGGTGGGGCCTGCGTCACGCAGGGCGGCAACGGCCTGGCCGACCTGGGAGGCAGAACCGAGATCCTCCTTGATCAGCCGCCTGAACCACTCCGCGTACTCATCGGTGACCTTGATCGCCCAGCTCAAGACGACTCCCCTCGACACCAGCATCATGAGTTTAAGGATTTCCTTAAGCGGCGGCAAGCCGACTGCGCCGGCACTGGACCACCAACAGGGCTCTCATGAACCACCACTCCAGGTGTGAGGTCCTGAATTCCTCATCACGCTCAGAAGCTC
Organism: Streptomyces sp. NPDC029138; assembly: GCF_055564375.1. Lineage (NCBI taxonomy): Bacteria > Bacillati > Actinomycetota > Actinomycetes > Kitasatosporales > Streptomycetaceae > Streptomyces > Streptomyces sp. NPDC029138. Next base: position 6,666 of record NZ_JBVHWM010000059.1, read on the forward strand.
ACGCCACGCGTGAACAACGGCACCCACGTCCATCAGGAGTGCTCGCACCTGGTGGAGCAGCACGCGGATCACCAACAGGCCCACGACAGCGCCGCATCCCGCGGTGATCCACTCCATCGGGCTGCCTCCTCACCTCGGGCAGCAGGGTCCTCGCGTTGAGGACTGAGGTCTTTACCTGGACAGGTAAATCTCTCGATCTCGAGTCGCGGCATCTCGCCGCGCTCGCCACCTTGGGTACCAGGCTGCCCGTCGTGGAGATCGAAGTCTGCAGCGTAAAACCAGCTTTTTGTGACCTTCCGAACCAGGGCAGGGGATCGGCATCCATGTGCAGTCGCGACGACTTCCCTCAGCCGGCTTACGTGTCGACGAGCCCCGAGCACAGAGAAGGCGACGCAGGCACGACACTCCCCCACCTCGCGACCTCGTGCCCACAGCGTGCCTTCGGAGCGGGCAACTACGGTCAACAGCGGTGCCACCAGGCCCACACTCCTGCCGCAGCACAATGAATCTGCCCAGGTCAGCAGGATGGTCACCCGGCCGGGGCGCTGGAGCGCGGTCGCGCACAGCGTGGCTTCGATGGCGTACTTGTGGCCGTGCGGGCCCGCTGTTCGCAGCAGAGCAGCGGCGGACTGTGCCACGCCCTGCGTGACCGGCTCGACACGCAGCCGGGAAAGGGTCCACTTCAGTGCGGCTTCGTTGATCTTCGGGTGGATGACCTCGACGAGCACGGCAGCGGAGGTGACAACCGGCAGGTCGGCGTCACGGGCGGCCGTCAGCCACTCGTGGATCTCCCGGTCTCGCTGCACCGCCTTCGCCAGACCCTCGCTGCCCAGGGGCAGGGCACCGCTCACGCGACGGCCCCGGCGTCCGACGTACCGCCGGTGAGCCTGGCGCGCTTGGCCGCCACGGCCTCCGGGTCGTCCGGGCCGTGCATCTTGTCGAAGTCGGTGATCAGCTCGTCCAGGTTTCCCGCTCGATCTGCCGCTGGGCCGCCTTCTCCAGGTACGCGGAGACGCCCCGCTTGCCGACCCGCTCACGGATCGCCCCACTGGGCCGAGGCGCGAGAAGCTCTGTGCTTCTCGGCCACCCGGTCCCTGCTCTGCGGAAGGCGCTGGATGTACTCGCCGCCGGCTGACCCAGCGGATCAACAAAGCATGCGCCGCGTGTTCGCGCGTTTCTGTGTGACACCACCGAGTCAACCAGGGAGGGCTACACGTACCAGGCCGAGCTGCACCGGTACGTCGACGAGCCCATCCGCTCTCCCAGCCCCGTCCTGCGCACTCAGTTGGATCCGCCGACCTCGTGGTGGGAGTCCCTTCGTACTGATCTCGCGGTCGGACGTCCCGAAGTCCGCGTGGCATGAACCAACTCGCAGAACGCCGCCCACGGCTCCAGGTCACGGGCGCGGGAAGCGGGCGCGCACGGCGTCGATGCAGGTGTCCCGGGACGTGGGTCCGCCGAACCGGAGACGGTCATAGGCCGTGAACGCCGGTTCAAGGCCGTCGAGTTCGTCAACCAGAGCGTGCAGTCGTTCAGAGCACTGCGCTGAACCGGCGTCCAGCTCGTTCGCTGCGGCACCGATCGCGGTCGTCAGGTAATCCTTGCGCTGAATGGTGGCCGGGGTCACCGAGTGCAGACACACGTACTGTCCGCTCAGATACGAATTCCACTCCGCCTTCCCGGTGACCGGGTCGGCCCAGTGAGCGGTGAACCACGCTTCGAGCAGGTCTACGCCGCCGGCCTCGTCGGCGAGAGCGAACAGGTCGGCCGGCACCATCTCAGCGCCGTCGGAGCGCAGATATCCCGGAAGCGGCAGACGCTGCCCCAGCATCAGCCGGCGGACCGCATCGGCTTCGCGGCCATGGACTGCGCACAGTTCCTCCAGGGCAATGAACTGCGCGCTGACATATACGTCATCCGCATCGGTCATCGGATGGTCGCCGTTGACCTCCTGGAACCTCTCGACGAGCTGCTGCTTCAGGTCCGTCTCCGGCATAGGGGGCCTCCGGCGTCATCAGCGCGGGCATCTCCCGCACAGGACTCCGCACGCTATGGGCCGGACGGTTAGGCGCTCACCGAACCATCGGCGGAACCGCGACAAGAAACGAGCTACTCGCCGGGCACGACATCCCGGTGCTCGTCGCCGACGGACCGACGGCGCGTCGCTGGATGGTCCAACTCTGCTCGAGCTCAGGCAAGGTGGTGGCGACACCCTGCTTGGGGCAAAACCGGCACTGCCCCTGCGCCTCGGCGCCCACGCACCTCCCCCGGAGGCTGAGCGCTGTGACCCGCCCGGGGTCACTCCCATCAGCACACCGCACCGCAGCGGCGTCACAGGGCGACCGACATCATTGCCGGACCGGCACCCTTGTGAAGAGGGACACCCCTGGCCGTCACGAGGCACTCACCCATGGAGCGCATACCGGGCCTGGGCCGGTCTGCGGCTCCGGAAATCTGCGCAGGAGTGCCACACCGGCTGCACACAGCCTTTCAAAGGGGTCGTTAGCGTTGCTGGCCGCTCGACTCCTTGTACGAGCGTGACCAGGCCGTGGCCCGGGCGGGCCGACGGCGCAGTCAACCCAGGAAGACCGCAGATGGACTACTGCTCCACGTGTCGTCGGCATCTCAATGGCGCCCTGGTGTGTCCCGGGTGCGGTGCGTACGCCCCGGACATCGCGCCGCCGATCCGCGCCGATCACCTCGGCCCCGACCGGTCTGCCGAGTCGACGACCACGGGTGCGCCCACCGCCACGCCGTCCGGAACCTCCGGCGGCGACGGATTCCCCTGGGAACGTGGGTGCCGGCCGGAGCAGGACGCGGGGACCGCCACCGGGCCGTCCACCGACACCGCCGGCATATCACCGGCGCGGCCGGGCAGGGCGGCACGCCGCCGCCAGCTCGCCCGTCTGAAGAAACACCAGCGGCGGGCCATGGTCGCCACCGCCTTCGCACTCGTCGGCGGCGGCCTGTCGCTCGCCACATTTGACCGGCACACCACCAGCCAGGCGCAGGCGGCCACCGCACCGGAGGACCGGAGCATGGGCGCCGCGAGGCAGCGGGTGGAGGCGGAACCCGCTCAGCCGTCCTCGCATACCCCCGAGCGTCGCGCGCCCCGCACCGCACCTGAGAGGCACGCGCCGATCAGCGCCGCCCCTCGGCGCCACACCCTCCCGGCCACGCCCAGCACCGCGCCCCCGGTGACCCGGCCGGACGCCGTTCCCTCTCCCCGCCCGGCCGTCGCGTCGTCCCCGCAGCGGCAGACCAGGGCAGCCGCGTCCTCCGGCGGCACGACGAGCACAAACGGATCGGCCCCAGGCCGCACCGACACGACGACCGCGCCCCCGCCGGCCCCTACCCCGGCGACCGGCGGCATGGAACCGGACACCTCCGGGACCACGCCCGCCCCGGCGGCGACGTCACCCACCCAGGTGTGCCTGCTGGTCCTCTGCCTCGGTTGACATGCCGGAGCAATTCCCTCGGCTCACAGGGATTTCACCGTGATCCGCGCAAGCAGATCGTTCCGTGAAGCGGAAAGGAGCAGGAGCGCTCGACCCGGTAGCAGCGGCACGTCGCCGCCGGGCAGCCGCGGTCGCCACCGAAAAGCAGGCAATCATCACCGTGGTCCACGAACTTGTCGTCGGCCTGTGTGCCTGAGCCAGGGCGGCATGTGCGGGTGGTTCACAATGCCCGCCAGGTACGGCACCACGCCACCCGGGCTGAGCGCGAAGCTGCCGGCGAGGCGGTGTGGGCGCGGGCTGAGAGGGTGAGACGGCTGGCGGGACGGGAACAGCGGATGATCCGCGCCGGTCTTGCTCTCGCCACGGGCGTGAGCTGTCGAGAGCGACGTTCGGGTTATTGCACGTCCACGAAATCGCCGGTCGCCTTGACGGCCGGGGTGGTGGAGGTGCCTGGGAAGTTCCAGCGCCAGTAGCCGTCTTCCGACGCGGGGACCGTGGTCGTCAGGTTGCCGGTGCCGGAGGTGTACACGGTCTTGACGGTGGTGTAGGTCGTGGTGCCGGCCTTGCGGAACTGGAGCTTGACCGGCTGGTTGGTGTAACCCCGGTAGTCGAGGTTGTCCCAGTCGGCCCGGGTGAGCTTGCCGGTGACGGTGAGGGACTTGCCCTTGGCAATCGGTTCCGGGCCTGCGTCCACGGTGAGTTTGGAGTGCCGCTGGAGACGCGTCGTGGTGTAGCTCGCCGACTGGGTCCAGCTGTCGTCATTGGCCACCCCCTGCACACTGACCTTCCAGGTGCCTGCGTGGGCGTTGGTGAGCGCGGTGCCGCCGTACCGCCAATCCGGTTCGAGCGAAATCGTCTGCGAGCAGGTGGAGGTGGTGGCACTCGAGGCGACGCAGTCCGCATGGGAGTAGTACTGGTTCGACACGATGCGATCGTCGTAGGTCTCGTAGGGATTCGCACCGTCCGGTCCACGCCACAGGACGAAGTCCGCGTCCTGGATGCCCGACGGGTGGGTGAAGGTCCCGGAAACCGTGATCGTCTTGGCGTAGAGACCGACCACGATGTTCTTGCCACCGTCGAACGAGACGTTGCTGATCTGGACGTCGGTCTCGCCCGCGTAGGCACCGGGGGCGGTGAAGCCGGCCAGTGCGGCGACGGCGATGAGCAGAGCGGAGGCAGCGCGCTTGCGCATGTATCTCCTTCACAGAGAGCGAAGAGGGGGAACCCGCCGAGTGGGAGCAGCGGGGTGGTCGAAGCCGGCCAGGGACCGGTCAGGACCGGGTCAGGAACCGGTCAGGGACCGGTCAGGGACCGGTCACGGACTTGATCGTGTACGGGAAGCTCTCCTGCTGCCAGACCACCGTGAACCGGGCGGTCGGGCGGGTGTCGACCTGGGGTACCCGGCCGTCCGACGTGAGTGTCTTCGTGGTGCCGAAGGTGCCGGAACGGCTGATCAGGCGGGCGCTGGTCTTGGTGTAGCTGTACGGGGGCGTCGACTTGGGGACGACCGTGTGGAAGACCAGCATGCCGTCGCCGTCGTCGTCGAGGGCCAGGTCGGGGCGGTCGCCGAGACCCAGGCTGGTGACGGCGCCCCGGGTACCGGCCGCGGACAGGCGGCGGCCGAGCAGCTCGAGTTTGCCGCTGCTGTTGTAGCGGGTCCACACGATCATCGAGTCGCCGTCGAGGTCGGTCGCGAGGGCGTGGTGGAAGCCCACGTTGTCGGTGGAAGCCGAGATCCGCAGAGGGGCAGCCAGTGTGCCGGTGCGGCTCCAGCGCGAGGCCCAGACCTGTGAGCGGGCACCGCCGCCCGAGTGGTAGGTGATGACCGCGTCGCCGTCCCGGTCCACGCCGACCCGCACCATGCCGAACCCGCCGTACGACGCGATCGGGGAGGTGAGCACCTTCGTCGAGGAGACGGACGTCGACGTGATCCGCCTGGCCACGACGTCCGAGCCGCGTGCCCAGGCGACGACGAACCGGCCGCTGCGGTCCACTCCGATGGCCGGCTTCTCCGCCGAGCCCGAGCCAAGCGTGATGGCCGCGCCGACCGTGCCGTCCAGCGTGAGGCGGCGGGCGACCGCGTACCAGCTTCCGTCGCGGCTCTCCGTCCAAGCCGCCATAGCGGTGCCGCCCGGAGTCACGGCGACCACCGGGGTGGTCGCGGGCGCCGACGTGGACAGCTTCCGCAGCGGACCGACGAGGCTGCCGGAGGCCGAGACCCGCCGGCCCACGACCTGACTGTCCTGCTGCCAGACCACCGCCGAGTCGCCGGTGTCGTCGGAGGCGGCCTCCGGCCAGGACGGCGCGGCACCGTCGGGCGACAGGGTGCGGATCGTTGTCGCCGTACCGCTCGCGGTCTTCACTCTGGCCTGGATGCGGTAGTAGCAGCCCGGCGTCGACAGGTCGCAGGCGTTCCAGGCCAACAGGGCGTCGCCCTGCCGGTCGACCGACACCGTGGGGGAATCGTCAGGGGTCCAGCCGGAGGCCGAAACGTTCCACGTCGACGTCCACGCGGCCTCGGCGTTCATGGCCATCGTCGCGGTGACCGCGATCCCTGCCGCCGCGGCGCCGGAAAGACCGGCAAGGACACGGCGCTTCACCGAACGCCGATGACGTGCTGCACGAGGAGCCACCCTCATCCCCCACTTCGTTCTCGTTCCGACCTGGGCACAGCCGTCACACAGGTTGCCCGCAATACCCAGCGCACCAGTACGCTCAAACGTCACATGCGGTGTCGGCGGCGACATCGCCTTGACCGCCTGTTCGCCGCCATCGGCGCGGGAGTCGGCGCGGTCGCCGTCACGCCGGCGTGGATCGTGCACAGCCGCTTGGCTCTGGGGTGGCGAACCGAAACCCCCGACGCCCGGCGAAGAGCGCCGGGCAGGCCCCGAACCGACGCACATTCGCCGGCGCCACGCGGTGGGTGGATGCGGTCACTCCGTGGCCGACACTGAGCCTCGCTCTGAACGCACCTGTCCTCGGCCGAAGGCGTGCCCATGTGGTGCGTTCAGCCCCAGAACGGGAGGGCGGCGAAGGAGCCGCCCACCGGGCCGCGGGCGGCCTGGTCGATGAGGTTCTTGACCCGGGCGGCGGGTACCGGGTCGCCCGGGGCTTCCAGGAACCAGCGTTGCGCCTCCTCCTTGGTGAGTCCCTCGGGACGGTCTCCGAGGTAGGGCCGGACGTAGACAGGCGTGCCGGGCTCGCAGCGCCACGAGTCGGCGAGGGTGCCGATGTCCACGGCGTCGTAGCCCAGGACGCGCAGGAGAGCGGTGATCTCGGCCTTGGCGGCCGGGTCGTCGCCGGCCACGGGCAGGGCGCTGCGGTCCGGGGCGCCTACGGGACGGGCCCGGGTGAACAGCCGGCGGTGGTCCATGTTGTGGAGCGTCTTGACCAGCCGGGAGTCGGTCAGGTGGCGCTGGAGCAGCTCGGTGGAGGTCACTTCGGCACTGTCCAGTTCCGCGATGTGGCCATCGCGCTGCGGGTAGTAGTTCATCGTGTCGATCACGGTCTTCCCGGCCAGCGCGTCGGCGGGGAGCTTGTCGTAGGCGCTCATGGGGACGGTTGCCACCACCACGTCGCCTGCCTTCGCCGCCGCCTCCGTGGTGGCCGCGCGGGCGTGGTCGCCGAGTTCGGCGACCATGTCGGTGAGGGTCTCGGGGCCGCGCGAGTTGCTCATGACGACGTCGAGGCCGGCGGCGACGGCGAGGCGGGCGAGCGAGCGAGCCGCCGCGGCTCGGCGGGGACGAGGACGTCGTCGGCGCGTTCCAGAAGGTGACCGGTTGCCGGCGTGCCAAGTTGGTTCAGGGAGCGGCCCCTTCACCGGCCATCGGCTGTAACCGCTCCTTCCTCGGTGCGCTGGCGGCCGGCGGTCCGTCCCCGTACGACGGCGGCGACTCCCAGGCGTGCTTCGCGCACTTCCGTTCGCGGTACCGGGGCCCCAGGGATGCGCCGCCCTGAGGGGCGCGCTGTACCAGTGCCAGGAAGCGGGCTTCCTCAACACGGGCGTCGGACTCGGCTACAACACGTACGCCAACCCGTTCGTGTGCGAGCCCGCCGGCCGGCAGTCCGTACGGGAGAGGTGCACCGGCAGGGAGTTCATCGTCCCGAACGCGCCCCTCGCGGCTCTCCCGAAGCACGCCGACATCCCACTGGATCTCGGCACACCTTCCCGACGCGGGTTTCTGCACACCGGTTACTGCTGAGTGCCCCTCTCTTCGTGATGCGCGGAGGCTTCCGCGACCTGCCTGAGTGCCGATGCCGTGACGGGGTCACCGACCCTGGCGGGCTGGTCGTGGGTGTGACCTGCGGGGTGATCGTGGTGGAAGTGGGAGGCCGCGAGCCTGTCGCCGGGGCCCTGTGGCTCCGACGCGGTGTCCTGCGCTCCCGTGTCCTGTGCTCCCGTGGAAACAGGGCCAGGGAGCGCCGCGGCGGGCCGGGCCGTCTCGTCCTGGGCGTCTTGTCGGGGGCCGCGCGGCTGGGTCAGCCAGGCGACGGCCGCACCGGCGAGAGCCACGGGCCATTCGACCACCCCGGCGACGCCGAGCACTCCGGCACCGGTGTAGACCGCCATCCGGCGGCCGCGTGGAGAGATCGCTCCGACCCAGTCCAGCGCGCTGTCGGCGGCCCTGCTCACCTGCTCGGCTCCGGGCAGGCGGCGGAGCCCCGAACCGACGGCCCGCAACGGCTGAGGAAGGTCGGATGTGCTTGTCCCGTTCTGGCTCATGTCGAGCTCCTTCCGCGCGCCCTTCAAGGAGTGCGCACCCCGGGTTTCCCGATGTCATAGGGCGTATGCCAGGAAACGGCGGCGGGGCCGGCGGGTAACCGCCGCGTTCCACCGTGCCGCCGGTGCGGCGCGTTCCGAGCCGGGTTGGGGGAACTCGGTAGAGGTGGGCGAGGAGGTGGCCTCGTGGTCGGTGTGGGTCTGGGGCTGGACGAGGTGCTGCGGGCGGCGGAGGACGCCTCGCCCGTGGCGTCGGTCGACGTGGTCGCCCGGAACCTGGGGGAACGGTTCTCGGCGTGTGAGGTGGCGTTCTGGTTCGTCGACCTGATCGGGCAGGAGGCCGTACGGCTGCCCAGAGCCGGCGCGGGGGGCCAGGCACGGGGCGAGGCGGAGCGGGTTCCCCTGTCCGGCAGCGTGTACGACCGCGTGCTGCGCTCACAGCGCTTGTACCAGGAGGACAGCGGGGCGGGCGGGTGCCGGATGGTGGCGCCGGTGACGAACCGGGGCGACTGCATCGGCGTACTGGACCTGTCGGTGCCGTACGCGGACGACGCGGTCCGCGAGGCGGTGGCGCAGGCCGCGCACGCGCTGGCGTACATCGTGGTCACCGACCGCCGCTTCACCGACCTCTACCACTGGGGACGGCGTACCACAGCCGTGAGTCTGGCCGCGGAGATCCAGCACCAGCTGCTGCCGTCGGCGTCCTGCTGCGAGGCGGACCAGTTCGTCCTCGCCTGCGGTCTGATCCCGGCCGACGACATCGGCGGCGACACATACGACTTCGCCGTGGACCACGGCGCCCTGCACCTGTCGATCACCGACGCGATGGGTCATGACACCGCTTCCGCCCTGCTGGCCACGCTCGCGGTCAACGCCCTGCGCGGAGCGCGCCGGGCCGGGCACGGCGTGCTGGACCAGGCGCACGCCGCCCACGAGGCGCTCAGCGAGCACGCCCGCGGCATAGCCACCGGCCAGCTGCTGCGCGTCGTTCTGGAGACGGGCGTCTGCGACCTGGTCAACGCCGGCCACCCCTGGCCGCTGCGGCTGCGCGGCGCGCACGTCGAAGAACTCGCCGTCCGGGTCGACCTGCCGTTCGGCGTTCCCGTCCCGGTCAGCTACGAGGTGCAGCGACTCGACCTCGAGCCGGGCGACCGCCTGGTCCTGCTCACGGACGGCATGGAGCGCGACGGCACCGTCGATCTGCCGGCCCTCGTCCGCGACACCCGCGACGAACACCCCCGCGAAGCGGTCCGCGCCCTGACCGACGCGGTCCATGACGCGTACGGGGGCTCCCTGCCGGACGACGCCACCACCATGGTCCTGGACTGGCACGGCCGCTCCGGCCGCCGTCACAGTGACGGCGGCGCCGACATCCGGCCCGCCCCGGACGCGCGGACGGGTTGTCCACCGGAACAGGGCGTGCGCGACCGCGGTGGCGCGTGAGGCCGGCGGCCGGCGTTCTCGCTCACTGCGCGCGGTGCGGCTTGTGGCGGGCGACGCGCAGGCGGACCCGGGTGGGGAACCGGTCGGTGGCCGTGGAGCGACGGGCATGGTCGAGCGGGCCTTCGCACAGTGCGGAGAGGGTCTGGCGAGGGCTGCTGTGCGGGCCGAGCGTGAGGTCGATGCGGGCGCCGGGGTGGCGGGGTGTGCCGGTCAGCCGGGCTTGTGCCCGCTGGACGCCGGGCAGGGTGCGGGTCTCGGTGGCGATGGCGTCGCTGAGGGCGCGGTCGCGCAGTTCCACCCCCTCGGCCGGCGGTGTGCCGCCGACGGGGATGCCCCCGGGGTGCGGACGGCGCAGCTGAAGGACGAGCCACCCCAGCGCGAGGAGGGCGATCAGGGCCAGGGCGGCGATGACAGCGGGCCACCACCACCAACCCTGGTCACTCCAGCGGATCCGGTCGCTGGTGCTGAGCAGGACGTCCCCGGGCGCGGTCAGCGGCCAGCCCGCGGGGGGCGTGAGGCGCCATCGCCGGTAGACGTCGAATCCGGCGAAGAGGATCAGCAGGCCCCCGCCGAGCAGTATCAGCCCGGTCAGGCCCAGCAGGACGCGGTTGAGCCGGCTGTGCGCCGCGTGCGGATTCATGGCTTCGGCTCCCCTGCGTGGCTCTGGCTCTGCCGCGGCGGGCAGGGCTGTGTACCGGTCGTCATCGGGTTCGCCGCCGTACGCGCACGGCGATGCGCGGCGTGGGGGCCAGGTCGAGCTGGTCGCGTTCTTCCCGGAGGGCGGCCGTGAGGTCGTCCTGGACCTGGCGGGGGTCTCGGAAGCCGACGTCCGCGCGGGCCTTGATACGGCGGCGCCGGACCCGGACGCGTGCCGCGCTGACGCCGGGCACCTGCATCGCGGCGTCACGCAGCAGGACGGCGGCGCCGGCCCGGTCCAGGGTGACCCGCAGGCGCCGTGGGAGCAGCCCCCCGGGCGCCCGCACGGTCAGCGAGCGGCGCAGGCCGGGTGTGACCGCCAGGACGACGAGCGCCAGACCGACGGCGGAGGCGACGGCGGCTCCGGTGAGCATCCAGACGTCGTCCACGGGACGGGAGGCGAGTTCGTCCGCCAGCACCCGGCGCCAGAGCGCGGCGCGCCATCCGGCGCGCACGGCGACGACGTCGTACAGGGCGATGCCGGCGGCGGCCAGGACGACGAGGGCGACGAGCCCCGCGGGGACGCGTCGTGCGGACCAGACCCGCCGGGTACGGTGCGTCGCCGGCCCGTGCGCGGACTCGTGAGGCGCCGACGAGCCGTCGCCGGACCGCTCGACCGGGCTCGCGAAGTGATGCTCCGGCTGCCGGCCGGACTCGGCGGCGGGTCCTGCGTGGGAGGCCATGCCTTCCTCCTTGGTGCGCGGGTGCGGCGGGATCACTGGACCCGGTTCCGGCCCGGGCCCCGGGCGGGCAGCAGGCGCCGGACGGTCACCGTGACCTCGTGGACGGGCAGGCCGGTCAGCTCGCTCACCCGCCCGGCGACATCGCGCTGGATGCGTCGGGTCACGCCCGCGATGTCGGCCGGGTAGGGAAGGTCCAGGCTCAGGTGGACCCTCGCGCTGCCACCGCGGGTGGCTGCCGACGCGTCGGGCGCGGTGCCCTGACCGCCCGGCGGCAGAGCGGCCCGCTGTGCCTGGGCCGCGCGGGCCGCCCGGGCGGCGATGCGAGCCACCACGCGGTCGGGGATGACCGTGGCGCCGCGCTCGGCGGGCGGCGGAAGGCGCCCGCGTCCGGGGAGATCGGAGGCGTCCGGGGCGTCGGCGGGGTGGGGTTTCACCGCTGCCGCCGTCGCATGTCGATGTCGCCGCGTAGGACGAGGGCGACCAACAGTCCGATCCCGCCCAGGACAGCGACCAGGAGGAAGGCCCAGAAGCCTCCGAAGTAGCCGGCGAAGCCGAGAGCCATTCCGGCCGCCAGCCCGGCAATTGCTGTGTCCATCACTGCTCACCCGTCCAGGTCTGCCGCGCCCCGCGCCGTCGCCTCCGGGCGAGCCGGCGGCGACCGCCGGGCTCAGCTGACGCGGCCCTCCGGTGTCTCGGACTCGTCCTCGGGCAGATGCACGTCGTCGATGGTGAGGTTGACCTCGACGACCTCCAGTCCGGTCATCCGCTCGACGGCGGAGATGACGTTGGTGCGGACGTCCCCGGCGACGTCGACGATGGAGACGCCGTACTCCACGACGAGGTCCAGGTCCGCGGCGGCCTGCCGCTCCCCGACCTCCACCTTGACCCCGCGTGTCAGTCCGGTACCGCCGCCCGGGACGCGTTCACGGACCGCTCCTATGGCCCGCGCGACGCCCGCGCCCAGGTTGTGGACGCCCGGCACCTCGCGGGCGGCCATGCCCACGATCTTCGCCACCACGGTGTCCGCGATGGTGGTCTTTCCCCGTGTCTCGGCAGGAGCGTCGACGCCACTGCGCCCCTGCAATGTCGTGCTGTTCCTGGCGGACGGCCCGCCCGGGCCGTAGCCGCCGCGGTCGGATGCTGTGTCGGTCACGGCAATCGCCTCGATCGTCCCGCGGACATCGCAGTAATTCCTGTCTGACGTTGGACACGGCCACCGGAGGACCCCTCACTCCCGACCGGTGTGAGATGAATCACATTCTTCTCAAGCGGGTACACAGAGGACGGAACGCACGCCGGTCTCGGAGACGGCGGACGCCACACGCTCCGGGGCACGTGCCGGGAGCCGAAGATGACACACCAGGCCCAGTCGGCCTCACCAACGGCCGGTCCCCCCGACGCACTCCTGGCGGCACGGGCCCGGGAAGGCGACGAAGACGCCTTCACCACCCTGGTACGACGCCATGGACGCGGCCTGCTCATCCTGGCCACCCGCATGCTCGGCGACACACGCGACGCCGAGGAAGCCGTGCAGGACGCCCTCGTCAGCGCGTGGCGGCGGCTGCCCGAGTTCCGCTGCGAGGCCGCGTTCTCCACCTGGGTGTACCGGATCACCGTCAACCGCTGTCTGAACGCCCGGCGCCACCGGCTCCCGCCCCTCCCCCTCGAGGCGCTGCCCGACCCCGCCGCGGACGAAGCCCGCACCTCCCCCGGCCGGGCAGCCGAGGACAACGCCACCGCGGCCGCCCTGATGGCCGCGCTGGGCGAACTCGAAGCCGATCAGCGCGCCTGCTGGATCCTGCGGGAGGTGCACGGCCTGTCCTACGGGGAGATCGCCCACGCCACGGCCACGGGAGAGGACACCGTGCGAGGGAGGCTGTTTCGAGCACGCCGATCCCTGAAGGAGGCAATGGCGCCATGGCGCTAGCGGACCGGCTCCGCCACCGCCGCGACAATATCTGTGGTGGCAACATAAGAAATCGGCGCGGCGCGCGGTAAATATTCCTGCGACCACAGGGGATCCGGAATTATTTACCGCGCAGGGGCGACGCCGACGTGCTACTGTCGTCATCAGTTGCAGGTGTGGTTGCCAGAAGGTTTTTCCGACGGCTGATCATCACGGCGACACGGAATGCGCACAGGGCGTGTTCCTGGCTCCGTCCCCGAAGGAGAAACAAAATGGCTACTGGCACTGTGAAGTGGTTCAACGCGGAAAAGGGCTTCGGCTTCATCGAGCAGGACGGCGGCGGCCCCGACGTCTTCGCCCACTACTCGAACATCGCCGCCCAGGGCTTCCGCGAGCTGCTGGAAGGCCAGAAGGTGTCGTTCGACATCGCGCAGGGCCAGAAGGGCCCGACGGCCGAGAACATCGTTCCCGCCTGACGCACCGGCACAGACGCATACTTCGCAGCTGGGGCCCGCACCTTGGGGTGCGGGCCCCGGCTCGCTTTATTCCCAGGGTGATTCTGCCCTGTCATTTTCGGCTCGTTCTCGCGATTCTCTGCGCCGCTCATTCTGCTGCGGAAACTCCTTGATACGCGCCCGCATCGAGGAAGGTTCCGCATGAACCGCACCCGTACCACTCGCGCACGCACCAATCGCACGTACGACCGCTTCGGAGGAAGTGCCGCCACGGGCCGCTCCGGCGTTCCGCGCCGCTCCGACGGTTACGGAAACCGACAGCCCGCGCGGGGCGAGTTCGCGCTGCCGAAGACGGTCACGCCCGCCTTGCCCGCTGTCGAGTCGTTCGCCGATCTCGCCATGCCGGCGCCGTTGCTGACCACGCTCGGCCGGGAAGGCGTGACCGTACCGTTCCCGATCCAGGCGGCGACCCTGCCGAACTCCCTGGCCGGCCGTGACGTACTCGGTCGCGGCCGCACCGGGTCGGGCAAGACCCTCGCCTTCGGCCTCGCGGTGCTGGCCCGTACGGCGGGCCGGCGCGCCGAGCCGCGCCGACCACTGGCCCTGATCCTCGTCCCGACCCGTGAGCTGGCCCAGCAGGTCACCGACGCGCTCGCTCCCTACGCCCGCTCCGTGAGCCTGCGGCTCGCCACCGTGGTCGGCGGCATGTCCATCGGCAGGCAGGCCGGTGCGCTGCGCGCCGGCACGGAGGTGGTGGTCGCGACGCCCGGTCGACTCAAAGACCTCATCGACCGGGGCGACTGCCGGCTCGCCGACGTCGGCATCACCGTGCTCGACGAGGCCGATCAGATGACCGACATGGGCTTCATGCCCCAGGTCACCGCCCTGCTCGACCAGGTGCGCCCCGAGGGCCAGCGGATGCTGTTCTCGGCCACCCTGGACCGCAACGTCGACCTGCTGGTCCGCCGCTACCTGACCGACCCGGTGGTGCACTCCGTCGACCCGTCGGCCGGAGCCGTCACCACGATGGAGCACCACGTACTCCACGTCCACGACGCGGACAAGCACCGCACGACCACCGAGATCGCGGCCCGGGACGGCCGGGTCATCATGTTCCTGGACACCAAGCACGCCGTGGACCGGCTGACCAAGCACCTGCTGAACAGCGGTGTCCGCGCCGCGGCCCTGCACGGTGGCCGGTCCCAGCCGCAGCGCACCCGCACCCTCGCCCAGTTCAAGGACGGTCACGTCACCGTCCTGGTGGCCACCAACGTCGCGGCCCGCGGCATCCACGTCGACAGCCTCGACCTGGTCGTCAACGTGGATCCGCCCAGCGACCACAAGGACTATCTGCACCGTGGCGGCCGTACGGCCCGCGCCGGGGAGTCCGGCAGCGTCGTCACCCTGGTGACCCCCGCCCAGCGCCGGGGCATGACCCGGCTGATGGCGTCGGCCGGCATCACCCCGCACGTCACCCCGGTCCGCTCGGGCGAGGCGGAGCTGAGCCGCATCACCGGCGCCCAGGCGCCCTCCGGCGTCCCGGTGGTCATCACCGCGCCCGTCGTGGAACGCACCCGCCGGACGTCCTCGCCCTCCCGCAACCGCCGGGGCCGCGCCGGCCAGGGCCGGCCCGTCGGCGCCGGGGTGGGGCGCAGGGCACAGCGGCGGCCCGGGAACGAGTCGGCTGCTTAGTCCGGCGCGGGCAGTCACCGAGCCGGCCGGCCCCTACCGAAGGAGACACCCTTGACACCCTCGACGTCAGCGCGGACGCAGTACCGCATGCCGGACCCCGCCCCCGTGACCGCGACCGTGGCCGAGGACATCGAGGGGCACGGGCCTCGGGTGTCCGACGACATGACCGTCGAGGTGGCGCTGGCCGTCATGGCGGGTGCCCGGGTCGCGTACCTGACCGTGTGCGACGGGGACGACCAGAGCACGGGTCTGGTCACCCAGGTCCGGCTCGCCGTTCTCCGCGACAGTTCCACGTACACCGACCGCGTCCGTCTGCGGGACGTCCTCGACGGATCGCCGCCCTCGCCCGGCGCCCGCCCCGGCGGCGCCGGCGGGCACGGCCGGGTTCCGGGCGTACTCGCCCTCTCGCGCTGATCCGCCTCGCCCCGGGCAGCCCGTTCTCCCCCTCCCCGCGACTTCTCCCCTGTGAGGCATCATGCGCTGTGTCATCGCCCGGTACCCGTTCGACCTGACCAGAACCGGGGTGCTGGCCTCGATGAAGGGCGTCAGGCCCGAACTCGTCACGGGTGAGTCCGTGACCATCGGCCGCCGCCGCTACCCCGTCAAGCAGGTGGGCCGGGTCATCACGCGCCAGGACCCCCGTGACTTCACCGCCGGCGAAGTCACCCGGGCCATGGCGCGCCTCGGCTTCACCTGCCACGACCGCCCCGATGCCGCGCCCGTGGGCGTGACCGTGGGCGTGACCGGTCTGACTCCGCTCCACACCGCGTCGGCACTGCTCGGCGGCAGCGGCCCCGTGGCCGTATGAGGACGGGCGGGAGACCGCCCTCAGGATTCCGGTGGGGGTTCTGCCGACACGCGTCGGCAGGACCCCCACCGCTGTGTCGCCGTCCGCTCGGAAACCGCCGGCCGGGCGACGGGGCGGAGCCGGCGTCTCACCGGTCGAAGTAGCTGAGATCGCCTACGGTCCAGGCGCTGACGTCCTTGATCGCGACCCGGTACATGCCGCCCGTCTCCGGGATGCCGAGGCTTCCCTGCAAGATCCGGGCGAGATGGAAGTGCAGATGCGTGGGCGCCTCGCCGCGAACGGGAGGGTTCCCTCGGGGGCCGCCGGCGAAGACGTCCGCGAACGGGCCGAGACGGTCCGAGTCCTTCAGGACCTCCGCCACTCGCTCCCTCCACACGGCCTCGGGAGCCAGCCGGCCGGTGATGACGGCGCCGCCGACGACCACGGTCAGCGACATCTGATTGCTTCGCTCGGACTCCACCGCGGTGGAGATGGCGACGAGCAGCTCATCAGGGTTCGACATGACAGCAGAGCTTATGCGGCCCGCCCGCGCCGGAACCCCCCGCGGTGCGCAAAGCGGTCGCACAGGCGGCGGGAGACGGCTCCCCACCCACCGCCGAGGGCCGATTTCGACAGGTGTCTTGCTCCGCCGGAAGGATGAAATCTACTGTGACGAGAGTAGACATCGTTCTGGCGTGGGTACGCTTCCTCACGTAGACACGGTCGAACGAAACTCGCCAGACACGAACTGGCGGGTGGCTGAACACGAAGGTGCAGGTCAAGAGGAACGGAGGAGCAGACGCCATCAGGATCGCCCGGTCCGAGAAGCACTCGGACCGGGTACCGCAAGACCCCGGATTGGATGGTGGTCCCCGGTCACGCAGCTGCGATCCCCCGCTGGGCCCTGCCGGGCCGGACAGCGCAAACAGAAGGTCGGCACAGCATGAGGGCCGACAGATGGTGTTGAATTTCCTTCGGGGCCCTGGTGCCGTACGGCACCAGGGCCCCTCGACGCGTTGCACAGCGAGGTGACATGACATCGGACAACCCTCTGAATGATCGTCTGGACGACGACGACTACCCCGCGTACACGATGGGCCGGGCAGCCGAGATGCTGGGCACCACCCCGGCCTTCCTCCGAGCCATCGGTGAGGCTCGCCTGATCACTCCGCTCCGCTCGGAGGGAGGACATCGCCGGTACTCCCGCTACCAACTGCGGGTCGCCGCTCGCGCCCGCGAGCTCGTCGACAAGGGGACCCCCATCGAGGCCGCGTGCCGCATCGTCATCCTCGAGGACCAGCTGGAGGAAGCGCAGCGCATCAACGCCGAGTACCGCCGCGCGGCCAGCGAATCGGCGGGCAAGTGACTGCCGGACACCCCGCCGAGGCGTACACCAGCGTCTGTGTCCGGACGCGTCACATGCTCCCCACGTGATGGATTCGGTGGCGTCACCCTGTCGGTCACCGAGACGTGGCGAGCGCTCAACCGGCAGAGGAACCAGGGCGCCGAGCGAGACCGGCAAGCAGGTCGCACAGGTCATCCGGCCGGGTGCGAGGGCGTGAAGCCGGCGGACCCGCCGAGGTGGAACGCGGAGCCCGAGAGCACCGGAGTCTGTGCGACCACATCGACCAGTCGCTCACCGACACGGCCCCCGGTCGAGGGCGTAGCGCCAGGGCGGTGGCTTCGTGGGCGCGTGCCGTCTGCGTCAGTGTGGCTCAGTTCCGGCTCACGCGTGCCGCGCGTGGCGGACCGGGTGTCCCGCGGTGGCCGCACCGCGCAGTCGCCAGGCCGCGGCCAGCACCAGCGCGCCGCTGATCAGGGCGTAGACCCCGATGACCTGGGTGATGGCTGTCGCGCCCACGTCCGGACGGGCCCAGACCAGCACTCCGGCGGCGACCGACACGGCGCCGGCCAGGAACAGCACCCACTCATGGTGCAGTTCGTGCCGGAAGCGCACCGCCGCCCAGATCTCCGCGACGCCGGTGACCACGGCCCAGGCGCCGATCAGCGCGGCCAGGGCCAGGGCGGTGACGCCGGGCCAGGCGATGGTGATCACACCGGCGCCGATGCCCAGGACGCCACCGATCGCGTGCGCCGCGCGATGGGCCCTGTCCCCTTGCCGGCGGAAGGCACTCGCCAGGAGGGCAAGGCCGTCGGCAAGCGCGTACACACCGAAGAGCAGGGCCAGCGCGAGCACGGTCACCCCCGGCCACACCAGTGCCACGACCCCGAACAGCAGGGCCGCCGTCCCCCGCGCCACCAGCGTCCACATCAGCTGCCGCCGCACACCATCACCCCTTCGTCCGATCAACAGATCCGTGCCGGGTACCCCGCCGAAGGCGCACCTCGACCGAGGGAGCCGCGTCCCGATACGACGCCGCTCGCAAGATGACCGAACTCGGCGTCGGCGCGCTCCCATTTCCGTCCGTATTACGGAAATCGCGCTTGAGTGCTCGCTTGGCCTTTTCCTTGGCCTCACGCGTGTTACCGGTGCTCTTCTCCGCCTGTCCGCGGCGTACCGCTGGTTCCCCCGCATTTCCTTCACAAACAAGGTGTCTTCGAGGAATGTGGGAACCATCCGAGGGCAAACGGTGGGGCAGGAGGTCGATAACTATGGTTCCCTTGCTTCTTGTTCTGCTCCTCGCGCTGATTCTCTTCGGCGCCGGATTCGCCATCAAGGTTCTCTGGTGGGTCGCCGTCGCGGTCCTGGTGCTCTGGCTGCTCGGCTTCGTCATGCGCTCCACCACCACCGGCGGTGGCCGCGGGCGTTGGTACCGATGGTGACCTGACCCACACCCCTTCCACGCGCGGGGATCGGCTGCGTCCCAGCCGATCCCCGCACGCGTGCCCTGACCTATGCGACGGTCGGGGGCGAGGGTGGCTGAAAGCATGCCGTGACGTCCTTCCCGTAGGGGCAGCGGTGGATCTCCAGGGTGTCGGCCAGAGCATCGACCAGGAGCAGACCGCGTCCTCCCGGTGAATCGGCTCCGGGGTGACGCTGCTCCGGCAGCCGAGGAGAGGCGTCGTGGACGGTGACGTGCAGACACGTCTGGTCCCAGGTGAGGATCAGCTGTGCTGCGCTGTGGGCGTGCACATGGGCGTTGGTGACCAGCTCGGACACCGTCAACAGCACCGAGTCCACCAGGTCCGGCGCCGTATGGGTCCAGCCGAGCGCCGCCAGATGCGCACGCGTCCAGTCCCGGGCCGCCTTCACCCCGCTGCTGATCGGCAACGAGCGCGCCCAACCCACCGCCCTCACCGAGGAATCGTCGGCCATTTTCTCCTCCTTCAACCGTCCTTCTACCGTCCCGCCGGTGCTTCCCACGTGTGCCCCGGATCCGCGGAGAAGAGCACGCGCGTCCGTGTCCGCGGTCTCCGGTCCTGGGAGTACCTACGGGATGAAGGGGTAGGCGCGGGACGACGTCAACCGCTTCCGGTTGGCGGTGGCGGACGGTTCGATCTCGGGAGGGGAACAACATGGCGCTCACCAGCACCACGGCAGCCGATACGCACACCACCGAGCTGCCCGAAGTCGCCGAGCCTGCCCAGGTGACGCCCAAGGACGCCCGGGAGCTTTCGCGGCTGTTCTTCGAGCAGCTGGCGGTCCTGGAGGAGGGCACCCAGGAGTACAGCTACGCCCGCAACACGCTGATCGAGATGAACATGTCCCTGGTCCGCTACGCGGCCGGCCGGTTCCGCAGCCGTGGACCGGAGGAGATGGAGGACATCGTCCAGGTCGGCATGATCGGCCTGATCAAGGCGATCGACCGGTTCGAGCTGTCGCGGGAGGCGGAGTTCACCTCCTTCGCCATTCCCTACATCGTCGGCGAGATCAAGCGGTTCTTCCGCGACACCACCTGGGCCGTCCATGTGCCCCGCCGTCTCCAGGAAGCCCGCGTCCAACTCGCCCGGGCCACGGAGGAACTGCGCAGCCGGCTGGGCCGCACCCCGACCGACCAGGAACTGTCGGAGCTGATGAGCCTGTCCCAGGACGAGGTCCGCGAGGCCCGCCTGGCCGCCAACGGCTACAACTCCTCCTCCCTGGACGCCACGATCAACGGCAGCGAGGCCGGCGAAGCGGCACTGCAAGACTTCATCGGCGCCGAGGACACGGCCCTGGAGCTGGTGGAGGACTTCCACGCCCTGGCTCCCCTCATCGCCGAACTCGACGAGAGGGACCGGCAGATCATCCACATGCGCTTCGTGGAGGAACTCACCCAGGCCCAGATCGGCGAACGCCTCGGTGTCTCCCAGATGCACGTCTCCCGACTGCTGTCCCGCTGCCTGACCCGCCTGCGCGAGGGAATGCTCAGCACCCGCTGAAGACACCGCCCGGTTGGTCATCTCGCGCTGTGCCGGCACTCGGCAGGCCGCCGGTCACACCACGTCCGGCTGCCAGATGACCCGGTCGGGGCGGACGTGGGCGGTGGGTGACAGCTTGTACGAGCCCGCGTCGGCGTCCTCGGCGAACACCCAGCCGGCCGCCTGGTAGGCGAAGGGGGCTTCCCCCCGGGCCACGGCGCACTGCCCGGGCTCCGTGACGACCGTCTCCCCTGCCGGGACGTCGAGGAGGCGGGTGCTCGGCGCCTTCGGGCACGGGTGGAACGCGGTGGCCTGTACGTACTCCAGGCGGACCTTGACCTTCGCCGCCTCGCGCCCGTGGTTGGCGATCTCGAGGGCGAGGGAGACACGCTCCGCTTCGACGCGTGCGCACGCTCTCCACACCACCGCGCCCGGCCCTGCGAACGGGGCGCTGCACCGGCTGTCCTCGCCCAGGCCCCCCTTCTCCAGTCCCGGGGACTCCGACGGGACCACCCCCGCTCCCCCCACGCCGGCCGACGGAGAGGACTCGGGGGCGGCGTCGCCAGGGTTGTTCCGCGCCGGCAAGGCCGCTCGGAGTTTCCGTACCGGTACGGCGTTGCAGGCGTCACCGGACTTCTTCCGCCACCCCTTGTGCTCCATCAACTGCTTCTGCAACTGGTCGACTCGGCCGGCAAGTCGCATGAGGTGGGCCGCTTCGGAGCCGTGCAATCGCAGCACTCGCACGATTTCCTCGCTCAGCCCGACGCCGGGCAGAGCTGCCTGTCCCAACAAGTCCCGGGGCTGGGAGAAGGCCCGCGCGTACTGATCGGCCCGATCCGTCTCCGAGGCGCGCGCACCGAACGCGACAGGGGTGCCGGCTCCTGCCCTCTTCCGGTCGAAGCGCATAGCATCCCGGTCACCTCATGACAAGACTCGACGCATTCGTGAAGTTTGAAGTAGCTTCATCCCAATCGGGCCATATGTCCTAAAGGTGATGATTTGGCGAGGCGTAGGGAGCAGGTCGAGGGCCTGCCGCTCCATGAGTGCACCCTGGCCGCCGCTCGCGCGGTGGCTCTGGGTGCGTCCCTGCTGACCGCCCTGCTCGGTGCGGTGGGCCTGTCCGGATGGATCTTCGGCGTCGATGTGCTGAAGAGCGCCCTGCCCGGCGGTGCCCCGGCCATGAAGCCGAACACCGCCGTGGCCCTGCTCGCGGTGGGTCTCTCGCTGTTCATGGCGGCTCGCGGGCCCATGACCCGGCAGGCGGTCGCCGCGGCTCGTGCGGCCGCGGGCCTGGCCGCCCTGATCGGCGGGCTCACCCTGCTGGAGTACGCCACCGGTACCGGCCTCGGCATCGACGAGCTTCTCTTCAGAGACGACACCGTGCGGCTGGTGACCGGGGCACCCGGCCGGATGTCCCCGAGTGTGGCGGCGGCACTGACGCTCGGGGGTGTGGCGTCCCTGGGCCTGAGCATGCGCCGACTGCCCGCCTGGGCGAGCCAGATCTCGGGCCTGTCCGTCCTCTGCCTGGGCCTGCTGAGACTGTACGGCCTGGCCTACGACGCACCCGAGATGGAACGGCTCGGCGCCTACATGGCCCTGCCCACCGCACTGGCCCTGGTGCTGCTGGGCATCGCCGCGTTCCTGGCCCGGCCGGACGAAGGCCCCGCGGGACTGCTGATGAACGCGGGCGTCATGGGCCCGCTGGGACGCCGACTGGTCGCCACCAACCTGGCCGTTCCGCTGCTGCTGGGCTGGCTCGTCATGGCCGGTCAGGGCGCCGGACTGTACGGGGGTCGGCTGGGTACGGCGCTGCTGGTGTGGGGGCACGTGACCGCGTTCACCGCGGTCGTCTTCGTCACCCTGCCCGTGGGCCGCCGGGTCGAGGTGGCCCACGCCCGGGCCGAATGGCAGGTGCGGCAGAACGAACTGTTGCAGGCGTTCATGGACCACACACCCGCCTCGGTGTTCATCACGGACCTGGGCGGTCGCTTCCTGGCGGTCAACACGCGGTTCGAGGAGAACACCGGCCTGTCGTACGAACAGGTCCTGGGCCACCACGCCGAAGACGTCCTGCCGACCGACCTGGCGCGTCATGTCAGCTCCGACGACCTCGGCACGCTGGCGTGCGGCACCGCCGTACAGCGGGAGGAGCGGCTGCTCCTGCCGACAGGCCCTCGGGACGTCCTCACCACCTTGTTCCCCCTCACCGATCCGTCCGACAGGCCCTACGCCGTCTGCGGTGTGGTCATCGACGTCACCGAACGGGTCGCGGCCCAGCGCGAGGTCCAGCGGTCCCACCAGCGCTTCCGCGCGCTGCTGGAATCCGCACCCGACGCCACCCTGATCACGGACGGCGACGGCGTCATCGTGATGGCCAACGCGCAGGTGAAACGGCTCTTCGGCCACAGGCCGGACGACCTCGTCGGCACGAAGGTCGCCGACCTGGTGCCCGACGCGCGGCGCCGGCGACACAGCGCGCTGCTGGGCGCCTACCTGCGGCGGCGCGACCCGCAGCCGGTCGTCCTGGACCGGGACCTGTACGGCTTGCACCGCGAGCGTGGTGAGTTCCCCGTCGAGGTCAGCGTCAGCACCCTCCAGGCCGAGGAGGAAGCGGTGATGTTCATGGCCGTACGGGACATCACCGAACGCAGACAGACGGAGGCCGAGCGCGCCGGACGCTACGAGCAGCAGCGGCACATCGCCTACACCCTGCAACACAGCCTCATGGGCGAGCCGCCTCGGCTGGCGTACCTGCCGAGCGCCCATCGTTACCTGGCGTCCGTCCAGGACCCCGGGGTCGGCGGCGACTGGTTCGACATCATCCCGCTGGACGGACACCGGACCGGCGTCATGATCGGGGACGTGATGGGCCGGGGCCTGGAAGCGGCGGCCGTCATGGGCCAGCTGCGCGCCGCGTCCCACGCGCTGGCCCGTACGGGCATACCGCCCAGCCGGCTCATGGCCGGCCTGGACGCGTTCGTCAGCGATCTGGCGGACCAGCTCGTCACCTGCGCCTACCTGGTGATCGACCAGGACGCCCACGAGGTCACGCTGTGCTCGGCCGGGCACATGCCGGTCATCGCCCGGCCTCCCGACGGGCCCGCCCACCGGCTGCGGGCACCGGTCGGGGTGCCGCTGGGCGTCAACGAGCTGTGCGGCGTCACGGTGCCGTTCGAGGAGACGACCCAGCCGCTGCTCCCGGGCAGCACCGTCGCCCTCTACACCGACGGACTGGTCGAAAGGCCCGGCACCGACATCGAGGTCCAGATCGACGTCCTCACCCACACCCTCGACGGCGCGCTGAAGAAGGGTCCCGCGGATCCGGAGGCTCTGGACAAGGCCGCGGCCCACCTCATCGGCACCCTGATCCCGGACACGGCCACGCACGACGACGACGTGACCCTGCTCCTGCTCGGCCTGCCCTCCGCACAGTAAGATCCACTTCGACCGACTCACGCCGTATCCGGGGGAATCAACTCATGATCAAGCGTCTTACCGGCCTGGCCGTCTCCGCGGTCGTCGTCTCGGGCTTCCTCGTCACGTCGGTGCCCGCTCACGCCGCCACGCCGGCCGGCCAGGGCGCGGTCTCCACCAAGGCCGCCATCACGTGCAACAAGAGCCAGATGCGCCAGCAGATAGCCGCACTCAAGCAGAAGGCCGCGAAGCTGAAGCAGCTGGGCGAGACCGCGGCGGCCAAGAAGGCGCTCAGCGACGCGGCCGCCATCCAGAAGAGGCTCAACGCGTGCATCAAGGCTGAGGAGGACGCGAGCAAGCCGTTCCCCGGATGAGTTCCGGGTTCCATGTGTGGCGCCGTCCAGCCCGTTCCACGGGTGGGCGGCGCCACACGCCTGTCCGCGCCGGGCGCACGCCTCGCACCCCGGGGGTTCAGGACCCGTTCGGCTGGCACCGGGGGCACCAGACCGTGCCGCGGCCGGCCAGCCGGGACCGGCGCAGAGGGGAGCCGCAGCGCGGGCAGACCGGGTCCGGGTCGTCACGGTGGCCGGTGAGCCAGGAGTCGCGCGGCGGGACGCATCCGGCGGGGACCGCGGCGCGGAGCGTGCGGCGCATGTGGGTGTAGAGGCGGCGGCGCTCGGCCCGGGTGAGGTCACTCGCTCGGCTGTCGGGGCGCAGCCCGGCGCGCCACAGGATCTCGTCGGCGAGCAGATTGCCGAGGCCGGCCAGGACGGACTGGTCGGTGAGGGCGGTCTTGAGGTGGCCGCGGCGTGCGGCCAGCGCGGTCTCGAACTCCTCGCGGCTCACCGCCATCGCGTCGGGGCCCTGGCCCTCCAGCAGCCGGGCGACCTCCACGTCGTCGTGAGCCAGCCAGAGGCCCTGGAGTTTGCGCTGGTCGCGGTAGCGCAGCTGACGGCCGCCGCTCAGCGTGAACAGGACACGGTCGTGGGCCTGCACCGCATCGTCGGGAGCGGCGCAGACCAGCCTGCCCGTCATGCCGAAGTGCAGCAGGAGAGTGGGGCCGTCGCCGGTGTGGGCGAGCAGCCACTTCCCGTGCCGCTCCGGCTCGGTGAACCGTCGGCCTTCCAACGCGTCGCCCAGACCTCGCGGACCGACCCCGTGCAGCACGCCCGCGTCCCGCACGTGCACGCGTTGGACGACCCGTCCTTGGGCGCAGGTTTCGAGTACCTTCCGGAATCCCTCGACGTCCGGCAGCTCAGGCACGGCGGACGTCCTTGCGCCGGCCGCCGTTCGGTGCCTGGCGGGGACGGGGGCTCCGCCCGAGCGGCAGGGCCGGGTACGGCCACTCGGGCGGGACAGGAGCGGTCAGGTCCACGTCGGCCTCCTCACTGCGACGTCCCGCGCCGGTCCCATCCCTCCAGGGCTTTAACCGGCATGATTCCCGCCTGCCGCCCCCACCGCTCACGAACTCCACCGGACGGGCTCCCGCAGACCTCGGCGACATGAAGTGGCCGCCGCCCTCGCCGGTGCTCTCGACGGCATGGCGTACGGGATCACACCCGTTCGGTGACGCCGGACGGTTCCTCCTCGAAGGTCAGCTCCGGTGGGGGTGTGCGGAAGCCTCGGGTCAGGTGGGCCAGGTAGCAGATGCCGAGGGCGAGCCAGACGAGGCCGAGGACGAGGGCCTTGGTGTCGAGGTGGGTCAGGAGCCAGATGTCCACCACGGCACCGATCGCGGGGGCGACCACATGGCCCAGCCGGCCGGGGCGGCGGCCCGCGCGTCGTTCGCGCACGTAGGTGGCGATGACCGCGAGGTTGACGAAGGTGAAGGCGATGAAGGCGCCGAAGTTGATGAAGGACGTGGAGGTCGCCACGCTCAGGCGCAGGGCGATCAGGCCGACCACGCCGGTGAGGAGGATGTTGAGGACGGGGGTGCGGTAGCGGGGGTGGATGTGGCCGAAGACCCGGCGCGGCAGGACGGAGTCCCGGCCCATGGCGTACAGCAGCCGGGAGGTGCTCGCCTGGGCGGCGATGCCGGACGCGAACTGGGCCACGACCAGGCCGGCCAGGAAGACCGAGGAGAACAGGTCGCCGCCGATGGTCCGGGCGATCTCGAAGGCGGCCGAGCTGGGGTCGTCGAAGGTGCTGCCGGGGTGGGCCAGCTGGGTGGCCCAGGCGACGGCCACGAAGATGCCGCCGCCGATCAGCGCGATCAGCAGGATGGCCCGGGGCATGGTGCGCCGCGGCTCGATGGTCTCCTCGGTGAGCGTGGTGACCGCGTCGAAGCCGAGGAAGGAGTACGCCGCGATCGCCGCTCCGGCGGAGATGCCCGCCAGGGTGGTGGCGTGGTTGGCGAACGGCGCCGTGCCGGCCAGCGCCCCGGCGCCCCCGACGTGGATCACGTGCCGCAGGGACAGGACGACGAAGATGCCGATCACCAGCACCTGGAAGGTCATGAGCAGGTCGTTGACCCGCTCGGCCGTCTTGATGCCCCGCACGTTCAGGGCGGTGGTCAGCGCGATGAAGCCGACGATCCACATCCAGAACGGGACGCCGGGGAACTGGGCCTGGAGGTAGGCCCCGCCGATCAGCCAGATGACCATGGGCAGGAAGAAGTAGTCGAGCAGGGTGGCCCAGCCGATCAGGAAGCCCACCCGGGAGTCGATGGCCCGGCGGACGTAGGTGTACGCGGACCCGGCCACGGGGTACGCGGCGGCCATCTTCCCGTAGCTGTGCGCGGTGAACAGCATGGCGAGCAGGGCCAGCAGATAGGCGGTGGGCACGGTGCCGCCGGTGCTCTCGGCCACGACGCCGAAGGTGCCGAGCACGATCAGCGGGGTCATGTAGGCGAGGCCGAACAGGACGACCGATCTCAGCGTCAGCGCGCGGGTCAGGCCCTGAGCGGGGGCGTTCTCCATAACGGGCTCCATAACGGGCTCCGGAGCGAGCTCCGAGGGGACGGACGAGCGGGTGGGGAGGCTCAGCCGGTGGCGGGGCGCCAGCGGCCGGGTTCGATACGGCCGCCGTACAACGGCAGGTCGAGCGGGGTGTCGGCGTCGGTGAACTGGTCCCACATACGGTTGAGCCCCGCCGTACCGAAGGTGCGGACGCGCGTGACGTCGTCCAGGTCGAGCACGTCGGTCAGCACGGTGGCGGCCGAGTCGGGGGCCTCGGCGCGCACCCGCCCCTCGGGGTCCACCACCAGGCTGCGGCCGGTGCCGACGGGGCCGGCGGTGTTGACGCTGAGCACGAAGACCTGGTTGACGATGGCGTTGGCCCGGGCCAGGACGAGTTCCTGGGCGCGGTCCGCCGTGGTGGTCATGACCGGGTTGACGATCACCTCGGCGCCCAGCCAGGCCAGGTGGCGCGCCACCTCCGGGAACCAGGCGTCGTAACAGATCGAGATGCCGATACGGCCGATGCCGGGCAGGTCCGCCACGACGAAGCGGTCGCCGGGGTCGTACGGCTCGTGCGGCCGCCACGGAAAGATCTTGCGGTACGAGGCGACGAGGCGGCCGTCGGGCGAGTAGACCGGCGCCGTGTTGAACAGCTCGCCCCGCTCGCCGCGCTCGCACACGGTGCCCGGCACGAGCCAGATCCCCAGGTCACCGGCCAGCTCGGCGAGCTGCCGGGAACGCGGGCCGTCCAGCGGCTCGGCGGCCTCCTGAAGCCGCTCGGTCGACGACGGCGGACCGTCGACGCCGCACAGATGCAGTTCCGGGTAGACCGCGAGGCGGGTCTGCGGAAAGCGGGCCAGCAGGTGCTCGACGTCCTCGGCGAATCCGGACAGGGGCGCTGTCGCCGGGCGCGGGGGTGCCTGGACGAGGGCGAGGGGGAGGGGGCGGGACATGGCAGGAAATTAGCTCAAGGTGAGCTGTTAAGCAATAGGCTCATTTTGATTCGTTTTCCGGCCTCGCTACATTGACGACATGCCTCACCCCCAGGACGGCCCCGGCACGCAGCCGGCCGACGCGGCGGCCCTGCCGTTCGACGCCCCCGCGCTCAACGGCATCCGCCGGCTCACGGCGCTGGACACCGTCCGCGCGCGCATCGGACTCGCCGTCGACCTGGGACTGCTCGCTCCGGGCGAGAGGCTTCCGCCGACCGACCGGATCGCCGCGGCGCTCGACGTCGGGGAGATCACCGTCCGCCGCGCCCTGTCCACGCTCTGCCAGGACGGCGTCCTGGAGCGCCGCCGGGGCCGCAACGGAGGCACCCGGGTCGCCGAGCGGCCGGCCCGGGGAGTGGTGGGCGCGATGGACTCATACCGCGCGCAGAACAGCGAGGTGCACGCGCTCATCGACCAGCGGCTCGTGCTGGAGTGCGGCCTCGCCCACCTGGCCGCCCGCACCGCCGACGAAACCGCCGTGGCGCGCCTGGAGCGGCTGGCCGACGAGATGGACGAGGCTCCGACGTGGGCGGAGTTCCACGGCTGCGACGAGCGGTTCCACCTCGCCGTCGCCGCCGCCACCGGCGTGCCCGCGGCGGCCGAGGCCTACCGCGGCGTGCTCCAGCAGCTGTACCGCTACTACCTGCCCTACCCGATGGACGCCCTGCGCGAGTCCAACCGCGAACACCGCGCCCTGGTCGACGCCCTGCGCGCCGGTGACACGGCGGCGGCGGCCGACATCGCGCGCCGGCATGTGGAAGTGCTCCACCGGACCATGTTCGTGGGGCTGCTGGAGACGGCCGAGGGCCGCGAGACCGAGGCGCCGGGCTGACTCCGGCTCACCGTCTCCTGGGCGTCGTACGACCCGTGTCCGCCTGGGGCGGTGTGCGCAGGGCGAGGAGGGCCACGTCGTCGAGGCCGGGTGGGTGGACGCGGCGCAGGAGCTGGTCGGTGAGGGACGGCAGGGGGCGGTGGGCGAGGGCGGCGGCGTGCTGGCGCAGCCGGTTCAGGCCCTCGTCGAGGGTGTGGCCGGGTGCCTCGATGAGGCCGTCGGTGTACAGCAGGAGGGTGCAGCCCGGGGGCAGCTGCACGGTGGCGTCGGGGCGGGCCTGGCCGACTCCCGTTCCCAGCAGGAGGCTGTGGCCCTCGGTGAGGAACTCGGCCAGGCCGTCGCGGGTGACGAGCAGGGGCGGGGGGTGGCCGGCGTTGGTCCAGGTCAGCTGCCAGGTGCCGTCGTCCGTCCGGGCGAGCCGGGCGAAGATGAGGGTGGCCATGGTGACGTCGGTGATGGGCATGATCGCCTCATCGAGCCGCTGGACGATACGGCTGGGCGGTTCCTGCTGGGACCAGGCGTAGGCGCGGAGCATGTTGCGCAGCTGGGCCATGCCGGCCGCGGCCTCCAGGTCGTGGCCCACGACGTCCCCGATGGCCAGGGCGGTGGCTCCGTCGGGCAGGGTGAAGGCGTCGTACCAGTCGCCGCCGACCTGGGAGGCGTCCGGGGCGGGCAGATAGCGGACGGCCATCTGGAGTCCGGTGACCCTCGGCATCTGCGGCAGCAGGTGGTTCTGCATGGTCTCGGCGACCGCGCGCTGGCGCTGGTAGAGGCGGGCGTTGTCCAGCGCGACCCCGGCGCGGCGGGCGATGTCCTCCAGCAGGGGGATGTCGGCGGTCGTGAAGTCCTCCGGTTTGTCGGCGCGGCCGAGGGTGAGGGCTCCCAGGACCTCCCGGGTGCCGCGGATGGGGGCGATGGCCGCGGAGTGGATGCCGGTGGCCTCGAACAGCCGGCGCTGCTCGACGGCGATGCCGGAATCCGGGGCGCGCCGATAGGTGGCGGGCCCGGCCAGGGCGGAGGCCACGCCGCGCAGGGCCCGGGACAGGGGCATCGGCGACTCCTCGGGCACCGGCGGCATCGGCCCCTGGAGATCCTCGTGGTGCACCAGGCGGTCGCCCTCGGCGTGCACCACGGCCGTGCGCCACACCTCGTCGTGCTCGGTGATCAGGTCGATGACGGCCCAGTCCGCCAGCCGGGGCAGCACCAGGGACACCAGCCTGCGCAGCGCCTCGTCGACGTCGAGGGTGGAGGTCAGCCGGGTGGTGGTCTCGGCGAGCAGCGCCAGTCGCTCGAAGTCGCTCAGCGACTCGGCGGCCCGCTCCGGGCCCGGCTCGGCCGAGGCCGGGTGCCCGGGGGTGTGGAAGACGACGAGCGTGCCGTCGCCCCGGTCGCCGATGTCGTACGGGGTGATCATCCAGGAGATGGCCAGCAGGGAGCCGTCACCGCGCTGGAAGTACTCCTGGGCGCCCTGCGCCGGGCTCCCGGCGTGGAACGCCTCCCGCATGGTGCACTGCGTCGTGGACAGCGGCTGGCCCTGGGGCCCGCGGTGCAGCAGGTCGTGGGCGTCCTGGCCGATCAGGTCCTCGGCGGTCCGGCGCAGCAGGTGTTCGGTGCGGGCGTTCGCGGCGAGGATGTGACCCTGCTCGTCGACGACGTACGCGCCCGCGCCGATGGCTTCGAGCGCGTCGGTGAGCCGGGCCCGGGCACGGGGTTCCGCCCCCTGCTGCTGCCGGCCGGTCTCGGGTTGCCGCCGGTCGGTGCCTTCCGCCCCTGCCATGTCCTGGCCTCCTGTGATCGCGGGTCGCCGCGCGTGTGCGTCGCCTGGTGTCGTCGGCGCCTGATCTTCCGTATGCCCCGTTGCGGCGGTGACCCCTCCTGACCATGGGCGCAGCGGCCCGGACAGGCGCATGCACCGGGTACCCGAGGAGCGCAGGGCGCGTCCACCGGGTTCCTCACCCGCGTACGGGAACTCGCCCCGTACGACGGCCGGGAGGGCCGAGCGACCGACTCACCGTTCCGTCCCGGGCCGGGGCACCGTCCGCACCGGGCGACGGTGCGCCAGCGAGACCACGGCGCCCGCCCCGACCAGCGCCGCGAGCGCCCCGAAGCCGTAGGTGAGCGTGGCGGAGGAGGCGACGGCGGCGACGAGGAGGGGCCCGCCCGCGTCGCCGAGTTCCCGGCCGAGTTCGGCGGCGCCCATGGTCTGGCCGAGGCGCTCCGTGGGCGTGCGCGCGGCCAGCGCGGCGAAGCCGAGCGGGGTGATCAGGCCGGTGCCAACGCCGATCAGGGCGGCGCCGGCGAGCACGCCCGGCAGGCCCGGCAGCATCGCGCAGGCCAGCCCGGCGGCGGTGACCAGCAGCCCCGAGGTCAGACCGGACCGCGTGGTGAGGCGCCCGTCGTCCAGGGCGCGTCCGGCGCGCGGCTGGACGACCGCGGCGCACCCGGCGAGCACCGACACCGCCGCGCCGGTCGCGACCGCGCCCAGCCCGGCGGCGCGTCCGGAGACCGGGAGGAAGCCGACGCCGACCGACAGGGCAGCGGTCGCCGCGGCGAGTGCGGCCGTGGGGGCGAGGAAGGACGGGTCGGCCAGCCTGAGGGCCAGGTCGAGGACCGTCTGCCGGGTCCTGGGCAGCGGGGGTACGGCGGGGACGGCGAGCGCGGCCCAGACGGCGACCGCCGCGCCGAGGACCGCCAGTACGGCGAACAGCAGCCGCAGTCCCCCGGCCCACACCAGGACGCCGCCGAGCAGCGGGCCGAGGGTGTAGCCGATGGACTTGTAGAAGCCGTAACTTCCGAACGCGCGGCCGTGTTTCGCCGCCGGGTTGAGCCGGGCGACCAGCGCGGAGGCGGACGGTGAGAAGGCGGAGGCCGCGGCTCCCTGCCCGAGCCGGGCGGCCCAGAGCCAGCCGGGGCTGTCCGCGACGACGTACAGCGCGGACGCGGCGGCGAAGGCGGCGAGCCCGCCGAGCAGCACGGGCCGGGCGCCGACGCGGTCGGCGAGGGCGCCGAACAGCGGCTTGAGGAGCACCTCGGCGCCGTCGTAGAGGGCGAGGAGTCCGCCGAGGACGAGGAGCGAGGTGACCGCGTCGTCGGCGTTGCTGCCGAGGGTCGCGGCGATGCCGTGCGCGCCGAAGGCGGTGGTGAACCCGGCCGCGTACAGCGGCCACATCTGCCGGGCGGGCGCCGCCCGCGCGGTCACCGCTCCCCCTCGGGGGCCTGGCGGAGCGTGGCGAGGACCCGCTCGGCGTAGTCCTCGCAGGCCGCGACGCACCGTTTGGGCCGCCGGCCGGCGTCGGCCGCCTCCGGGGCGGCGCACACGTCCCGCGCGGTCAGGTCGCGGTGCCGGCGCCGCAGCCGCTCCAGCGACTGCTCCTCTTCCTCCAGCTCGGCCAGGGTGAACTCGCCGATGCGGATCTCCTCGGCCAGTTCCTCCTCGAACGTGCCGCAGCCGGCGAGGAGTTCCGCCCGGTCCGCGGACCGGGCGGCGGTGAACAGGGCCTGGAAGCCGGCCGCGTCCTCGGCACCGCGCCCGGTGGCGTTCAGGATCACGGCCTGCCCAGCGGCCTGCTCCGTGGGTGCGACCGCCCGGCCGACGCCGTCGGCGAAGACCGGCACGTCCGGTACGGCCCGGACGCCCTGCCCGTGGGGGAGCGCGCCGGCCTTGCGCGACTCCCGCCAGACCGCGACCCGGTGCCGGGTCGGCTCCGCGGGGATCTCGAGCACGAGGACGAGCCGGCGGCTCTCCGGTTCTGTGGGCGACACGAGGGTGAATGTAGCGAGCGTGACACCGTCGCCTGTACCCCGCGATGCGCGGCGGTCGGAGGCGAGCGGCGGGCCCGCCCCCTAAGCGGCGATGACGGCGACCCCGGTCCTGCCCCCGTCGACGTCCACCACGGTTCCGTGGACGAAGGCCGACTCGTCGCCGGCCAGCCAGACCGCGGCGTGCGCGATGGCGTCCGGCGTGCCGACGCCGCCGGCCGGTGTGCCCTTCATCATGATCTCTCCGGGATGGGGCTCGGCGCCCTCCGGCGCCGGGGGCAGGATCACGCCCGGGGAGATGGCGTTCACCCGCACGCCCAGCGGGCCGAACTCCGCGGCCCACGCCCGTGTGAGCGTCTCCATGGCTCCCTTGGTGGAACTGTAGAGCGCGCCGAGAGGAACGCCCAGGCGTGTGATCCACGAGCCGAGGTTGATGATCACGCCGCCACCGGAGTCCGTCATGCCCGGGACGACGGCCGCCGTGAGGAAGAACGGCGCCTTGACGTTCACCGCGTAGACCTTGTCGAACGTCTTCTCGTCGGTGGTGGTGGTGCCGGGGGCCGGGTAGATGCCCGCGTTGTTCACGAGGATGTCGATCCGCCCGCCCAGGGTCTCGCGGGCCCGGGCGGCGAGGTCCTGGGAGGCCTCGGCGCTGCCGTCGAGGTCCGCCGCCAGGAAGTCGGCCCGGCCGCCGGACGCGCGGATTCCTTCGACGACCCGTGTCCCGCGTTCCCCGTTCCGCCCGGACACGATGACGTGCGCCCCCTCGGCGGCGAACGCCTCGGCGATCGCCTGCCCGATGTTGCTGGTCGATCCCGTGACCAGCGCTGTCTTGTCCCGCAGCCGTCCACTCATGGCGCGCTCTCCCTTGTCTCGCGGTGTGCGGCCACTGTGCGCCGCAGAAAATGGACCTGCAAGTCCAGAAACCGCGGCCGGCCGCAGGGGCCCAGCGAGATAAGGTGGTCGCCGTGGGCGTGGTCCTCTTGCGGGCGCGGTACGCGGCCGCCTTGATCTTGTTGCCGCAGGACTCCATCCCGCACCACTGCCGGCGCATGCCCCGCGAACGGTCGATGTAGACCCGGGTGCACTCCGGGTTGCCGCACTCCTTGAGCAGGGGCACGTCCGGCCCGCTCAGCAGCTCGACGGCGCGGCGCGCCACCATGGAGAGGGCTTCCTCCGGCGTCGC
Organism: Streptomyces sp. NPDC029138; assembly: GCF_055564375.1. Lineage (NCBI taxonomy): Bacteria > Bacillati > Actinomycetota > Actinomycetes > Kitasatosporales > Streptomycetaceae > Streptomyces > Streptomyces sp. NPDC029138. Next base: position 39,888 of record NZ_JBVHWM010000059.1, read on the forward strand.
CTGCGTCCAGCGCCCCGACGGAGTGAGCTGCGGCACCGCGGACGGCTTGCGTGCCGCGTCGTTCAGCACGGTCAGCGCCGCCCGGTCGTACTCCTCCCCGAACCGCCGGGCGGTGACCAGCTCGTAAATGGCCTCCCGTACAGCCGTCGCCTGCTCGACGTCGGCCTCCCGACTCGGGGAGACCGCGTCCACGAGGCCGGCCTCCACGTACCACGCGTTCAGCCTGTCCGGCGTCGCGAACATCTCGAAGCGCACGGAACGGCGCGCCCGGAGCGTCGCGGCGAAGTCGAGGGCCGGGTTTCCGCAGACGAAGACGTGATCGAGACGCACATCACCATTCTGACCGGTGACGAATCTCCGGGCAACCCAGCCTCGGCCCCGGCTCACGCTCACTTCCTGGCCCCCGTCCAGCCCACTTACTCATCGCGCGTCACCCCCTTGACTGGTGACGAGTAGCCCTGCAAACATTCAGTCACCGCCTGAACCGGTGACGCACGAGGTGTCCCGTCGGGTGGTCCGGTGCACGAGAGGGAGAGCAGTCATGGCAGTCAGCTACACCGCCGTCGTGAACGTCGACGGAGAGGGCCGCAACGGCGGCCGCGTCCGGTCCGAGGACGGACTTCTCCAGACCACGCTGGCCGTACCGAAGGAGCTGGGCGGCGCCGGCAACGCCACCAATCCCGAGCAGTTGTTCGCGGCGGGCTGGGCGGCGTGTTTCCTCGGTGCCGTGCGCCGGGCCGCCGCCGAGCGCAAGGTCAGGCCGACGAGCACCGCCATCACCGCCGAGATCACCCTGCACCACGGCGACGACGGCGAGTTCGGCCTGGCCGCCGTCCTCAACCTCGAACTCGGCGGCGTCGACCAGGAGACCGCGACGGAACTGGGCGCCGCCGCGCACCGGATCTGCCCCTACTCCAAGGCGACGCGCGACAACATCCCGGTCGTCGTCAACGCGACCGCCGTCTGAGCCCTCAGCGGGCGGAGCCGCCCCCGATCGCCGAGATCGCCTCGTCGATGCGGTCGGCGAGGTCGAGGTCGCGTGGGGTCACGGCCCGTATCGACCGGGTCCGGAGGGTGAAGCGCACCCCCTCGCCGGTCCGCTCCACCCCCACCCGGCCGCCGAGGTCGCCGGCGGCCCGCTCGACCTGGGTCACCAGCTGTTGAACGCGGTCGGCGGGCAGCGCGACCGTGCGGGACAGTGCCTCGGTGCCGCCGGTCCAGCCCGGGCGTCGCCGCAGCTCCGCGGCGACCTCCTCCTCGGTGAGCGGGGCCGGGACGTCCGTGGCGCGGTTCGACCGCTCCGGCAGTGCGTCGGGTTCGGTGAACAGCGGCCCGAACTCGTCCGGAAGGGCGCCGCGCAGGTCCACCTCCAGGCCGGTGTCCTCGGCCGTGATCCGGGAGACCACCGTGCGCGCCAGGAACAGCGCCTGCTCCGGGGTGGCATCCACGGGCCGGGCCACGTCGGCCAGCAACTCGTCGAGCCGGTCGGCCGAGCCCTGCGGCGCGTCATCGCCGCGCGCAGCGTCCCGGCCGTGCCGCAGCGCACCCAGTTCCAGCGCACCGCGTTCATGGGGCGGTACGGCCTGCCGCAGATGCTCCCGGCACGGTGGGTCGAGGCGACTGCTGAGCGCCGCGAGGACGAGGTGAACGGCGGCGTCGGCGGCCTCCGTGTCGCCGAGACGGGCCCGTGAGGCCACCTCTTCCACCAGATGCTGATGGCTGATCATGCTGCCTCCCGCTGGTGCGGTCGGAGTGTTGCCCGAGGGGTGGGAGTGGGTGACGGGTGCCCGGGGAGGCGGATGCGTACACCGCCCCACATATCATCCCGAAGCACACATGGATCGCCGTATTCGTGGTAGTCCGGCTAACGCACCGACACGGCGAGAGCCGACACGACGAGACACGAATTCGGGAGGTTCTGCCATGGCGACAGCACAGATGGTGCGAGACGTGATGACCGCGCCGCCGGTCGAGGTCAGCCCACAGGCCTACGTCGCCGACGTCGCCCGCCGCATGCGCGACGAGGACATCGGCGCGGTCGTGGTGACGGAGGACGGCCACCCGCGTGGCCTGGTCACCGACCGGGACCTCACCGTGCGCATCCTCGCGGAGGGCGGCGACGTCAGCAGCGTGCGCGTACAGGAGGCGTGCAGCACCGACCTGACCACGGTCACCCCGGACGACCCGGTCGACCGCGCGGTCGGTCTCATGCGGGAGAAGGCGGTGCGCCGCCTGCCGGTGGTCGATCCCGACCGGGACTGCGTGGTCGGCATCATCTCCCTGGGCGACCTGGCCGTCGAGCGCGACCCCGACTCGGCGCTGAGCGATATCAGCGCGGCGGAGCCCAACACCTAGCCAGGTCGGCGACCTCGTCCCCGGGTCGGCCACCCGGTCCGGGGACGGGGTGAGCGCGCACCCCGTCCACCGATCGGTGGACGGGAAGTTCAACCGGGTACCTCTGTCCGCCGGTTCGGCCCGCCAGCGAGCCTTTCCGTATGAATTCACTCACCGTACGGATGGCGCGTTGGAGCGCTCGGCACCCCTGGTGGGCCGTTGTCGGCTGGCTCGTGTTCGTGGGGGTGTGCCTGGGGGTCGGTGGTGCCGTCGGCACGCACAGCGCGACGACGGCCGACTACCGGGTCGGGGAGGCCGGGCGGGCGGAGGCGATGGCCGCCGAGGGGCATCTGGAACGGCTCTCGACCGAGCAGGTGCTGATCTCGGCACGGTCGGGTTCTCTCGACCGGGCGGCGGCCCGGAGCGCCGCCGAGGAGCTGACCTCGCGGATGGCGCGGCTGCCCCAGGTCGCGGACGTGGCCGATCCGGTGTGGTCCGGGGACCGCCGGGTCCTCATGGTCGCGGTGGCCCTGAAGGGCGAGGAGCGGGACGCCAAGGACAAGGTCGACGCGCTGGTCGCGCAGACGGAGGCGGTGGGGAAGGCACATCCCGGGCTGCTCCTCGAAGAGACCGGGAGTCCCTCCATCAGCAAGGGCGTGGACGAGCAGCGCGGTCATGATCTGGCGCTCTCCGAGAAGATCACCCTTCCCGTCACCCTGATCACCCTGCTGGTCGTCTTCGGGTCCGTGACCATGGCGGGGGTGCCGCTGCTGCTCGCGCTGTCGTCGATCGCGGCGGCCGTCGGGCTGTCGATGGTGGCCTCGCACCTCTCCCCCGACGCCGGGGTCGGCACGAACGTCATCCTGATGATCGGCCTCGCGGTCGGCGTCGACTACACCCTCTTCTATCTGAAACGGGAGCGCGAGGAGCGCGCCCGCGCGGCCGGCCGGCTGAGCGCGGAGGCGCTGGTGGAACTGGCCGCGGCGACCTCGGGCCGGGCGGTCGTGGTCTCCGGGCTCGCGGTCGTGGCGTCCACCGCGACGCTGTACCTCGCCTCCGACGTCATCTTCTCCTCGCTGGCCACCGGCACGATCGTGGTCGTCCTGGTCGCGGTGGCCAGTTCGCTGACGGCGCTGCCGGCGCTCCTGGTGAAGCTCGGGCAGCGAGCCGAGCGCGGGGCGCTGCGCCGGGCCGAGCGCGGGAAGCCACCGCGCCGGACGCGCGGTGGCGACAGCGGCGGCCGGGTGTGGAACGCCCTGCTGCGGCCGGCGCGCAGGCACCCGCTGGCCACCCTGTGCGTGTCCGTCCTCGCCCTGCTCGCGCTGGCCACCCCGCTGGCCGGGCTGAGGATCACGGAGATGAGCCGGGACACGCACTCCCGGGACATCCCGGCCATGCGGGTCTACGACCGCCTCAACGAGGCGTTCCCGGAGCAGCGGGTCACGCACCAGGTCGTCGTACGCGCCGACGCCGCGCGCTCCGGCGAGGTCGCCGGGGCGCTGCGCGAGCTGGCCCGGCGCGCCGACGCCGACCCGCTGTTCAGCGGCGCCTCACCGGTCCGGACCTCGGCCGACCACCGGATCAGCGTGCTGGAGCTGAGGGTGCCGTACCTGGGCAACTCCGAGCAGGCGTACGACTCCCTCGGCCGTCTCCGCGAGACGTACCTGCCCGCGACCGTCGGCCGGGCCGGCGGGGCGGAGTTCGCGGTGAGCGGTGACGTGGCCCGGTACACCGACTATCCCGCCCATCAGAACGGCAAACTCCCGCTGGTCCTCGGCGCGTTGCTGCTCGTGACGTTCGCGATGACCGCGTACGCGTTCCGCTCGCTGGTGCTGGCCCTGATCGGTGTCGTACTGAATCTGCTGTCCGCGGCGGCCTCGCTCGGGCTGCTCGTCCTCGTCTTCCAGGGGACGTGGGCCGAGGGGGTGCTGGACTTCCACTCCACCGGATCGATCGGGTCGCGCGTACCGCTGTTCCTCTTCGTGATCCTCTTCGGACTCTCGATGGACTACCAGGTGTTCGTGGTGAGCCGGATCAGGGAGGCCGTGCTCGCGGGCGCGTCCACGCGGCAGGCCGTGCTGGACGGCATCCGCAGGTCGGCGAGCGTGGTGACCAGCGCGGCGGTGGTGATGACGACCGTCTTCGTGAGTTTCGTCTTCCTGCACATCATCGAGATGAAGCAGATCGGCTTCGTCCTCGCGGTCGCCGTGCTGCTCGACGCGTTCATCGTCCGGATCATGGTCCTGCCGGCGGCGATGCTGCTGCTCGGGGAGGCGAGTTGGTGGCCCGCGCGGGCGGCGGGGCGCGGGGCCGAGGCCCCGGCGCATCCGGCGGACGGGCGAGCGGTGGTCGACGTACGTTGATCGGTATGACCGCTCTCGCCGATCCCTCGTCCGGCGCCTTCTGGGCCACGTCGCTGCGCCGGTGGAACACGGTGTGCTGGGCGCTGTTCGGGGCGATGGCCGTCGGGCTGGTGGCGACGGCCCCGCCCGGCGGGAGCGCGTACCAGGCGCTCGGGCTGCTCACCTGCGTGGTGCTGTGCTACGCGGCGCTCGACCGTTTCCCCGGGAATCCCGTCGTCCGTCCGCACGTCTACCTCTCGGTGCTCGTGCTCGCCCTCGGCGGGCTGGCGTATCTCGGCAGCAGCTACGCGGCGCTGTTCATGGTGACGCTGCCGCACTACTGGATGTTCGGGCGCACGCCACGGGTCTCGATGGTCTTCCTCGCACTGGCCACCGGATCGACGCTGGCCGGGGCCCTGGTCCGGCAGGGCTGGTCGGCGGAGTTCTTCGGCGAGACGGTCGTCTCCACCCTGATCGTGGTCGCGGTGGGCGTGCTGATCGGCCTGTGGGCGCACTCGGTCGTCGCGCAGAGCAGCGAACGGGCCCGCCTCATCGAGGAGTTGGAGCGGACGCAGGCGCAGCTGTCGGAGGCGCACCAGCGTCAGGGCGCGGCGGACGAACGGGAACGCATCGCACGGGACATCCACGACACGCTGGCGCAGGGCTTCGCGTCGATCATCGTGCTCGCGGAGGCGGCACGGGAGGGCATGGCCGGTGATCCGGCGCGCAGCGCCCAGCAGTTGCGGTCGATCGAGTCCACGGCCCGGGAGAACCTGGCCGAGGCCCGGGAGCTGGTCGGCTCGGCCCGGCAGCCGGGTCCGGGCCGGGTGGCGGCCGGCTCGGTGGCGCGGACCCTGCGCCGTACGCTGGACCGCTTCGCGGAGGACACGGGGCTCACCGTGGTCGCCGACCTCGCGGACCCGGAGTGCGACCAGCAGACCCGGATCGCGCTGCTGCGCTGCACCCAGGAGTCCCTGGCCAATGTGCGCAAGCACGCCGGCGCGTCCACGGTCGGGGTGGTGCTGGCCCGGCGTCCGTACGGTGTGGAGCTGGAGATCACCGACGACGGCGCCGGGTTCGTGGTGGAGGAGTCGCGGGGCTTCGGGCTCGACGGCATGCGCAAGCGTCTGGCGGAACTGGGCGGGAGGCTCACGGTGACGAGTTCGGTGGGCGACGGGACGCGCGTCCTGGCGGTGGTCCCCCTGACCGGCGAGGTGGAGGCATGAGCACGGGAGCACTGCGCGTCGTCGTGGTGGACGACCACACCGTCATGCGGGCCGGAGTGCTCGCCCTGCTCGCCGCCGAGGACAGCATCGAGATCGTCGGCGAGGCGGGCGACGGGCGCGCGGCGCTCGGCCTGGTGGAGCGGTACGACCCCGACGTGGCCCTGGTCGATCTGCGGATGCCCGTGCTCGACGGGGTGGCGACGACCACGGAGATCGTCGCCCGGTATCCGCGGACCCGGGTGCTGATCCTGACGACGTACGACACCGACGCGGACATCGAGCGCGGGGTGGAGGCCGGTGCCATCGGCTATCTGCTCAAGGACACCACCCGTGAGCAGCTGGTCGACGCCATCCACGCGGCGGCACGCGGCGAGACGGTCCTCGCTCCCCGGGTCGCCGAGAAGCTGGTCGCGCGGATGCGGCGGCCCGTGCACGACCCGCTGACCGAGCGCGAGACCGACGTACTCGGCGCCGTCGCGGACGGTCTCACCAACGCCGAGATCGGCAGACGCCTGATGATCGCCGAGGCCACGGTGAAGACGCATCTGCTGCGCCTGTTCGCCAAGCTCGACGTGAACGACCGGACGAGGGCGGTGGTGGTGGCCCTGGAGCGGGGACTCCTGCGGCGGCCCTAGGGCCTGGCGGACGGGCCGCCGGAGCCGTTCACGGGGTGTGGCTGGGGATGACGCAGTTCTTCGGCTGTTCCCGGCCCGTCGGCCAGCCCAGCCCGACGAACTTCAGCCGGCCCCGGCCGTCCGCGCCCGGGTCCAGTTCGACCACCGCGACCGGCTTGTCGTACGGGTTCCCGCCGCTGGTCAGGCAGATCAGCCCGCTCGTGCCGCGCACCCGGTGCCGGGACTGGAGCTGCGACCACTCCCTGCCCACGTCCTCCAGGCCGGGCAGCTGCTTGGCGCCGCCGCTCTGCGTCTGGTGCAGTGCCGTGCCGATGGTGACCAGGCCGTCGTACACGAGCATCGTCCGGGAGTCCTCCAGGTCCGGGACCGAGCCGAGGTCCGTCCCCTCGCGGCGCGTGGTCCCGATCAGCTCCCGCAAGCCGTCCAGGGCCGCGTTCGGCTCGGTGAGGTACTGGGGCAGCTCGTTCCGGGCGGGTTCGCGGTCGTGCGAGGCGCCCCACCTCTTCTTCCAGGCCGTCAGTTCGGTGCTCCAGGCGTCCGGGTGCGCCGGCGCGGCGTACTGCACGGTCACCTTCGCCCTGCCGTCGGCGCCGCGCAGCCGCTCCCAGTCCTTCTTCTTCATGTCCTGCCGCAGCGAGGCCGCGTCGGAGCCGCTGATGACGGTGTAGTGCCGGTTCCCGCAGCCCACCTGCGCGAGTTTGAGCGCGAAGATCCGCAGGTGGAGGGTGCGGCCCGCGAAGTAGACGGTGTCGGCCTCGGAGTCGCAGATGTTGTTGGCTATCTGGGTGAACTGGTTGCCGGTCGAGCCCTCCTCGTCGATCGCCGGGGACTGGAAGGGCATCGCGGCGGGGCCGGGCACGCCCTTCTCCTCGATCCCGCTGAACGCCTTCGCCAGCGACTCGTTGTAGTTGTCCGGCCGGGTGTCGTAGACCAGGACCGTCTTACGGTTCTCCCGGCCCCGTTCGCCGTTGAAGTCGGCCAGCGCCTGCGCCGCGTCGCCGTTGGTGGGGATGATCCGGGCCAGACCGGGGAACTCCGGCTTCGCCATCCCGTCCACGCCGTCCTCGTTCGCTATCTGGTCCCCGCTGATCCGGGAGGCGAGCACCGGTATCCCGTGGTCCGTCAGGCGTTCGACGGCCTGTTCCGTGGCGTCGAGGCTGAGGTTGAAGCCGGTGACGGCGCGCAGCCGGTCCTCGCCGGAGGCCGCCATGTCCAGCAGGGTGTCCACGACCTTGGCCTGCTGCCGGTAGTCCCGCCCGGGGTTGGCCAGCACCAGCCGGATCTTCGGCGGCTCCCCCTCACCCTCGTTGGCCTTCAGCTGTCCCAGGTACGCGCCCTGGAGGTCGCTGCGCATCTGCCGCCGCAGCGCCGCCCGGTCCGACTGGAGCGGCAGCATCATCGCCACCGTCACATGGGGTCGGCCCTCGATCCTCTTGTTCTCCTGGGCGATGGCCCGGGCGACGGCGCGGATCTCCGGGGTGCCGAAGTCGTAGCCCGTGCCGTTGACGCCGACGCACTCGCCGCCGATCCGCTCGACGCCGTCGCCGCACATGTCCGGTTTCATCAGCAGGGACCAGCCGAACAGGCCGACCGCCACGGCCGCCGCCACGGCCAGGAGCGCATAGAGGATCTTCTTCCACCTGGGCATCCCCGTTATCTCCTTCGCCCGAGCTGTTCGGTGCAGGCACAGCGCAGCAGCGGCTGCTCGTTCTCCGCGAGGCCCCTCCAGTCGGTGGCCGTCCTGCCGAGCTGTCCGGCGCCCTCGAACTCCATGATCGAGAGAAGGTTCAGCAGCTTGGCCAGCGTGCGGGCCGTCTCCCTGCCGGTCGGCCTGGTCCGCTCCTCGCACAGCCACACCGCGTGCAGCAGCTGGTCGACCGTGCGGCGCAGCGCCGGACCGTCCACCGGCACCAGGCCCTCGGCGCGCTGTCGGCGGGCGTCCGCCCCGCCCGGATACGGCGCCTGGGCGATCTCCAGCAGCTCCGCGCACCACTCCTGGGGCCGGCCGGGCAGTGTGGCGGCCAGATGGCGCACCACGTCGTCCACGCCTCCGGACACCAGGTGGTGGTTCATCCGGTGCGCCATGACCGACCGGAACGCCCCGCCGCTCGGCGCGGCCCCGTCCGCCATGCGTACGGCGTAGTGGTCCCGCAGCAGGTGGTGGTCGGCGTACCAGGCGGCGCCGTCGGGGCGCAGCCGGTACAGCCGGTGCACCAGCAGCTGGCGCAGCCCGAAGTCCCCGATGAAGTGCCGTTCGCAGCTGGGCCATCCGGTGTCGGTGAGCAGCTGGGCGACCTGATGCGCGGTCAGGCGGTGGACGCGGCCGGACTGGTGGTGGCGCAGCAGGACGTCCGCGCACTCCTCGTCGTGCGCCACCGACAGATGGGTGAGCAGATCGAGCCACTGGTCGTGGTGCTCGGCCGGCAACCGCACCGGCAGCTGCTCCAGGACCAGCTCGTCCAGCAGGACGTCCGCCACGGGCCGCTCGGGGCTGCCGTCGCCCGGGTGCCGCAGCGGGGCGTCCAGGATGTCCCGGTCGTTGTCGTCCGCCGCCATCCGGAAGGCGGCGGACGCGGCGGCCAGCCGGATCACCGTGTGCGGTCGCCCGCCGCTCAGCCGGGCCACGGCGGTGTCGATACGACGGCGGTTCGTGCCGCCCTGCGGCCCCGCGCGCCGCTGCCTGCGCTCGGTCTCCTTCCGCAGCTGGTCGCCGGTGAGAAAGGGCATCCGCAGCAGGAGCACCCCGTCGGCCAGCGGCGCCCGGACCGGTCCCTCGTCCGCGCGCCGGGACCAGGTGGCCGGCACGCCGTCGGCGGGGCGGAACTCCGCCGGGGCCGGCACCTGGTGCGGCGGCAGCCCCTCGTACAGGAAGGCCCCGCCGTCCGCCCGGCGCGCGGTGCCCACGATCACCACGCGGTCGCGCTGCCCGTCCCGGCGGTCGGCGAGCGCGGCACGCAGCAGCTGCTCCCCGAGGGGCGAGTCGGCGTGGTCCAGCAGCAGGGCCGGGCGGCCGACCCGGCGCAGCCAGCCGACCGCGCCCGCGTACGCCGCCTCCAGGTCCTCGCGCAGCGCCCGGAAGAGGAAGCGCTCCGCCACCTCCCGTCCCTCTCCGCCGCCCTGGAAGTCGGTCGCGAGGTCACGCAGCCCGTGCTCGGGCTGGCCGGCCGCGCCGGGATAGGCGCCGTAGAGCCGCGCGAGTTCGGCCCGGCCCCGGGGCCCCAGGCTCGCGAACAGGGCGTCCAGCAGCGCGTTGCTCACCGACGCCGAGTACGGGTCGAGCGTCTGCCCGGCCAGGGTGGTCAGCAGGTTGCGGATGGCCTCGCGGAGCACACCGCGCCAGAAGTCGCCCGTGCCCAGGCCGCGGAAGCGCTGCCGCTGGGGTAACTCCTCGTACCTCTCGACCTCTGTCGCGACCGCTTCGGGCGTCCCCTCCGTGACACCGGTCGCGATCATCGCGAGGCCCGTGAAGAGACGCGGAAAGGCGAAGGAGCCGCCCGTCCCCTGCCAGGTGGACAGCCGCACGGCGGCCTCCAACAGGACCTCGGTCGCGGCCGAGCGGGCGTCCGGCTCCGGCTCGGCCCGGTCCGCGTACACCGGCGAGCCGCAGTCCAGATGGATCACCGGCACCTTCAGGGCGAAGCGGTCCCGCACCGCTCGCAGCAGCCGCGCCTTGCCCATGCCCGGGCCACCGGTGAGCAGCACCACGGGAAGGTCGGGGCCGTACAACGGTTCACGGCCCGCGCCCGACGGTGACCGGCCGAGCAGACGCGCGAAGAAGCCTTCCTCACTGAGGAGCCTTTCGAACCCCAGGTCTTCACACACGGATCCCTCATGGATGCTCGCCGCCCGGGAGCGGGTGATCGTTGTGGCGGAAGGAGATTAGTGGAACACGAAGAGTCGCGTTCGGACAATGGTCGTTACACAGAAGGAAGTTGGCGAAAGGGGGCGTGGTGATCGTGTGACGTGCCGGACTGGAGAAGGGCGGGGCGTCCGGTCGTCACGGCCCGATGACGAGGGCGCACCACCGCGCCGAGCGGGGCGTGGCCCGGGAGCCGGCCGGGACGGAGCGCCAGCCCCAGGACCGCAGGGCGCGGCGGGTCGCGGTGTCGCTCCGGTCCGCCAGCGTGACGCCGAGCACGGCCGGGTGGCCGGCGAGTCCGGCCGCGTGATCGGCGAGCAGCCTGCGCTGGAAGCGCCGGGCGAGATTCCAGTCACGGCCCTGGTTCCGGGTGCGCACCCCGGAGTGGACCACGAGCCCGGAGACCGCGAAGAGCCTCCCGGCGGCGGCGAGCCGGAGCAGCTCCGGCGGGAGGTACCCGTCAAGCCCCCGCCACCAGGGCCCGTGCCCGTGGACCGGGAAGCCGTAGCCGCATCCCGTCACCACGACGGCTTCCCGGCGGCGGGTGACGTCCCCGGCTCCGGTGGTACGACCCGGCCCCGGCGGCTCGCTGAGCACGTTCCGCTCGGCGACCAGCAGGGCGAACCCGGGGCGCTGCGCCTCGGCCGCGAGTCGCCGCAGGAACAGCCTCCGGTCCTCGTTCCAGGCCCGGGGACCGCCTCCGGACGTCTCCGCGTACAGGTCGCCCAGCTCCTCCAGCCGGTCCTCGATCTGCCACCGGGACAGCGGGCGGATGCACTCCCCTTCCAGGGGCGACGGCCCCTGCCGGCTTCCGCGGTCGGGCACGTTCACGGTCATGAGGCGAGTCCTGCCCCGGTCCGGACGGGACCGGCCCGGCGTCGTCGTGCACCGAGAACGGCACCGTGCGGGACGGGCGCCCGAAGAACCCTCGGCGCCTTCACCGTACTCCGCGCAGGTCCGCGGGAGGGCCCGCGAGGGCGGTGGCCGCGGCCCGCTCACCGTGCGGTGGCCGCGGCACGCTCACCCGCGTCCGCCCGGTTCCGCCACCCGGGGCGGGACGCCGACGCGCGGGGCGGTCGACCGCCGGGGCGGGCCTCGAGAAAGTCTGTCCCGGCGAGGACATATCTGCTCGGCCGCCGGAGTTAGGGTTGTCGGACGAGGCGGAGGGTGCTGAACGCCTCGGAGCACGGGTGCCGCGCATGCCCGGGTTCCTCGCCGCGCCCCCGAGACGAAGGTGCCATGCCCGCCGAGAACGCCCCTGCCGCAGGCAGCCTGGACGACGACGACTACCCCGCCTACACGATGGGCCGTGCCGCCGACGTACTCGGCACCACCCCCGCGTTCCTCCGGGCCATCGGCGAGGCCGAGCTGATCACCCCGCTGCGGTCGGAGGGCGGCCACCGCCGGTACTCGCGCCGCCAGTTGCGCACCGCCGCCCGCGCCCGGGAACTCGTGGACCAGGGCACGCCCATCGAGGCCGCGTGCCGCATCGTCTCGCTGGAGGACCAGCTGGACGACGCCCTCCGGCTGAACCGGGACATGCGCCGCAGGCTCGATGAGCGCGGCGCGGATACCTAGACCCGCCGCTACAGAAATACGGAGCGCAGCCGGACGAGAATTCCTGGTCGATCGCGAAAACGCGTGGGTCTTCCGGCCTGCCTGTGTTAGCGTGATACCAGTTGCAGTTTTGGTTGCCAGAGATCTTTTCTTTGCAGAGCTTTCCGGATTCTTCCGGAGGGGTGATCCTCGCGGCGACTCGGCTTCGTAAAGTGCGAAGTCCGGCACTGCCCCCCAAGGGAGATTCAATATGGCATCTGGCACCGTGAAGTGGTTCAACGCGGAAAAGGGCTTCGGCTTCATTGAGCAGGACGGCGGCGGCGCCGACGTGTTCGCCCACTACTCGAACATCGCCACCTCCGGCTTCCGCGAGCTTCAGGAAGGCCAGAAGGTTACCTTCGACGTCACGCAGGGCCAGAAGGGCCCGCAGGCCGAGAACATCGTTCCCGCCTGACGCTGACGTACAGCATGGTGCTGGGGCCCGCGCTCTCGTGGTGCGGGCCCCAGCCCATTGCTTTCCGGCACCGGCCCGGCTTTTTTCGCATTTCCGTCGGCTCATTCTTGCGAATCCACGTGCGGCCATCGCCGCTGGGCGGAATTCCTCGATACGCCGCATCGAGGAAGGTTCCCTCATGAACCGCACCCGTCGCACCGGCGGCAACTCAGGTCGCTTCCGCGCAGAGCTGACGTCCACCCGAACGGCAGGCGGCACGCGCGGCGGCCGCTCCCGGACGCAGGAATCCGGCCGGCAGAGCCCCCGTCCGGTCACCGGACGCAGGAGCGGGGGGGGGGGGGGGGGGGGGGGCGGGGGGGGGGGGGGGGGGGGCGCGGGCCCCCTCCCCAGAACCCTCCCCCCGGCTTCGCAGCCCCCTCCCCGTGGCACTCCGCGGCCCCCACCAACTGCCTGCATGTGGGGGGGGGGGGGCGCGGTCTCCCCCCCCCCCCCCCCCCCCCCCCACCCCCCCACCCCCCACCCCCCCCCCCCCCCCCCCCGGCACCGGCCGGCAGGAGTTCGCCCTGCCGGTCACCCTCACCGAACCGCTGCCGGCGGTCGAGACCTTCGCCCAACTGGACATGCCCGCACGACTGCTGGCCGCGCTCGGCGCCGAAGGCGTCACCGTACCCTTCCCGATCCAGGCGGCCACGCTGCCGAACGCGCTGGCCGGCCGGGACGTCCTGGGCCGTGGGCGCACGGGCTCGGGCAAGACGCTCGCCTTCGGTCTGCCCCTGCTGGCCCGCCTGGACGGACAGCGGGCCCAGCCCCGGCAGCCGCTCGCCCTCGTCCTCGTCCCCACCCGGGAACTGGCCCAGCAGGTCACCGACGCGCTCACCCCCTACGCCCGCGCCCTGCGGCTGCGGCTCGCCACCGTGGTCGGCGGCATGTCCATCGGCCGTCAGGCGAGCGCGCTGCGCGGCGGCGCCGAGGTCGTCGTCGCGACACCCGGCCGCCTCAAGGACCTCATCGAGCGGGGCGACTGCCGGCTGGACCAGGTCGCCGTCACCGTTCTGGACGAGGCCGACCAGATGGCCGACATGGGCTTCATGCCGCAGGTGACCGCCCTGCTCGACCAGGTCGCCGACGGCGGCCAGCGGCTGCTGTTCTCGGCCACCCTGGACCGCAACATCGACCTCCTGGTACGGCGCTACCTCCACGACCCCGTGGTGCACTCGGTCGACCCGTCCGCCGGTGCCGTCAGCACCATGGAGCACCATCTGCTGCACGTGCACGACGCCGACAAGCACACCGCCGCGACCGAGATCGCCGCCCGCGACGGCCGGGTGATCATGTTCCTGGACACCAAGCACGCGGTCGACCGGATGGCCAAGCACCTGCTGTCCGTCGGGGTGCGCGCCTCGGCCCTGCACGGCGGCAAGTCCCAGCCGCAGCGCAACCGGACGCTCGCCCAGTTCAAGGACGGCCACGTCACGGTCCTGGTGGCGACCAACGTCGCCGCCCGCGGCATCCACGTCGACGGCCTCGACCTCGTCGTCAACGTCGACCCGCCCGGGGACCACAAGGACTATCTGCACCGAGGCGGCCGTACCGCCCGCGCCGGCGAGTCCGGCACGGTCGTCACCCTCGTCCTGCCGCACCAGCGCCGCGCGATGGACCGCTTGATGGCCGACGCCGGCATCACTCCGCGCACCGTCCGGGTCCGCCCGGGCGAGGCCGAACTGCACCGCATCACCGGCGCCCGCACCCCGTCCGGCGTGCCCGTCACGGTCACCGCGCCGGTCGCCGAACGGAGCGAGCGCACGGGAACCGCCGCGCGCGGACGCCGGGGGCGTGCCGCCGGCCGTGGTGCGGTCCCCCGCGCCCGTCGCTCCGCCCCCAGGAACAACTCCTAGTCCAGGCACCGGGATTCGCTCCCCGCGTGCGGGGCGAGCCTACGGTCGATCCCTCCGCTGTCTGCCCCCCAACCCTGTGGAGTCCGCCATGCGCTGTGTCATCGCCCGTTTCCCCTTCGACCTGATCAAGAGCGAGGTCGAGCAGTCGATGAGCGGTATCTCGCCCGAACCGGTCACCGGCGTCTCCGTGAGCATCGGCCGCCGTGTCTACCCCGTCATGCAGGTCGGGGAAGTGATCACCAAGCAGGATCGCCGCGACTTCACGTCCGGCGAGATGCGCCGGGCCCTGACCCGGCTCGGCTTCACCTGCCACGACGCGCCCACGGCCGCGCCGGCCGCACCCGCCGCGGCCACGCGGACCGACGAGGACGCATGGGGCTGGTGACGTCCCGGTCCGCGTGGTGGACGTGACCGGAACGCCGGCCGAGGGTGTCTCCCCGGACGGACCCCGTACCTACCGGATGCCGGCCGCCCGGCTGACCCTCACCCCGGGGGTCGGCCGCGGTCCCCTCACCGGGGCCTGGTGGCCGCGCTGCGACCTGCTGGAACTCGAACTCCCGGCACTGGTCGGCTCCCTGCACCCCGGCCTCGGCACCGTCACGCACGTCACCGTGGACGCCGTCGCCTGGCCCGACGCCCCGCACCTGGTCCGGGTGCCCGGCCGCGTGATCGAAGTCGCCCTGTCGGCCGTGGACGCCGAGGCGCATGCCATCGCCCTGGACCACGGCACGGTGGGCCGCCGCGAACTACTGGTCGTCCCGCCCGGCTCGTCGCTCGCGGCGGCGACCTGGCTGCTGGCCACCGCCGCCGACCCGGGGAACGCCCTGACCGCCGCGCACATGCTGGCACTCGCGGAAGCGGGCTTCGACGACGGCACGTGAATCGGGGTCCGGGAATCAGGGTTCGCGGGTGTGGGCGACGTGGGATGTGGCACCCGGACCCGGAGCGGGCCGGATACGCGCACCGCGTCCCGTGGGGCACACGGTTCGGCCACGAGCCGCGTGCCCGACGAGGCCGCTACGGCCCGCACCGCCCGGTTGTCGCCGCGAACTGTCCGACGACAACCGGTGTGGCGCGTCCGGCGGACCTCCGGTCAGGCCGGTGCGTCCGCCGGTGCCACCGCGCCGTTCCGGCCCCGCACCACGCGGCGCCGCGCGGCCGGGACGAGGAGCGGGTTGGCGACGCCCCAGGCCGCGCCCTTGCAGACCAGTTCCTTGTAGACGGCGGCGATCCGCCCGGTCAGGGCCGCCCGCACCGCTCGGTCGTCGGCGGTGACGTACTGGATCAGGCCCTCCTTGCGACCCAGCGAGATGCACTGGTTGAAGTAGCGCAGCGGCACCTTCGGGGGCCTGCCGCCGGTCAGGCGCGCCGCGATGGCGTCGGCGGCCTGCCAGGCGGTGGGGACGCCCGAGGCGCACGACATCCGCAGCGGCTTGTCGCCTGGGCCCATCGCGAGGGCCGCGTCCCCGACGGCGTACACGTCCGGGTGCGAGACCGAGCGCATGGTCCGGTCGACCACGATCTGCCCGGTGCCGGTGACCTCCAGGCTGGTGGCCCGCGCGATCGGGTGGACGGCGAAACCGGCGGTCCACACGGTGACCGCGGCCGGGACAAAGGCGCCGTCGGCGGTGGTGACGTGGTCGGCCGCGACGGCGGTGACGGCGGTGTGCTCGTGCACCGTGACGCCGAGCCCGGCGAAGACCTTGCGCACGTGGGCGCGGCCCTTGTCGGAGAGCCAGTCGCCGAGGCCGCCGCGAGCGGCGAGGGTGACATCGAGGTCCGGGCGGGCCTCGGCGATCTCGGCCGCCGCCTCCAGACCGGTGAGGCCGCCGCCGACCACGACCACCGGCTGCCCGGCCTCCAGCCGGGCCAGGCGCTCGCGCAGCCGCAGCGCTCCGGCGCGCCCGGCGATCTCGTGGGCGTGCTCGGCCGCGCCGGGGACGCCCTGGTCGTTCCAGCCGCTGCCGAGGGCGTACACGAGGGTGTCGTACTCCAGTTCCCGGGCGCCGTTCGCGTCGGTGACGGCGACGGTCCTGCGGTCGACGTCGACACCGGTGACCCGTGCGAGCCTCAGCTCCACGCCGGTGCCCGCGAACATCTCGCTGAAGGGCCGGGGCCTGAGGTCCTGGCCGGTCGCGAGCTGGTGCAACCGGACGCGCTCCACGAAGTCGGGTTCGGCGTTGACGAGGGTGATGGCTACGTCTTCGGGGCGCAGCCGCCTGGCGAGGCGCCCGGCGGTGATGGCTCCGGTGTATCCGGCTCCGAGGACGACGATGCGGTGCTGCATTCTCTGGCTCCTGTCAGACGCGGATTCGCCCCTTGAACCGGGCGGCCCGCCCTTTCCTGACAGGAACGCGGTGTGAAGCACATCACATCGGGATCAGAACGCGTGGAGCCCGGGATCAGAACGCGTGGAGCCCGGGATCAGAAGGCGTGGAGCAGGGGTTCGCCGTGGTCGGTGGCCGCCCAGTGCCGGGTCGCGCGTTCGAGCTTGTCCGGGTTGGCCTGGCTGCGGAACGCGCGGATGCCGTCGGCGGTGACCTCCAGGCATATGACGCCGATGACCCGCCCGTCGAGGACCGCCACGACGGCCGGGTCTCCGTTGGCGGTGGTGGCGTAGACCCCGGGCGAGCCGCCGACCAGGTTCCGCTTGGCCTTGCCGGGCTTGAACAGGCCGCGCATGAACTTCGCGACCGCGAGCGCGCCCTCGAACGCCTTCGTGCGGGCCGGGACCCTGCCGCCGCCGTCACCGATCGAGATGGCGTCCTGGGTGAGCAGCCGTACCAGCGGTTCGGTCCGGCCGCTGGTGGCGGCGGCGAGAAACTCGTCGACGATCCGCCGGGCGGCGGCCTCGTCGATCTCCGTGCGGGCCTTGCCGTCCGCGACGTGCTTCTTGGCACGGTGGAAGATCTGCTGGCTCGCGGCCTCGCTGATGTCGAGGATCTCGGCGATCTCCCGGTGCGGGTAGTCGAAGGCCTCCCGCAGCACGTACACCGCCCGCTCGCCCGGGGACAGGCGCTCCAGCAGGGTGAGAACGGCGTACGACACCGATTCGCGCTGTTCCGCCGTGTCGGCCGGGCCCAGCATCGGGTCTCCGGCGAGCAGCGGCTCGGGCAGCCACTGGCCCACGTAGGTCTCGCGCCGCGCACGGGCCGAGGTGAGCTGGTTGAGGCAGAGGTTGGTGAGCACCTTCGTCAGCCAGGCCTCGGGGACCTCGATGTGGTCGGCGCCGGCGGCCTGCCAGCGCAGGAACGTCTCCTGCACGGCGTCCTCGGCCTCGCTCGCGGAGCCGAGCAGGCGATAGGCGATGGCCTCCAGCCGGGGCCTGGCCGCCTCGAACCGCTCCACGTCGCTCAGGGTCAGGGCCATGCCCGGGATCCTAGCCGCCACGACCCACGCGGACCGCGGGATCACGGCCGTCGGGCCCGGGCCCGGCGGCCGTCAGGCGCGGGGCGCCACTCCGAGGTCGGCGAGCAGGCCGCGGACGCGGTGTTCGATCTCGTCGCGGATGGGGCGTACGGCGTCGACGCCCTGCCCGGCGGGATCGTCCAACTGCCAGTCCAGGTACGTCTTGCCGGGGAAGACGGGGCAGGTGTCGCCGCACCCCATGGTGATCACCACGTCGGACGCCCGGACCGCGTCGGTGGTCAGGAGCTTCGGGGTCTCGGCGGAGATGTCGACGCCCGCCTCGCGCATCGCCGCCACGACGGCCGGGTTGACCGTGTCGGCGGGGGCCGACCCGGCCGACCGCACCTCGACCGCGTCCCCGGCGAGGTGGGTGAGGAAGGCGGCGGCCATCTGCGAGCGGCCGGCGTTGTGGACACAGACGAAGAGGACGGAGGGGCGGGCCGGGGTGGGGGCGGGGGCGCTCATGGTGGTGTCTTCCGGGACGGTGGCGGGGGTGCTCATGGGTGGTGTGTCCGTGTCCGTGTTCGCGGACGGTGCGGTGGTCAGGGGAGGGTGGGGACGGCGAGCCCCCGTTCACCTCGCGGGGCCGGGACATCGGCCTGCGGGACCGGGGCGTCGGCGCGCACGTCAGGGGCGTCGGCCTGCACGTCCGGGACATCACCGCGTAGGACCGGGGCATCGGCGCGCACGTCCGGGACATCACCGCGTACGACCATGCTCTCGGCCTGCACGCCAGGGACATCACCGCGCATGACTGGGGCACCGGCCTGCACACCCGGGACATCGCCCCGTACGACCATGCCCTCGGCCTGCACACCCGGGACATCGCCCCGTACGACCGGGGCACCGGCA